>NZ_JAUFPM010000017.1:0-493971 GCF_030409265.1 Halomonas sabkhae
AGAATCATGACACCTCACCTCGTAGTGTAAAGGGAGGTGTCTACAAAATCGGGGGCATAGCACCGCCAGTCCGTACACTTCGGGGGGAGCTTTCTTCCTTCTTCAAGCGGCGATAGCCGCGTTCTTCCCTCTTCAAGTTCATGACTTCAGGTTTCTGGTGTCGCCGGAGACGGCAACTCCGGGGTCAGTTCCTCGCCTGCAGGGTGCCGTCGTAGCGTCCCTGGCGTTCCGCCGGGGTGAGCAGGGCCACGCCTCGCGTATCTCCGCCGTTGGCCAGGCTTTCGAAGATCACCCGGTAGGTCATCACCGCCTGCACATAGGCGCGCGTTTCATGGAAGGGGATGCTTTCGACGAAGAGGTCGAATTCCTGTGACGGGTTGTCGCGCAGCCAACGGTCCACCCGGTGCGGGCCGGCGTTGTAGGCGGCGGCGGCGGCCAGGCGGTTGCCGCTGTAACGCTGGATCATGTCGCGGATGTAGGTGCTGCCCAGGCGGATATTGGTCGCCGGGTCGAGCACTCCGTAGGGTCCGGGGTCGGCCAGGCCCAGCTGACGACTGACGTTGGCAGCGGTCCCCGGCATCAGCTGCATGAGCCCTCGCGCGCCGGCGGATGACAGGGCGTCGGGGTTGTAGGCACTCTCGCGACGCGCAATGCCCATCAGCATATAGGGGTCGACGCCGGTCTGCTGCCCCCAGCGCATGAACTGGTCGCGATAGGCCTCCGGGAAGCGCCACGGCAGAGCATCCCAGAGTTCGGCGGCGATGGTGGTCTGCACCAGGCGCGCATACCAGCCCCGGCGCTGGGCATAGTCGGCCATGGCCCGGGCTTCGCTCTCGCTGGCACGGGTGGCGGCGGTGTACCACTCGCTGGCGGCCAGGCCGGGTTCATCGATACGCAGCAGGGCTTCGGTGCGTTCCACGACTGCTGAGTGGCTCACGCGGTCCCGTACGGCCGGATCGACCTGGGTCGAGGCCATGCTCAATGCATAGGGTTGACCGAGGCGGTCGGCAGCCGCGAAGCCATAGAAGTCGCGCTCGGTGGCGGCGTGCTGATAGGCGGCCTGCGAGGCACTGCCATTGCCCACCTGGGCATGGGCGCGCCCCAGCCAGTACTGCCAGCGTGCCTTGTCACGCTGCTCGGCCTCCATGCCTTCGATCCAGCCGATGACGCCCTGCCAGTCGCGGTCGCCGAGTGCCACACGAGTGCGCAGTTCCAGAAGCTCGGCATCGGCCAGGCGCGGCATGATGTCATCGACCCAGCCACGGTTCTGCCGGATATCGCGTACCAGCGAGTAGAACACCAGGTCGTGCTCGATGGCGCGGCGGTGCTGTGAGGCGATGGACAGATGCGGCGAGATCTTGCGCCAGGCTTCCAGCGCGGCTTCGGTATCGGCCCGGGTGAAGCCGTGCATGGCGGCGGCGTAGAGGGCGCCGCTACCGCGGCAGTCCGGTCCGATGCAGGTGGGCACACGGGTAATGGCGGAGTAGTCGGATTGCAGCCGCTCCATGATGGCCTGGCCCTTGTTCCAGGCGGGGCCGAGCTGGCGGCCGAGGTAGCTCACCATGCCGCTCTCGCCGTTTTGCCAGGCCAGCATCATGCGTTCCCAGGTTTCCGGCGGGCCGATGTCGCCGCGTGTACGCAGGGTATTGAAGAGCGGGTTGCAGGCTTCCGGCTGAGAGCGTCCCACCTTCCACAGTTCGCGGCCGCCCCTGGCGGCTTCGGCGGGCTGGGTGCTCAGCAGGGCAGCGTAGTAATGGCACTGGCGTTCGGTACTCTCGGGCACCCCCTGGGCGACTGCCCGCAGTCGATCATAGCGGCCCGCCTCGCCATAGGCCGAAATGGCCTGACCGCGCATCCAGTCGGCCAGCGGTGAGTCCCGGTGGGCGTCGATGTATTGCAGCACGCGCTCCGGCGCGGCCCGAGGCAGGCTGGCCTTGAGTCGGTGGTACTCGACATAGCCGGCCAGCACATGCTGGTCGACGGCTGCCTGGTCAATGGCCTGCCACTGTTGATCCCGTGCCGCTTCCAGGGCGTCATGCATCGCCCGGTCACTGGCCTGGACGGTGATCGGCAGCCACAGCAGGGCGGCCGCGAGCAGGGACTTCCAGGAAACAAGGGGGGAAGAGCGAAGCATCAGAGGTTCTCGCTGTTTCGTCGGCCTTTAGGAAACGCTGAATAAATAGCCGAGCATAGTGAAGGCTAGGCCCGCTCCCGGCGGGCCATCGCATTTCCCACGTCCTTGTGGGTCACGCAAGGCGCACGGAGCACAGAAAGTGAGACATAACAGATCGTTAGGCGAGCTTTCGCGCACCGCGCAACGCAGCGATTTGCATGCACAGGCATTTAAGCAGTGTTTCCCTTACGCAGTGTTTCCCTGGCCGATCATGGGTGAGTCACGCCAGTGATCTTGCCAACAAGGCGCGCGCTCGACAATGTGGTCGACAAGACGAGGTCATGCCATCGAGAGTATCCTAGCGCCTGGTGGAGAGCCTGGATAGGCAATCCGGCGGCGTTGCGGCATTTTTTCAGGAGGGGTGATGGCTGGATTCAAGGGGTTGGCGTTGTTTCAGCGCCTCAAACAGCGTTCTCGTGTGCTGGGACGCATGCGGCGAGCCCTGAGCCTGTTCGTGCCGATGCTGGCCGACGTGCTGCGCGGTCGCTACCGTCCGGTGCCCTGGTCGGCGATCGGCTGGATGCTGGCGGCGCTGGCCTATCTGGTCTCGCCGCTGGATCTGATTCCGGATTTCCTGATGCTGATCGGCGTGGTCGATGACGTGGTGGTGGTCGGCTGGTTGCTGACCCGCGTGGATCGTGCCCTGGAAGCCTATCGGCGCTGGAAGCATGGCGAGGATGAGGCCCGGCTGCTGGATGAAGACGCCGACTGAAGGCAGTGTGACGCTTGAAAAACACACGGCGGTCCCCATATCGACGACATAACGCCATTGGTGGTTGCCGCCACCGTCACTGACACGTCGAGAAAGGGGTCCGAAATCGATGACCACTGCCACCCACGAGGAAACCCTGGGTTTCCAGACCGAAGTCAAGCAACTGCTTCACCTGATGATCAATTCCCTGTATTCGAACAGGGAAATCTTCCTGCGCGAGCTGGTTTCCAACGCGGCCGATGCCTGCGACAAACTGCGTTACGAAGCACTGGACAATGATGCCATCTTCGAGGGCGACAGCGAGCTGCGCATCGAGATCGAGCATGATCAACAGGCCGGCACCATCACGCTGCGTGACAACGGCATCGGCATGAATCGTGACGAGGTCATCGAGAACCTCGGCACCATCGCCCGCAGTGGCACGTCCGAGTTCCTCAAGCAGCTCTCGGGTGAACAGCAGAAGGATGCCAAGCTGATCGGTCAGTTCGGTGTTGGTTTCTACTCCGGCTTCATCGTCGCCGATGACGTCACGGTGCGCACCCGCAAGGCGGGGACGGACCACAGTGAAGGCGTCGAATGGCGTTCACAGGGCGAGGGCGAGTTCAGCGTCGCGGACATCGAGCTCGAGCGCCACGGCACCGAGATCATCCTGCACCTCAAGGAAGACGCCAAGGATTTCGCCGACGACTTCCGTATCCAGAACCTGGTGCGCAAGTATTCCGATCACATCGATGTGCCGGTGCGCATGCCGAAGACCGAGAATGCCCGCGATGACGAAGGCAACGAGATCGAGGGCAGCGAGGTCACGACCTGGGAAACCGTCAACGAGGCCACCGCGCTCTGGGTGCGTCCCAAGACGGACATCGAGGACGAGGAGTACAAGGCGTTCTACAAGCATGTCGCCCATGACTTCTCCGACCCGCTGACCTGGAGTCACAACAAGGTCGAGGGCAAGCTCGAGTACACCAGCCTGCTCTATGTGCCGGGACGTGCGCCCTTCGACCTCTACGAGCGTGACGGCGCGCGTGGCGTCAAGCTCTACGTGCAGCGCGTCTTCATCATGGATGACGCCGAGCAGTTCCTGCCGCTCTATCTGCGCTTCATCAAGGGCGTGCTGGATACCCGCGACCTGTCGCTCAACGTCTCCCGTGAACTGCTGCAGCAGGACCCGCAGGTCGACAAGATCAAGTCGGCCCTGACCAAGCGTTCCCTGGACATGCTCAAGAAGTTGGCCAAGGACGACGAGGCCTACCAGACCTTCTGGAACACCTTCGGCAGCGTGCTCAAGGAAGGGCCGGCCGAGGATCATGCCAATCGCGAGAAGATCGCCGGCCTGCTGCGCTTCTCCACCACCCATACCGACAGCGCCACCCAGGATCAGTCACTGGCCGACTATATCGGGCGCATGAAGGAAGGTCAGGAGAAGATCTACTACATCGTCGCCGACGGCTTCAATGCCACCAAGAATAGCCCGCATCTGGAGATCTTCCGCAAGAAGGGCGTCGAGGTGCTGCTGCTCCACGACCGTATCGACGAGTGGTTGATGAGCCACCTGACCGAGTTCGAAGGCAAGTCCTTCGTCGACGTGGCCAAGGGCGATCTCGACCTCGGGGAAGTCGAGGACGAGGACGAGAAGAAGGCCCAGGAAGAAACCGCCAAGGCCAAGGAAGACCTGGTCAAGCGGGTCCAGGACGCGCTGGGCGGTGATGTCCAGGAAGTCCGCGTGACGCATCGCCTGACCGATTCCCCGGCCTGCGTGGTGCTGCCCGAGCATGAGATGGGCTATCAGATGCGCCGCATCATGGAAGCCGCCGGTCAGCCCATGCCGGAGGTCAAGCCGATTCTCGAGCTCAATCCGGAGCACGCCCTGGTCGCGCGCCTGGAAGGGGCCGAGGGAGAGGGCTTCAATGACCTCTCGCGCATCCTGCTCGATCAGGCCGTGATTGCCGAGGGCGGTCACCTCGATGACCCGGCAGCTTACGTCAAGCGTCTCAATACGCTGTTGAGTGCTTGACGTCCACGTCAGCGCGAAATTTTCTGCGTCTTTCTCGACCCCGCTTCGGCGGGGTCGAGTCGTGTCGGGCCGGTGCTTTCGGACGCATCCGGATACGCCTTCGGCAATGGTCTCGACGGCATGCGCCTTGAGAAAGATTTCCAACTCAGGTATTGATAGCCGGCTCGAGTCGTGAATAACGATAAACCTGCAAGGGGGAGATCCAACGTGAAGATTGGTGCACCCAAGGAGTCCGCTGCAGGGGAAGCGCGTGTCGCGTTGACCCCCGAGAGCGCTCAGCATCTCCAGAAGCTTGGACACGAATGTTTGATAGAAACGGGCGCTGGCACGGCGGCAGGCTTTGATGATGCGGCCTACCGTGACGCTGGCGTGGAAGTCATCGAGGGCGCCGAAGCGCTCTGGCAGGCGGCGGATGTGGTCATCAAGGTCCGCGAACCTTCCGAGGCCGAGGCCGCTCGTCTGCGACAGGAACAGACGCTGATCTCGTTTTTCTGGCCGGCCCAGAACGAGGAGCTGCTGGAACGTTGCCGGGCCACCGGCGCCAATGTCATCGCCATGGACATGGTGCCGCGCATCTCGCGGGCCCAGAAGATGGATGCGTTGTCGTCCACGGCCAATATCGCCGGCTATCGCGCGGTGATCGAGGCGGGCAACCAGTTCGGGCGCTTCTTTACCGGCCAGGTGACCGCCGCGGGCAAGGTGCCGCCGGCCAAGGTGCTGGTGGTCGGTGCCGGCGTCGCGGGCCTGGCGGCCATCGGCACGGCGACGAGTCTCGGGGCCGTGGTGCGCGCCTTCGACGTGCGTCCCGAGGTCTCCGAGCAGATCGAGTCGATGGGGGCCGAGTTCCTGTTCCTCGATTTCGACAATGCCGAGGACGGCTCGGAAAGCGGGGGCTATGCCAAGCCTTCCAGCCCGGAGTTTCGCGAGAAACAGCTGGCGTTGTTCCGTGAACAGGCCGCGGATGTCGATATCGTCATCACCACGGCGCTGATTCCCGGCAAGCCGGCGCCGAAGCTGTGGCTGGAAGACATGGTCAAGTCCATGAAGCCGGGGTCGGTGATCGTCGACCTGGCCGCCGAGCGGGGCGGCAACTGCGACCTGACCGAGCCGGATCAGCGCATCGTGACGGATAACGGCGTGGTCATCGTCGGTTACACCGATTTCCCGTCGCGCATGGCCACCCAGGCCTCGCTGCTGTATGCCACCAACATCCGCCACATGATCACCGATCTCACGCCCGAGAAGGATGGTCAGCTGAATCACGACATGGAAGACGATGTCATTCGTGGCTCGACGGTGGCCTACCAGGGCGAGATCACCTTCCCGCCGCCGCCGCCCAAGGTTCAGGCGATCGGCGCGGCCAAGCCCAAGCCCAAGGAAAAGGAGCCCACGCCGGAAGAGAAGAAGGCGGCGGAACATGCCTCCTTTGTCAGCCAGACCAAGCGTCAGGTCGGCATGCTGGCCGTGGGCGGGGCGCTGATGCTGTTGCTGGGCCAGGTGGCACCGCCATCCTTCATGCAGCACTTCATCGTCTTCGTGCTGGCGTGCTTCGTCGGCTTCCAGGTGATCTGGGGCGTGAGCCACTCCCTGCACACACCGCTCATGGCGGTGACCAATGCCATTTCCGGCATCATCGTGCTGGGGGCGATACTGCAGATCGGCTCGGGTAGCATCCTGGTCGGGCTGCTGGCGGCGATATCGGTCCTGATTGCCACCATCAATATCGTGGGCGGCTTCCTGGTGACACGCCGGATGCTGGCCATGTTCCAGAAGTCATGAGCCGCGGAGAGACACCATGTTGAGTCAAGGATTCGTGTCCGCGGCGGCGATCGCGGCAAGTGTACTGTTCATCCTCTCGCTGGGGGGCTTGAGCAATCAGGAAAAGGCCAAGCGGGCGGTGTGGTACGGCATCGTCGGCATGGCCGTGGCGGTAGTGTTTACTGCCTTCGGACCGGGTATCGGCGGTTACTGGTGGATGGTGCCGATGATGATCATCGGCGCCGTGGCCGGTGTCTACCTGGCGAAGAAGGTCGACATGACCGAAATGCCGCAGCTGGTGGCGGCACTGCACAGCTTTGTCGGCCTGGCGGCGGTCTTCGTCGGCTTCAATGCCGACCTGGAGCGGCGCCGCGTGCTGGCCGCGGAAGGCGGCAGCGAGGGCTTTTCGGCCTTTGCCGCCCTGGTGGCGGAAAAGACGCCGGCGGAGCTGACCTTCCTGCAGATCGAGGTCGTGCTCGGCGTCTTCATCGGTGCGGTGACCTTTACCGGCTCGGTGATCGCCTTCGGCAAGCTGGCCGGCAAGGTGGATGGCAAGCCACGCCAGCTGCCGGGTGGTCATTGGCTGAATGCCGGTGCCGCCGCGCTGTCCCTGCTGCTGGCGGTGCTTTACCTCAATGGTGCCGGCTTCTGGACGCTGCTGGTGCTGGCGGCGCTGGCGCTGTTCATCGGCTATCACCTGATCATGGGCATCGGCGGTGCCGACATGCCGGTGGTGGTCTCCATGCTCAACAGCTATTCCGGCTGGGCGGCGGCGGCCATCGGCTTCACGCTCTCCAATGATCTGTTGATCGTCACCGGTGCTCTGGTGGGCTCCTCGGGGGCCATCCTGTCCTACATCATGTGCAAGGCGATGAACCGCAACTTCGTCAACGTGATCCTGGGTGGCTTCGGTGGTTCTCAAGGGCCGGCGGCCGAGATCGAGGGCGAGCAGGTCGCCATCGATGTCAATGGCGTCGCCAGTGCCCTGAACGATGCCGACCGTGTCGTCATCGTGCCGGGGTACGGCATGGCGGTGGCCCAGGCACAGAATGCCGTCAGTGAATTGACGCGCAAGCTGCGTAGTGCCGGCAAGGAAGTGCTGTTCGGCATTCACCCGGTCGCCGGTCGTCTGCCCGGTCACATGAACGTCCTGCTGGCCGAGGCCAAGGTGCCCTATGACATCGTCCTCGAGATGGACGAGATCAACGATGACTTTGCCGAGACCGATGTGGTGATCGTCATCGGCTCCAACGACATCGTCAATCCGGCCGCCCAGGAAGACCCCAACAGCCCCATTGCCGGCATGCCGGTGCTGCGGGTCTGGGAATCCAAGCAGGTCATTGTCTGCAAGCGCGGGCAGGGTACCGGCTACTCGGGCATCGAGAACCCGTTGTTCTTCAAGGAGAACACGCGCATGCTCTACGGCGATGCGCGGTCCAGCATCGATTCGCTGGTTCCCCTGGTGGAATGAGCCCCGGGCCGGCTGGGCCGGCCCGTTTCGTTGCTGTATCCAACGCCCCGACTCGGGGCGTTTTTGGTTACAATCCTGCCAACATTCTCTTGCACGGGGCGATCATGTCCGATGAGCACAACAGGGTAGCGGTGCTGGGCGGCGGCAGCTTCGGCACCGCCCTGGCCAGCATCGCAGCCGATAATGGCTTCGAGGTGCGACAGTGGCTGCGCGATGCCGAACTCGCCGCTCAGATCAACCGCGAGCATCGCAATGGCCGCTACCTGCCCGACTTCGCCATCAACCCCGCCGTGGTAGCCCACACTCAGCTCGCTGAGGCGTTGCAGGGGGCGGGGCTGGTGCTGGTGGCCATTCCCTCCAAGGGCTTTCGTGATGTGGTGCGTCAGGCGCGCCCCTGGCTCGAGCCCGAGTGCATCCTGGTCAGTACCACCAAGGGCATTCAGGAAGATGGCTTCAAGCTGATGAGCCGGATTCTCGAAGAGGAGACGGATGGCCAGCATATCGGCGTGCTCTCGGGGCCGAACCTGGCCTCGGAGGTCGCCCAGCATCAGTTGACGGCCTCGGTCATCGCCAGCCATGACCCCTTGACACGCACCCGCGTGCAGACCGCGCTGGGTTGTGACTACTTCCGTGTCTACGCCAGCAATGACCGCTACGGCGTGGAGCTCGGTGGTGCCCTGAAGAACATCTATGCCATTGCCGCCGGCATGGCCGCGGCGCTGGGCATGGGCGAAAACACCCGCAGCATGCTGATGACGCGTGCCCTGGCGGAGATGAGCCGCTTCGCGGTGGCGCAGGGCGCCAATCCGATGACCTTTCTCGGGCTCGCCGGGGTCGGCGATCTGATCGTGACCTGCTCCTCGAGCCTGTCGCGCAACTATCGGGTCGGTTTCGCGCTCGGCGAGGGGCGCAGCCTGGATGAGGCCGTGGAGGCGCTCGGCCAGGTGGCGGAAGGCGTCAACACCGTGCGCCTGGTGCGTGACATGGCGCATCAGGAAGGCGTCTACATGCCGTTGGCCGAGGGACTCTATCAGGTGCTCTTTCGGGATGTGCCGGCCCGTGACATGGCGCGCCTGCTGATGCAGGGTGAGCAGAGCAGCGATGTGGAATTCGTTCTGCCGCGCGAGAATGTGCAGCAGGATCACCGCGACTCGGGACACAATGATGGCTGAAACCCTGTTGATCATGCGCCACGGCGAAGCCGGGGCAGGGCGACCGGACAGCGAACGCGAGCTGACCGCGACGGGGCACCGTGAAGCCGCCCGCATGGCGGAGTGGCTGGCCGGGCGTCAGGACCTGGATCTCGCCCGCTTGCGGCTGCTGGTCAGCCCTTACCGGCGGGCACAGCAGACCGCCGGCCCTGTGGCAGAGGCCCTGGGCGTGGCGATCGAAACCCTGCCGCTGCTGACGCCGGACGATGCCCCCGACGCCGTGCTCGACTGGCTGCTCGAGGCCGATCCGAGTGGTCCCTGCCTGCTGGTCAGCCACATGCCGCTGGTCGGTGCCCTGACCGGCCTGCTGGTGGAAGGACGCAGCGAGCATGGCCTGGGCTTGCCGACCGCCGCCATCGCCGAACTCACGACCGAGGTGCCGGCAGCCGGCTGTGCACGCCTGGCAGGCCTCATCACGCCCGCTGATCTGACCGCCTGACCTGACGCGGCTCCCTCTCTCTAACCAGGCTTTGTCTGAAAAGTCGACGAGCGAAGGATAGACAAGGCAAAAATCAGCGAAAAAGCGGAGTTTACGAGAGTTGTAAATGAGCATGTTGAGCTGATTTTTAACGCCGTATAGCCGAGCGCAGTCAGTTTTCAGACAAAGCCTAGATCAGGCCGGCGATACGCAGCATGAACACACCCGCCGTCACCGTGATACTGGCCATCAGGGTGGTCAGGGCAATGATGTTGGCGGTGAGGGTTTCATCACCGCCCATGGCCTTGGCCATCACGAAAGCCGCGGCCGCCGTGGGACTGGCGAAGAACAGGAACATGACGCCCAGCTCGCGCCCTTCGAAGCCGACCCACCAGGCCATGGCGGTCGCCAGTATCGGGATGCCGACCATCTTCCACAGGCTGGCGCCCAGTGCGGCGACATAACTCCTCTTCAGCGCGCGCGTCGACAGCGTGGCCCCGATGCAGATCAGCGCCAGAGGCAGGGTCAGCGAGGCAAAGTAATCGCCGCTGGTGGCCAGCCACGTCGGCAGTTCGACCTCCAGAATCGCCAGTGGTGTGGCCCCCAGGACCGCCAGGATCAGGGGGTTCTTGCCAATGTGTCCGGCGATGCTGCGCCATTGGGCATGGCGCGATCCTCCGCCATGTGGCCGGTAGATGCTGAGTATCACGACGGACAGGATATTGTAGGTCAGGATGACCACGCCGAGCAGCAGCCCGCCCAGGGACACGCCGGCCTCGCCATACATGCCGTGGGCCAGCGCCAGGCCGACGATACCGCAATTGCCGCGAAAGGCACCCTGCACATAGACCCCGCGCTGATGCCTGGGCACCCGACAGGCCGCCCAGCCCCAACTGATCAGGAAGCTGGCCAGCGTCGCCAGTGCGAAGAACAGCAGCAGCCAGGGATCCAGGGTGCTGTCCAGATCCGTCCCGATCAGGCTCAGAAAGATCAGCGTCGGCAGGGTGCCATGAAAGACCAGCCGGGAGGCGGTGTTGACGAAAGCCCGGTCGATCCAGCCCAGCCGCTTCAGGCCAACGCCGATGAACACCATGGCAAAGACCGGCAGGGTGATGTCCAGTGTGGAGAGGAAAAGCTGCGTCAATGACATGCCGGGGTCCTGAAGGGGGCAAAGAAGAAGGCCAGAGGTGGCTATGGTGCCGGCGTCAAACGGCTTTTACCAGTCAACCCGGCACGGCCGGGTCCCTGCACGAGCGAGGGTGGCCGTACCGAGACCCGAGCACGTTGGTGGGCCTGGAGTGGCGCCGCATGGATAGAGCGATTGCATGCTACCCTGAGCATATTGTATGACATATGACAATAAGTGAGGCTCGTGACCTGCGCAGGAAGCCGAGGGCGTCTCGTGTTGTCGAGGACTCGCGCAGGGAAATGATGACCTGTTTTTCTATCCGTGATGTGAGGTGGCGTGGTGTCTAGCCAAAAACTGGTGGTGGTGCATGAGTTGTATCCGGAGCTCGTCGAGCAACTGGCCGAGCGGTTCGATCTGACGCACTTTACGCGCGTCACGACGCAAGAAGACATGACGGCTTTCAGGGCGGCGTTGAGTCAAGCCGATGCCTATGTCGGGTCCGGCATCAGGTTCACCGAGGAACTCCTGGAGGCGGCGCCCAGGCTGAAGGTGGTGGCCAGTGTCTCCGTCGGCGTCGACAGTTATCCCGTCGAGGCCATGCGCCAGCGCGGCATCGTGCTGACCAATACGCCGGATGTGCTGACCGAATCCACGGCGGATACGGGCTTCATGCTGATGATGATGGCGGCGCGTCGTGCCGGGGAAATGCGCGACATGGTCGAGAATCATGAGTGGAAGGCCTCACTGTCGCGCCGGCACTTCGGTGTCGACATTCACGGCAAGACGCTGGGAGTCGTCGGCATGGGGCGTATCGGCCAGGCGGTGGCCAGGCGGGGGCGTGATGGCTTCGGCATGTCGGTGAGCTATTACAATCGCTCGGCCAGGCCGGACGTGGAGTCCGCTCTGGGAGCCCGGCAGGTCGAACTCGAGCAGCTGTTCCGCGAGAGTGACTTCATCTGCGTCACCATCCCCTTGACCGCCGAGACCGAAGGACTGATCGGTCGCCATTACCTTGCCATGACCCGGCCCCGGGCCATCTTCGTCAACATCTCGCGCGGCAGGGTGGTGCGCGAGGACGAACTGGCCGCCTGCCTGCAGGATGGCAGCCTGTACTACGCCGGCCTCGATGTCTTCGAGCAAGAGCCATTGCCCGCTGACTCGCCCTTGATGGGCTTGTCCAATGTCATCTGCCTGCCGCACATCGGGTCTGCCACGTTTCAGACCCGCAATGCCATGTGCGACCTGGCCGTCGAAAACGTCAACCGGGTCCTGGCGGGCGAGCAGGCCGTCACGGCCGTCTGAGCCGTGACACCGGGATGGGCAACGGGAGTGGCGGTTCGCAGCGCTTCGTGGGTCGTCAGCGCCTGACGCTCTCGTTGCCAGCGGGCGGTCGTCATACTTTGGTCTAGATGCGACCTTCGGCGTATTGCCTGAGCCCGCCCGGCCATCTAACTTATTTGTATGATGTATGACATGAAGGTTGAGTCACAGCCTTCACCTTGTCCTGGACGAACAAGAGGGCGATCCGGTGATCTATAAGCACGAAGATGTCAAACAGGCGATCAGTGACGGACTGCTGTCCTTCCCCGTGACTGATTTCGATGAGCAGGGGCGTTTTGATGCCGAGAGCTATCGTCAGCGTCTGGAGTGGTTCATCAGCCATGAAATCTCGGCGGTGTTCGTCGCCGGCGGTACGGGCGAGTTCTTCAACCTGTCCCAGGAAGAGTTCCGGGAGATCGTCCGCCTGGCCGTCAGGACGGTCGATGGCAAGCTGCCGGTGATCGCCAGCGCCGGACTCAGTGTGGCGACGGGCAGCAACTTCGCCCGCATCGCCGAGGAAGAGGGGGCCGACGGCATCCTGCTGATGCCGCCGTATCTGACCGAATGCCCTCAGGATGGCCTGGTGGCTTACGCCCGTCAGATCTGTGACGCCACCGCGATCAGCGTGATTTACTACAACCGTGGTAATGGGGTGTTGAGCCCGGCCTCAGTCCAGCGCCTGGCGGAAGCCTGCCCGAACCTGGTGGGGCTCAAGGATGGCAAGGGCGACATGCAGGCCCTCAATCGGGTCATCAAGACCGTGGGCGACCGCCTGGCCTATGTCGGCGGTGTGCCGACGGCCGAAATCATCGCCGAGGCCTACCTGGCCATGGGCGTGAATACTTATTCCAGCGCCGTATTCAATTTTGTACCGGATATGGCCGTGACCTTCTACAAGGCACTGCGCGGTGGCGATACCGAGACAGTGCGTCGCATCTCGCGGGAGTTTTTCCTGCCCTTTGTCGATCTACGCGATAACAAGGCGGGATACGCCGTCAGTCTGATCAAGGCGGGCACCGACATCATTGGTCGCCCTTCCGGCAGCGTGCGCGCTCCGCTGGAAATGCCCAATGATGATGAGCGGGCAAAACTGGAAGCGTTGATCGAGAAAGCCAAGAGCTTCTGAGTCCGTACCTCACCGATACTCAACAAAGATAGTGAAGAGGTGAACGAATGAGCATGCCAAGCTTTACCAAGACCCTGGGAACCTCCGTTCTGGTGGCCGGGATGGCCTTCAGCAGTGCTGCCGCCATGGCTGCCGATGGTCCACTTCGTGGCAACGTTCGTGTCGTGATCGGCTCCACCTCCACGGGTGGTGATACCTATCAGAACTCCAGCATTGTCGTCGACGCGCTCGCCGAGAAGCTGGACCTGAACATGAAGGTGGATGCCGTTGGTGCCAGCTCGGCCTTCCGGTTCCTGGATCGTGATTCGCGCGGCAACACCCTGATGATCTTCCATGATCAGTCCTACCTGGGCTATCTGTATGGTGTCGAGGGATATGACAATATCTTCGACAAGTACACCATCGGGCCGACGGTTGCGATCAACCCGGGCAATGCCTATCTGGTGCCGAAGGACTCTCCCTATGAGAACCTGAACGAGATCATCGAAGCCGCCGGCAATGGTGAGGAAATTCGCGTGGCCATTCAGCCGGGCGGGGTTTCCGAGATCGGTTTCAGTGCCCTGAAGAACGCGGTGTCGATCGAGCACCCGGGCATGGAAGACAATATCGTCGCGGTGAACACGGGCTCTCAGGCTGACAAGAACCAGCAGTTGTTCGATGACCAGGCGGACCTGATCAACGGCACCGTGCAGGCCAACGAGCAGTACACGCGCCTGCCGGAAGACGACCAGAAAGCGATGCGCTTCGTCTGGTTGACCGCACGGAAAGGCACCATCGAACAGGCTCCTGAAGAAGGCCTTGGCAAGACGACCCGCGAGCAGCTCCTCGAGTATGTCGAGCCCAATGTGAATGTCACCATGGGTGATGAAAACTTCACCTTCGATAAGGAATTCTTCTTCCTTTACAACAAGGACATGGATCCGGCCATCGTCGATCAGATCGATGAAGCCCTGGCCGAAATCTATGAGGAAGGTGAGATTCAGGAGACTCAGAAGAACTCTTTCTTCATTCCCAACTTCAAGCCTTCGGATGAAGCGGAAGAGTACTTGAAGGACAAGATGTCCGTTTACGAGGACATCATCACCAACATCCAGTAAGCAACACGGCCGGCGGATACATCCGCCGGCCTGGTTCCTGGACGTCCATGCCTTTTAGATGCCCAAACGAATGCCTTTTCTGGAGGCACTATGGAATCGGGACTGACATCCCTGCTTGATGTCTCGATCAACTTCGAGACATCTCATTTGTTTTTTCCGCGTATCATTCACTGGGTGATCGCGGTCTTGTTTGTCATCATACTGGTGGTTCATACCATTCCGTTTCTTTTGGCTGTCAAGCGTGGTGAGAAAACGTTACCCATCCTGGGTGAGACCATGGACAAGTTTCGTTTCTTTGGTTCATTGGCGCTGATAGCCGTCTACTTTCACATGATGTCAGTTATCGGGAACATGTTTCCCTACACAGGGTACGGGTTCCTTTTTGTGTCAATCGTATTCGTTTTCCTGATGTCATTGATGTACATGCACACCAGGACGCGACGTAAAGTCATCACTGCTGCCATCAATGCCGTTGTGGCACCCAGTCTGGCCTGGTTCGTTCTGGCCAAGCTGTTCCAGATCACCCTGCCGTAGCGGAGTCTTTCGTCATGCTCGATATACTATCGGTACTGGATTTTACCTTCTTTCTGCTGGCAGGGATGGGAGCGCTCGTCGGCATCATCTTCGGTTCCATACCGGGGATGACCGCGACCATGGCGGTTGCCGTCTGCCTGCCTCTGACCTATGCGCTGGGCCTGCATCACGGGCTTGCATTGCTGCTCGGCCTCTATGTCGGCGGCATTTCGGGGGGCATGGTACCTGCCGTACTGCTCAATATTCCGGGCACACCGTCCTCGATCACGACCACCTTCGATGGTTACCCGATGGCCCAGAAGGGCGAGGGCGAACGCGCCCTGAGGGTCAGTGTCGTGGCCTCCGTGGTCGGAGGGCTGATCAGTGCCGCCATCCTCTTCCTGTTTGCGCCGCTGCTGGCCGAGTTTTCCATCAAGTTTTCCTATGTCGAGAAATTCCTGATCATTCTGCTCGCCCTGACAGTCATTGCTTCCATGTCGCGTAACATGCTGGTGGGTATCTTCAGTGGTGTGCTGGGCATCTGGCTGAGCCTGATCGGGACCTACAGCATCACGGATGGCGGGAATGGCAAGACGCGCCTGATGGTTGACTTTCTCGAGCCCTACCTTTTCGAGGGCTTTTCCCTGCTGCCGGTACTGATCGGCATCTTCGGTATTGCCACGATCCTGCTGGAAGCGGAAGAAGGCGTGAAAAGCGGCCTGGCCGGGCAGAAGATCAAGATGGGCACGGGCAGCGGCTTTTCCTTCTCGATTTTCAGGGGGCGCTTGACCAACCTGGTCCGCTCTTCCTTCATTGGCACCTTCGTCGGGATGTTGCCTGGTGTCGGCGGCAGTGCAGCCTCCGTACTGGCCTATACCCAGGAAAAAAACCTGTCGCGCGAGTCCAGTGAAATGGGCAAGGGGGCGCCTCAGGGACTGATCGCATCCGAGTCCGCCAACAATGCGCTCACCGGTGGTGCGCTGATTCCGCTGCTGTCCCTGGGCATTCCTGGGGATTCGACGACGGCCGTTCTTATCGGGGCATTTACCCTGCAGGGCATTCAGGTGGGGCCGCTGTTCATTCCGGAAAATACCGATACCTGGTACATCATGATGACAGCACTGGTGTTTGCCAACATCGTGATGTTCTTTTTGATGTTCTATGCCATCAAGCACATTGCCAAGGTGGTACTGGTACCCAAGTACATCCTGTATCCCATCATCGTCATGATGTGTGTGGTCGGGGCCTATGCGATCAATTACGGCATCATGTTCGATGTGTGGACGCTGCTGATATTCGGTGTGCTGGGCTATCTCATTCAGAAGGTAGGGCTCGAGGTGGCTCCCCTGATCATCGGCTTCATCCTGGGCAGTCAGGCGGAAGTCTACTTCGTCAAGAGCCTGGAGTCCTTTGGCAATTATTCGATCTTTTTCACCAAGAGTCCCATCGCTGTCGTGCTCTGGCTGATGATTGCCGCATCCGTCGCCTTCTCCATCTACATGGGTATCCAGAGTCGCAGGAAACAGCGTCAAGAAGCGTCCGCATGACGCTTTCGAAGTCTGTCGAGGATTGACTATGGCACAGCAAACCAAGCCGCCCAAGGTGATTCGTATCCATCCCGGCGATAACGTCGCGGTCGTGGTCGGGCAAGGCGGGCTCGCGGCGGGGGAACGCCTGGATGATGGACTGGTGCTGCAGGGCCATGTTCCCCAGGGCCACAAGGTGGCCCTGGAGGACATCGCTCAGGGTGGCAGGGTCATTCGCTATGGCGAAGTCATCGGCACGGCCATGGTGTCGATCCCCAGCGGGGGGCATGTCAGCGAGGATAACCTGCACATGCCGATCCCGCCCGGGCTCGATGATCTGCCGCTGGCGACACGACCGGCCCCCGCCACCGAGGCGCTGGAAGGGTATACCTTCGAGGGCTTTCGCAACACGGACGGCAGTGTCGGTACCAAGAATGTCCTGGGTATCACGACCAGTGTGCAGTGTGTATCCGGCGTCGTGGACCAGGTGGTGCAGCGCATCAAGAAGGAGCTGTTGCCCCGCTTCCCGAATGTCGAGGATGTGGTAGGACTGAACCACAGCTATGGTTGCGGCGTGGCCATCAATGCGCCGGCTGCCGTGGTGCCGATTCGCACGCTCAAGAACCTGGCCCGCAACCCCAACTTCGGCGATGAAGTGATGGTCATCGGCCTGGGCTGCGAGAAGCTTCAGCCTTCCACTCTTGTCGATGACCAGCCGGTCAAGATCTATCAGAACACCGAAGCGGCGGATCCGCAGGCCAATGTGCTGAGCCTGCAGGATGAGTCCTTCGAAAGCTTTGCCGATATGGTCGAAGGCATCATGGCCATGGCCGAGCGCCATCTCGAGCGGCTGAACCAGCGTCAGCGCGAGACCTGCCCGGTGTCGGATCTGGTGGTGGGCATGCAGTGCGGGGGCAGCGATGCCTTCTCCGGTCTGACGGCCAATCCTGCGGTGGGTTTCGCGACGGATCTCATCGTCCGTGCCGGTGGCAGCGTGATGTTTTCCGAAGTCACGGAAGTTCGCGATGCCATTCACCTGCTGACACCACGTGCCGTGGATGCCGAGGTCGGCCAGGCGCTGGTCGATCAAATGGCCTGGTATGACGATTACCTGTCCCTGGGCCAGGCCGATCGCAGTGCCAATACTTCGCCCGGCAACAAGAAGGGCGGGTTGAGCAACATCGTCGAGAAGGCCCTGGGGTCGGTGATCAAGTCGGGGAATTCGCCGATTGTCGATGTCATCGGGCCGGGTGAACGCCTGCGCAAGCGTGGCCTGACCTTCGCCGCCACGCCGGCCAGCGACTTTATCTGTGGCACTCTGCAGGCCGCCGCGGGCATGAACCTGCAAGTCTTCACCACCGGCCGCGGTACGCCCTACAACCTCCCCATGACACCCGTCATCAAGGTCTCCAGCAATTCCACCCTGGGGCGCCGCTGGCATGACCTGATCGACCTCGATGCCGGACGTATCGCCACTGGCGAGGCTTCCATCGAGGATATGGGCTGGGAATTGTTCCACCTGATTCTCGATGTGGCCAGTGGGCGTCAGCAGGCGGCGGCCGACAGGCTGGGGCTGTACAACGATCTGGTGCTCTTCAATCCAGCGCCGGTCACCTGAGGCGTTGTTGAATATTGTAACGAGGCAATATCCCATGTTTCCGAAAATTACCCAGATGAAAATCGTGCCGGTGGCCGGCGAGGATGGCTTCCTGCTCAACCTGAGCGGCGGCCATGCCCCCTGGTTCATTCGCTGCGTGCTGGTGCTGGAGGACGAATCCGGTAACCGCGGAGTCGGCGAGATTCCCTCCAGTGACGGCATCCTCAAGGGGCTGGAGCAATGTCGCGAGCTGGTCGAAGGCTCGAGGGTCAATGACGTCAAGCAGACCCTGAATCGTGTGCGTCTGCTGCTGGCCAGCAATGGTCGCGAAGAGCGCGGTCGCCAGACTTTCGACCTGCGGGTCGCGGTGCATGTCATCACGGCGATCGAGTCGGCCCTGTTCGACCTCTTCGGGCAGGCCATGGGTATGCCGGTAGCCGACCTGCTGGGTCAGTATGGCCGTCAGCGCGACGAAGTGGAGGCGCTCGGCTATCTGTTCCTGCTGGGCGATCCCGACAAGACGGACCTGCCGTACCCGCGTGCCACCGATCCCGTGGATGCCTGGGACGAGGTGCGTTATCGCGAAGCCATGACCCCCGATGCCGTCGCCGACCTGGCCAAGGCGGCCTATGAGCGTTACGGCTTCCGCGACTTCAAGCTCAAGGGCGGTGTGCTGCGTGGTGAAGACGAAGCCGACTGCATCCGTGCCCTGCATGAGGCCTTCCCCGATGCGCGCCTGACGCTGGACCCCAATGGCGCCTGGGGGCTCGACGAGGCGGTGCGTGTGCTCGATCCCGTCAAGCACCTGCTGAGCTATGCCGAGGACCCCTGTGGTCAGGAAGGCGGCTTCTCCGGTCGCGAGACCATGGCAGAGTTCAAGAAGCGTACCGGACTGCCCACCGCCACCAACATGATTGCCACCGATTACAAGCAGTTGCAGCTGGCCGTGCAGTTGAACTCGGTGGATATCCCGCTGGCGGATTGCCACTTCTGGACCATGCAGGGCGCCGTGGCCGTCGGCGAGCTGTGCAACGAATGGGGCATGACCTGGGGTTCGCACAGCAACAACCATTTCGACATTTCCCTGGCCATGATGACGCATGTGGCGGCGGCCTGCCCGGGCGAGATCACCGCCATCGACACCCACTGGATCTGGCAGGACGGCCAGCGCATCACCACCGATCCCTTCCTGATTCGTGACGGCAAGCTGCAGGTACCGAAGACGCCGGGACTGGGTGTCGAGCTGGATGATGCCCGACTCATGGAAGCGCACGAAAAATACAAGCGCCTCGACGTCACGCAGCGCGACGATGCCATGGCCATGCAGTATTTGATCAAGGGCTGGGAGTTCGATCCCAAACGCCCGGCGCTGGTGCGCTGACACCAGACCCCAGAGGCGGCGCGAAGCGATGCCGCCGACTGTTTCCGGGTGATACGGCGCGATGCGCGGTATCACCGCTTCCCTCGACAGGAGAGAGACGATGACACTCGAAGGCAAGCAACTGATTGGCGCCCAGGCCGTTGCGGCCGAAGGCGCACTGATTCATGCGGTGAACCCCTCCACCAACGAGCGTCTGGACCCGGGATACCCGGCGGGTAGCAAGGCCGAAGTCGAGCGTGCCTGTGATCTGGCCTGGACGGCCTTCGATCAGTATCGCGAAACGGGCCTGGAAGAGCGGGCCAGCTTTCTCGAGGCCATTGCCGATGAGATCGAAGCCATCGGCGAGCCGCTGATCGAGCGCGCCATGGCCGAATCCGGCCTGCCGCAGGCGCGTATCCAGGGCGAGCGTGGTCGTACCTGCGGTCAGCTGCGCCTGTTCGCCGGCGTGGTGCGGGCCGGCGAGTGGCTCGACGTGCGGATCGACCCGGCACTGCCGGAACGCCAGCCGATGCCGCGGGTCGACCTGCGGCAGCGTCATGTCGCCCTGGGGCCGGTGGCTGTCTTCGGTGCCTCCAACTTCCCGCTGGCCTTCTCCGTCGCCGGTGGTGACACGGCCTCCGCGCTGGCCGCGGGCTGCCCGGTCGTGGTCAAGGCCCACTCCGCGCATCCGGGGACGTCCGAGCTGGTTGGTCGGGCCATCCAGAGGGCGGTGCACAAGTGCAAGCTGCCGGAAGGCGTGTTCTCGCTGCTGTATGGTTCCGGCCGTGAAGTCGGCCAGGGCCTGGTGACCGACGCGCGTATCAAGGCGGTCGGCTTCACGGGCTCGCGCTCCGGCGGCACGGCGCTGGTACAGGCGGCGCAGTCGCGTCCCGAGCCGATTCCGGTCTATGCCGAGATGAGCTCGATCAACCCGGTCTTCCTGCTCCCGGCCGCGCTTCAGTCGCGTGCCGCCGAGCTGGGCGAGGCCTTTGTCGGCTCGCTGAACCTGGGCGCCGGTCAGTTCTGCACCAACCCCGGGCTGGTCATCGCCGAGAAGGGCGAAGGACTGGACAACTTCCTGGCCGCCGCCGGCGAGGCCGTGCAGGGTGCCGCGTCGCACACCATGCTGACGCCGGGCATTCACGACGCCTACAACAAGGGCGTCGATGCCCTGGTCAGCAATGACAAGGCGCGTGAAATCGCACGCGGGCCGGCAGGTGACGGTGACAACCAGTGCCAGGCCGGCCTGTTCGCGGCCTCCGCCGCTGACTTCCTGTCCGACGAATCGCTGCAGGCCGAGGTCTTTGGTGCCACCTCGCTGGTCATCGAGTGCGCCGACCAGGCCGAGGTCAAGCGGGTGGCCGAACACCTGGAAGGTCAGCTCACGGCGACCCTGCAGATGGACGATGCCGATGCCGAGGCCGCTCGCGCGCTGCTGCCGGTGCTCGAGCGTCGGGCGGGTCGCGTCATGGCCAACGGCTGGCCGACCGGCGTCGAGGTCTGCCACGCCATGGTGCACGGCGGTCCCTATCCGGCGACCTCGGACTCGCGCACCACCTCGGTGGGCAGTGCCGCCATCTATCGCTTCCTGCGTCCGGTCTGCTACCAGAACCTGCCCGAGGCCCTGCTGCCCGAGGCCCTCAAGGACAGCAACCCGGCCGGCGTCAGCCGCCTGGTGGATGGCAAGCGCGAAGCATAAAGCCAGATACCCAGCGGGATGATCGTCAAGCATTGGCGGCCTGCGGGCCGCCTTTTTTATGTGACCCGATGGCGTTGACTCGCCGGACCGAGAAGCCGGCTCCGGAAGGCTTTCAATGGTGCAAGCCGGCCTTCTCGGGAGGGTAGAGCAAGCTGATAACAGGAGATATGCCATGACCTCTGATGCGCCGGTAGCGAGCACGCCCCCGCACGCGCCGCCCAAAGTCCCCTGGTGGGTGGCACGGCGACTCTCGCGGATCCTGTGTCTCGATGACTTCGAGCCGGTGGCCAAGCGTCACCTGCCCGGGCCGCTCTTTGGTTATGTCGCGGGTGCTGTGGAAACCCAGGCGTCCTACCGCGACAACCGTGCGGTCTTTGACGAGCTTGGCTTTCAGCACAGGGTGTTGCGTGATGTCAGCCAACGCCAGTCCTCGATCTCGCTGTTGGGGAAGCGTTATTCAGCACCCTTCGGTATTGCGCCGATGGGCATATGCTCGCTGACCGGGTATCGAGGGGATCTGGCGCAGGCCCGGGCTGCCGCTCGGGCCGGCATCCCGATGATCCTCAGCGGCTCGTCCCTGATCCGCCTCGAGGAAGTCATGGCGCAAGCGCCGGATACCTGGTTCCAGGCCTACTTGCCCGCCGAGTCGTCGCAGATTGATGCCTTGATTGACCGGGTGGCTCGGGCCGGCGTCGAGACACTGGTCGTCACGGTGGATTCGGCAGTCGTTCCGAATCGCGAGAACAACCTGCGTAACGGTTTTCGTACGCCCCTGCGCCCGAGCCCACGACTGTTCTGGGATGGCTTGACGCATCCGCGCTGGAGCCTGGGAACCTTCTTGCGCACCTGGGTGCGCCATGGCATGCCGCACTTCGAAAACAATACCGCGGAGCGTGGTGCCGCCATTATATCCAGACACGTCCTGCGTGACTTTTCCGGGCGTGAGCATCTCGACTGGTCCGAGTTGCAGCGTATTCGCCAGCGCTGGCAAGGGCGCCTGGTCATCAAGGGACTGCTGAACCCGGAGGACGTTGCCACGGCACGAGCGGATGGTGCCGATGGGGTGATTCTTTCCAACCATGGTGGACGTCAGCTGGATGGTGCCGTATCGCCGATGCGTGCCCTGCCCGCAGCACTGGAGGTAGCGGGTGACATGTCGGTGATGATTGATAGTGGCTTCCGGCGTGGCACCGATGTGCTCAAGGCGTTGGCCCTGGGGGCGAGCTGTGCCTTCATCGGGCGACCCTTCAACTATGCGGCTGCCATTGGTGAAGAAGGTGGCGTGGACCACGCCATTCATTTATTGATGGACGAGATTCGCGCCGATATGGGCATGCTGGGGATCAACCGGCTGGAGGAGCTCGAATCGGATGCCCTGATCAACCTGGCTCGGTCATGAGGAGGCGTTCATAGCCTGGAACACGAGCCAGTGCAATACCGCGCTATGCATGCCCCGTTTGCCGAGTGGGTTCATATCAGCCCCAGCAGCGTGAGCACGAAGATCCCCAGGGTCAGGGTCACCAGGCTGAGCAGGGTGCTCTGCATGATGATATTGGACGTCAGATCGGTATTGGCCCCGGCGGCGCGCGCCATCACGAAGGCGACAGCGGCGGTGGGGCTGCCCAGGAAGAGGAACAGGATGCCCAGCTCCGGGCCTCTGAAGCCCAGTGGAAGTGCCAGCAGCACGCCCAGCAAGGGCATGATCACGACCTTCCACAGGCTGGCATCGAGGGCCAGCAGGCTGCCCTGCTTGATGGCCGCCAGGCTCAGGCTGCCGCCGACACAGATCAGTGCCAGGGGCAGGGACATCGAGGCCAGGTAGTCGCCGGACGTCATCAGCCAGCCCGGTAGCCCGATGTCCAGCCACCCCAGCAGCAGCCCCCCGGCGATCCCGATGATCAGGGGGTTGGTCGCCACATCCTTGAGAATGGCCCCGGGGTGAGAATTGACCAGCGGGCTGTAGACGGCCAGCACGATGGCCGACAGTACCAGGTTGAGCATGATGATGCCGCCCGCCATGACGCCACCAAGTGATAGCCCCAGCTCACCGTACATGCTGGTCGCCAGGGCCAGGCCCATGATGCCGCAGTTGCCGCGAAATGCCGCCTGAACGTAGACGCCACGTTGTTGCCGGGGGCAGCGGTATAGCGACCAGGCCCAGATCAGCACGAACATCAGCGCCGAAATAATCAGGTAATACACCACCAGCCCGAGCTGGAAGTCCTCGCCGGGTTCGGCACGCAGGATGCTCAGGAAAAGCAGGGCCGGCATGGTGACCTTGAAGACCAGACTGGAGGCGGTATTGATGAAGGCCTGATCGATCCAGCCCAGGCGTTTCAGCAGGATTCCCATGAACACCATGGTGAATACCGGCAGGCTGACATTCAGTGTATCGAGCAGCAGGTGGGTCATTGGCATCTTGTCCTGATGCGGAAGATCGGCATTGTGACGGGACATGAGGGGCAGCAGACGGCGACCGCCTGGCATGGCCGCATGATTGTACGATATATGATGATTGTCGGCACGCCCGCATGGTTCGCTGGCCAGCCTGTCTGGTTCGGGTCGCCGCCAGCCGGGGACTGGAAGGGAAGCGGAAGCAAGGCGGGAATGGCCGATAGCACTTTAGTCTCAAAGTGGTCGGGAAGGCTTGTAAGGTGCACGGAGACTGACTAACTTGTCATTCATATGATGTATTACCAGTTTAAATCCTGCCGTCATGTCCGAGCGGAGATTCTGGTAATCCGTCAGGAAAGGCATTCAAGACATTCGCTCAGACGTGTGTCCCTTGATGATAAAAGACGCCTCGAACGGCTTTGGTAACAGAGCACAGGGGCATCAGAACAAGCACAATGATTGACCATATCCTACCCGGATGGAGCGAGCCATGCTGACCAACAAGACAACGAATTTTCGTCATTGCCTGAAGCTCACGACCGCCACTGGCCTGCTGGCCATGGTGGCATTACCTGCCCAGGCAGAACAGTGGCGAGGCTGGAACATCCACCCGCCCAGCTACCCCAACAGTGTGGCGCTGGAAAGCTTTGCCGAGGAGGTGGCCGAAAAGACGGAAGGGCGCGTCGAACCCAAGGTCTATCACAATGCAGTCCTGGGCGATCAGCCGGACGCCATCGAACAGACGCGCAACGGGGCACTGGATTTTGCCAACTTCAACATGGGGCCCATGGGACCCATTGTGCCGGCGACCAATATTCTGTCATTGCCGTTCATCTTCAGCAGCCCCGATAACATGTACCGCATCATGGATGGGGAAATCGGTGAGCGTTTCGCGGATGCGCTGGCCGAGAAAAACCTGATTGCGCTTTCCTGGTTCGGCTCTGGTGCGCGGAGTCTGTACAACACCGATCATCCGGTGACATCGCCCGAGGATGTGGACGGGCTGAAGGTCCGCGTGATGAACAACGACCTCTATGTGCAGATGATCGACGAACTGGGCGGCAATGCCACGCCGATGGCATACAGTGAGGTCTACCAGTCGCTGAAAACCGGTGTCATTGACGGTGCGGAAAACAACTATCCGTCCTACGAATCCAGTGGTCATTATGAAGTCGCTCAATATTACTCCCTGACCGAGCACCTGATCCTGCCCGAGTGCTTGTGCGTCGCCAAATCCACCTGGACCGAATTGTCCGAGGAGGATCAAGGCATTGTTCGTGAAGCAGCGGAAAACGCGGCTCAGGAGCAACGCAAGCTCTGGGAAGAGCAGGCGCAGAGCAGTCGCGAGCTGGCTCTGGAATCCGGCGTGGAAATCAATGAAGTGGATGACAAAGCCGCCTTCCAGGACAAGATGCAGCCGATTTATGACGCTTTCATTCAGGAAAATCCGGACCTCGAAAGCCTGGTAAGCGATATTCAGAACGCGCAGAAATAGTGCCGTCCACACCATGCCGAGCCCCGGTCGGCGCGCCAACCGGGGCTCCTCGACAGGGTCAGAAACCGTGAGTGCTTATTCCGATCAATCCGAGGGTCAGTCCGAGGAACGGGTTGTACGCTCTGCCGTCGATAGTGTGCTGGATGGCATCGCGCAACTCTGCATTATCGTCTCGGGCATTCTGCTCGTTTTCTTGATTGCCTCGTTCGGCTGGCTGGTCTTCGGGCGTTATGTTCTCAACGACACGCCGACCTGGGTCGAGCAGACTTCGTTGCTGATCGTCATCTATGTGACTTTCCTGGGCGCCGCCGCCGGGGTGCGCCACAAGTCCCACCTGAGCATCGACTTCATTCGGGAGGGGCTGCCGGCCTTGCCGCGTAGCCTGATGCGGCTGGTGGCGGATCTGTTCGTGGTGGCCTTTGGCGTTTTCATGGCATGGCAGGGCTACATCATGGTGCTCGACAATCTGAGTCGGCCGATTCCGATGATCGGTCTTTCCGAGAGCTGGCGCGCCGCGCCGATGGTGGTCAGTGGGCTGCTGATGGTGCTGTTCTCGGTGGTCAATATCGTGCAGCGTCTCGTGACGCCAGGGGAGGCGTGATCCATGGGCCTGATAATACTCTTTGGCGTCTTCTTTCTCGGTCTGATCGTCGGTGCGCCCGTGGCATTCGCCGTCGGCCTGGCCTCGGTCGTGACCTTCCTCTACGAGGGGCTGCCGCTCTTCGTCGGCTTTCAGCGCATTCTGTCCGGCATCTCGGTGTTTTCGCTGCTGGCCATTCCCTTCTTCATCTTCGCCGGCGAGTTGATGCTGCATGGTGGCATCTCCAATCGCCTGGTGCGTCTCGCCTCGGCGGCGGTGGGGCGGATTCGCGGCGGCCTGGGACTGGTGAATGTCTCGTCCTCGATGCTGTTCGGGGGGATTTCCGGGTCAGCCGTTGCCGACACCTCGGCACTGGGGTCGATTCTGGTGCCGGTCATGAAGGAGAAGGGCTATGATGCCGACTATGCCGTCAACGTCACGGTGACGTCGTCGGTTGCCGGCGTGGTCATTCCGCCCAGCCACAACATGATTCTTTATGCTGTCGCGGCAGGCGGCGGGATCTCGGTGACCCAGTTGTTCATTGCCGGCATCGTTCCCGGCATTCTGATGTGCCTCGCCCTGGCGGTTGCCGCCTACCTGGTGGCGGTGAAGCGTGGCTATGCCGGGGAAGAGTTTCCGGGCTGGTATGCCCTGATCATCAGTTTCGCCGCGGCGCTGCCGGGCCTGCTGACCGCGGTCATCATCGTCGGTGGCGTGCTCTCGGGCATTCTGACCGTGACCGAGTCCGGTGCTTTCGGGGCGATCTATGCCATCGTCATCACGGGGCTGGTCTATCGCGAGCTGACCTGGCACTCCTTCAAGAAGGCGGTCTATCAGTCGGTGCGCACGACCTCGCTGGTGATGATTCTGGTCGGGTGCGCCTCGGCCTTCTCCTATCTGCTGGCCCTCTACAGCGTGCCCGAACTGCTGAGCGAGGCGCTGCTGGCCATCTCCGACAACCCCTACGTCATCCTGCTGATGCTCAACCTGCTGTTGCTGGGGCTCGGCATGATCATGGACATGGCGGCGCTGATCCTGATCTGCACGCCGATCTTCCTGCCGGTGGCCGCCCAGTTCGGCATGGACCCGATCCAGTTCGGCATCATCCTGATGATCAACCTGGGGCTGGGGCTGTGCACACCGCCGGTCGGGTCCTGTCTGTTCGTCGGCAGCGTCATCGGCAAGATCAAGATGGAAGAGACGGTGCGCACCATCTGGCCGTTCTATCTGGCCCTGTTCGCCGTGCTGATGCTGGTGACCTATGTGCCGGCCGTGTCACTGATGCTGCCGTCGCTGTTCGAGTCGGGCGGCTAACCGCAACTGTCAGTCAGGATGTCATGATGAAGATCGCAAGCGTGCATGCGCATATTCTGGATTACCGCCTCGACCAGGCCTTCGAGAGCGCCACCATGCGCTTCGAGCGGCGTCAGCACTGTCTGGTCGAAGTGGTCTGCGAAGACGGCACTCTGGGGTGGGGCGAATGCCTGGGGCCGGCCAGGGCCAATGCCACCATCGTCAACCTGTACGGGGCAGCCCTGGTGGGGGCCAATCCGCTGGAAACCGAGAAGCTGTGGCTGGATCTCTACAACCGACTGCGCGATCAGGGACAGCGCGGCCTGACCATGACGGCCCTGAGCGGCATTGATATCGCGCTCTGGGATATCAAGGGCAAGCACTATGGGGCCTCGGTCAGTGAATTGCTCGGTGGGCGTTTTCGCGAAACGGTCCGGGCCTATGCCACCGGCTCGTTTCGCCGTGATGGCGTGGACCGCGTCCAGGATGTGGCCGAGGAGGCCGCCGCCCATGCCCGGGAGGGCTTCCATGGCGTCAAGATCAAGATCGGCTTCGAGGTCGAGGAGGACCTGCGGGCGATCGCGGCGGCACGCGAGGCCCTCGGCCCGGAGCGTCGCCTGATGATCGATGCCAATCATGGCTATGATCAGCTCGAGGCCATCGAGGTCGGCAAGCGCGCCGCACCATTCGACATTGACTGGTTCGAGGAACCGGTGCTGCCGGAGCAGCTCGACACCTATCGCGCCGTGCGCCAGGGCCAGCCTATCCCGGTGGCGAGTGGCGAGAACTGGCATGGTCGCTATGCCATGCTCGAACCCCTGACCACCCGCGCCATCGACATTGCCCAGCCGGATGTCTGCGCTGTCGGCGGCTTTTCCGAGATGCGTCGGGTGGCCGACATGGCGGCCATGCACGGGGTTCGCCTGGTGCCGCACGTCTGGGGCACGGCAGTGTGCATTGCGGCCAGCCTGCAGTTCATGGCGGCCCTGCCGCCGAATCCGCCGCGTCGTCGCCCCCTGGAGCCGATCATGGAGTTCGATCGGACGAAAAACCCGTTTCGACAGGCGGTCGTCGAAACGCCTCTTGAGCACCATGACGGCGTCATGTCCATCCCGGATGGCCCGGGGCTGGGGATCCGCATCAATCGCGATGCCCTGCATGAGCATGCCTTGAGGGAGGACTGAAGCATGACCGAGATAGCGGCCAATACGCGTCCCCTGAGCGGGACGCCACCGGCGCTCGAGGCGCCGCCCGGGGCCACCGACTGTCATATCCATCTCTACCTGCCTGGCTACGAGGCGCAGCCGGGTGGTCCACCGATCCCGGAACTGGCGACGGTAGAGGATTACCGCCAGCTTCAGCGCTGGTTGTCGCTGGAGCGGGTCGTGGTCACGCAGTCGAACGCCTACCAGGATGATAATCGCGCCCTGCTGGAAGCCCTGAGGCAGCTGGGTACGGAGGTGGCGCGCGGTGTGGCGGTGGTAACCCCGGATACTGCGGAGCAGGAGCTCGAGGCCTGGCACGCGCTCGGTGTCAGAGGCGCGCGCATCATGAACCTTCCCGGCGGCGCCATGACCACCACCGACATGCCGGCCATCGAGCCCCGCGTGCGGGCCATGGGCTGGCACCTGATGGTGCAGTTCAACGGCCGACATCTCGAGCAGCACCTGGCGGCGCTGCGGCGGCTGGAAAGCGACTACATCATCGACCATATCGGCAAGTTCATGGATCCGGTGCCGGCCGATGATGCACGGGTCGACGAGATCCTGAGGCTGCTGGATCGAGGCAATGCCTGGTTCAAGGTCTGTGCCGGCTATGAGGCCAGCCTGGAAGGCGGCCCGCATTACCCTGACGTCGGAGCGATCGCCCGGCGTGTCATCGAGCATGCGCCCGAGCGCATTCTGTGGGGATCCAACTGGCCCCATGTCGGCGTATCGCGCGATCGCTACCCGAATGATGCCGAGCAGCTGGACGTGCTGCTCGAATGGGCCAGTCCGGCCGTTCGGCACCGGATCCTGGTCGACAACCCCGCGACACTCTATGGCTTCGGGACGTCCTGAAGCGTCCCTGGCGATATCCGGGTGGGGCGCGACTCGAGCAGCGCCGGCCATCCACTGTCATTCATGTCCATCACGGCTTGCCTCGGTGAGCCGCCCAATCCCCATCAAGGAGCTGCATGATGTTGAATCGCATTCTTGTCACCGGCGCAGCCGGTGGTCTCGGCAAGGCCATTCGCCCACACCTTGCCCGGCTGGCCCATCGCGTGCGCCTGTCGGATATCGCGGACCTGGGAACTGCGGCCGATCACGAGGAGCTCGTGCCCTGCGATCTGGCCGATGCCGAGGCGGTCAGATCACTGGTCGAAGGCTGTGACGGCGTCGTGCATCTGGGCGGTGTATCCGTCGAGAAGCCGTGGGACGGCATTCTCCAGTCCAATATCATCGGCGCCTACAACCTCTATGAGGCCGCCAGGAACCTCGGCAAGCCACGCATCGTGTTTGCCAGTTCCAACCACACCATCGGCTTTCATCCGCGCACCACACGCATCGATAGCCAGTGCACGCGCCGCCCGGACTCGCTGTATGGCGTCTCCAAATGCTTCGGCGAAGACCTGGCCAGCCTTTACCACGACAAGTTCGGTGTCGAGACCCTGAGCGTGCGTATCGGCTCCTGCTTTCCCAAGCCGGCGGATACCCGGATGCTGGCGACCTGGTTGAGCGTCGAGGATTTCGTCGCCCTGCTGGAGCGTGCCTTTGTCGCGCCCCGGCTGGGATACACCGTGGTCTATGGCGTCTCGGCCAACAACGAGACCTGGTGGGATAACAGCAAGGCCGCGTTTCTCGGCTGGGTGCCCAGGGACAGCTCCGAACCCTGGCGCGAGGAGGTCGAAGCCGCGGCGGGTGATATCGACCCCAACGACCCGACCGTGGTCTATCAGGGTGGCAAGTTCGTGGCCATGGGGCATCCGGATGACTGATCTCGCCGTTCCGGTTCGCCAACAGAAAAAGGAGAATGCTGATGGATGACACGGTCACCCTGACGCTTGACGAAGCGCAGAGGCTGAGTCACGAGGTTTTGACCCGCAACGGCTTCAGCGAGTCTCATGCCGCCGCCATTACGCGCAATGTGGTGGCCGTGCAGCAGGATGAGTGCCACTCCCATGGACTCTATCGCCTGATCAGCTGCGTCGAGACATTGCGCAATGGCGGTGTGAAGCCGGATGCCGTGCCCCGGGTCGAGAATCTGGCGCCCGGCGTGGTGCGCACCGATGCCGACCAGGGTTGCTCGCTGCTGGCCTTCGAGCAGGCCCGGCCCATCTTGATGGAGAAGGCCAGGACCAATGGCATCGCCCTGCTGGCCGTGAACAATGCCTTTCACTTTTCGGCGCTCTGGCCCGAGGTGGAGTCGCTGTCCGAGGCGGGGCTGGTGGCGCTGGCCATGACCCCGAGCCATGCCTTCGTGGCCCCGGCAGGCGGCAGTCGGCCCCTGCTGGGCACCAACCCCGTGGCCTTCTCCTGGCCGCGTCCGGGGCGTTTTCCGTACACTTTCGACTTTGCCACCAGTGTCGTGGCACGTGGCGAGATCGAGCTTCATCGACGCGCCGGCGAGACGCTGCCGGCGGGCTGGGCCATCGATACGGAGGGCGCGCCGACGACGGATCCCGAGGCGGCGCTGGAGGGGGCCATGCTGCCGTTTGGCGGCCACAAGGGGTCGGCTCTGTCGATCATGATCGAGCTGCTGGCAGGCCCGCTGATCGGCGATCTGCTGGGCCACGAGACCCGGGCCGCCACTCCCGGGGGAGAGGGCCGGCCACAGCATGGCGAACTGCTGCTGGCGATCGATCCGGCGGTGCTGACGGGGGCCAGTGTCGAACAGCACCTGGCGCATGCCGAGGCATTGTTCGAGGGCGTGCTGGGCCAGGGGGCCAGGCTGCCGTCGCAGCGTCGCCATGCGGCGCGTCAACGCAGTTGGACGAAGGGTTTAACGATCCCCATGACCCTGTACCAGGAGCTTGATAGGCTACGTGGATAAGGCGCTGCCGTGTCAGAGAGTGTTGACAGACCACGGCGCATTTTGACGCGTGACGTTTGTCGACACCCTCGCATGGCGAGGACAGCAAGCTGAATCGGCCGTCAGGGAACGGAAGCGCAACAACAAGCATGCATTCAATCGAGCCGCGCAATGCACAGGGTGGCTCAATTTCAAAAGGACGCGAGATGGCGGTGTCGAATGAATGGGGCGTGAAGCCCATTACCCGCGAAGGTAGCCTGTCGAAGGCGGTGCTGGAGCAGCTCGAGCAGCGCATCACCTCGGGACAGACCCCCGTGGGCAGCAAGCTGCCTACCGAAAGTGAACTCTGTGATGCCTTCGGCGTAAGCCGCACGGTGATTCGCGAGGCCATGACCCATCTCAAGTCGCTCGGGCTGGTCGAGACTCGCCGCGGCGTGGGCACCACGGTGTTGCGCAACGAGGTGGACGCACCGCGGCCGGCGGTGCACATCAGTCCGCGTACCGTGGAAGACATCCTGCAGGTGCTGGAGCTGCGCCTGACGCTGGAGCCGAGCGCCGCCGAGCTGGCCGCGTATCGCCATGACGGCGAGGACCGGCAGCGTCTGGAGGCCCGCCATGCCGACTTCGCGGCCGTGCGCGCCGGGCAGTCCCAGGCGAGGCGCGAGGACTTCGCCTTCCATCACACCATCGTCAAGGCGACGCACAACGTCTTCTTCGACCGCTTCTACGAGCCCTTGAGCGACAGCATGATCCCGCGTTCCAAGCTGCTCAGCATCGATATCGACATGAGCTCCACGGCGCGCTATCTGGAACTGGTGCATCAGGAGCACACCCGCATTCTGGAGGCGATTCTCGAGCGGGACGGTGCGGCGGCCCGCCAGGCCATGCACGAACACCTGGCGCGCTCGCGCGACATGTACGCGGAGTACCGCGAGCAGGAGTGAAGCGGGCTGCCGCCGGTGCCATCAACGCGCCATGTACAGCCCGACCAGCACGGCGAGCAGCACCGTCAGGAAGAAAACGCGATTGCGCAGGCGGGTATCTCGTCGGTTGTTCGGGGGGCGGTGTGGCACGTTGGCTCCTGGTGGCAAGCAATAAGGCGAATGTCGTGGCACAGCGAGCGTGTCGAAATGATACGCTCGCATGAAACGGCTGAATGAAAACCCGGCTCTACCCAGGCCGCCTCATGGTATTCGTGTCAGCCCGTGACCACCAGACGTCTCGCGCAACGGAAACCTGCCATGCCATCGCCCGATACCGCCATACCGCTTGTCTTCGCCCATGCCAACGGCTTTCCCGGCCGCAGTTATCGCAGCTTTCTGGCACCCCTGGAGGAGGATTTCGACCTCCATCCCGTCGAGCGGCTCGGGCATCATCCCGAGTATCCGGTCGGCGACAACTGGTTGGCGCTACGTGATGAGCTGCTCGCCCACCTGGCCGGGTTCACGTCGCCGGTGGTCGGCGTCGGCCACTCCATGGGCGGCGTGCTGATGGCCATGGCTGCCGAACAGGCGCCGCAACGCTTCCATGGGGTGGTGATGCTGGATCCCCCCTTGATGCTGGGTCTGGATGCCCTGGCCATGAAGCTGGCCAAGCGGCTGGGCCTGGTCGACCGCGTCACCCCGGCGGGCCGGAGCCTGGGACGCCGCTCCCGGTGGCCGGATCATGCGACCATGCGCGACTATCTGCGTCGCCGCGGCCTGTTCCGGCACTTCACCGATCAGGCACTGGATGACTACATCGCCGGCGGTACCCGGGAGCTCGAGGAAGGGGGCGTGGCACTCTGCTACGACCCCGCGATCGAAGTGGATATCTTCCGCCATCTGCCCGACCATCTGCATGGCCTGCCGTCCCGCTTGAAGGTGCCGGTGAGTGTGCTGGCGGGGCAGGACTCGGATCTGATGACGCCGCGTCGACGCCGGCGTCTGCGGCGTCACGGGGTGCCGGTCAGCGAGGTTGAGGGCAGTCACATGTTTCCCATGGAGCATCCGCAAGCGGCCCGTCAGGCACTTCAGGCGTGTCTCGATGCCATGCTGCCGGGAGCCTGCCGATGACCACCGCGACGCCCCTGAGATTGGCAAACCAGCGCCTGGCGGCCCTGTCCTGGGGGGACGCCGCTGCGCCGACCTGGCTGGACAATGCGGCGAGCTTTTCCCGGCTGGCGCCGCGGCTGGTCGAACACCTGGGCATCCGGGTGGTGGCGCTGGACCTGGCCGGCCACGGCCAGTCGCGGCACCTGGCAGGCGGCGGCGATTATGCGCTCTGGGACTACTGCCATGATGTGCTCGATGCCCTGGATGCGCTGGACCTCGACAGTGCGCCCCTGCTGGCGCATTCCATGGGTGCCGGCGTGGCCTGCCTGCTGGCCGCCGGCCTGCCGGAACGGGTCGATGGGCTGCGCCTGATCGACGGTCTGGGCGCCTTGAGCACCCCGGCGCCGTCGGCGCCCGGGCAATTGCGCCAGGGCCTGCAGGCGGCGCGGCGCACGCCATCGCCGGCGCCGCGTTATGCGGATATCGATGCGGCCGTGCAGTCCCGGGTCAAGGGCAGTGTCACGCCGATCGATGCCGACACCGCGCGGCCCTTGATGGAACGCAACCTGGAAGCCATGCCCGAGGGGGACTGGCGACTGCGCAGCGATCCGCGCCTGCGCTGGCCATCGCCGGTGCGCTTCACGCCCGAGCAGGTACTGGCCATGCTGGGGGCCATCCGCTGCGATGTGCTATTAATCGAGGGTAGGGCGGGTATTCTGACGCAGCGCCCCGGCATGGACCAGGCACGCGGGGCGCTGCAGCGGCTGAGCCGGCACATTCTGGCCGGCGGTCACCATCTCCATCTGGAGGCGGACAGGGTACCGGCAGTCGCTGACGCCATCGTGACGCATCATGCTTGTGCCGGGCAGGGTTGATCCTGTGCGGCACAGGACGCAGCCAATTCCGGGGAGGTGTCATGGACGAACAGCAGGCTGAAGACGGCAATGGTCGCCGCGTCATGCTGGCACTGGGCAGTGGCGGCGCGCGGGGCTATGCGCATATCGGTGTGATCGAAGAGCTGGAGGCACGCGGTTACGAGATCGTGGCCCTCTCCGGCTGCTCCATGGGAGCGCTGGTGGCCGGCGCCTATGCCGCCGGTCAACTCAGTGCCTACCGTGACTGGGTGTGTCGCCTGGACTACTTCGACGTGCTGCGCCTGGTCGACATTACCTGGAGCCCGATGGGCGCCATGAAAGCCAGCAAGGTCATGAGCAAGCTCGAGGAGCTGGTCGGTGACAGCCTGATCGAGGACCTGCGCGTGCCGGTGACCACCGTGGCCACGGATCTGACGCGCCAGCGCGAGGTCTGGTTTCAATCCGGCCCGTTGTTGCAGGCCGTGCGGGCTTCCATCGCCGTGCCCGGTGTCATCACGCCGGTCTATCGCGGCTCCCAGGTGCTGGTGGATGGCGGCCTGCTCAACCCGCTGCCGGTGATGCCGGCGGTGGAGGCGCGTGCCGACTTCCTGATGGCCGTCAACGCCACGGCCCAGACGTCGCGTCCCATCTCGCTGGACGCCATGTTGCCGCCCGACGAGGCGGCCGAGGAACGGGCCCGGGAAGAGGCCCGCGATCAGTCGGGCAGCGTCGATTTCGAAGGCTGGATGCAAGGGGTCAAGGGCGCCACCAAGAAACTGTTCGACGGCCTTGGCAGCGCGGAAGCCGATGACCATGAGCAGGGCCAGCAGGAGCGTGATCAGCACGCCTGGGGGCGGCTCGACATGATGCTGGCGTCCTTTGATATCGCCCAGGGTGCCATCGCCAATTACCGCCTGGCCGGCTATCCGCCGGATGTTCTGGTCAAGATCCCCAAGACGGTGTGCGGCGCCTACGAGTTTCATCGCGCCGAAGCCCTGATTCGCCTGGGGCGCCACCTGGCCAAGGAAGCGCTGGACAAGCGCGAACGCGATCTGGGGACCTGAAAGGCATGGGGCAGGGCTTCGAGGGCGCGGCAGGCCGATAACGCATCGCGCGAGCCCGAGCCATAGCCGGCCTGCACTGACAGCGGGTGATGCGCGTGTCGTCCGCTTCTTGCATGCGCTAGAGTGGTTCGCCTAACGGCACAAATGGCGGAGTGGATAAAGCGGCCATGGAAGTAAAACTGCCCTCGCTGAGGGGGCTGAATGCCTTCGAAGCCACGGCCCGGCTGGGGTCGATGACCGCAGCAGCGGAGGCCACCGGCACCTCTCAACCCGTGGTGTCGCAACGGATACGCGCGCTGGAGGAGCACCTCGGGTTATCGCTGTTCGAGCGCAGTGGCAATAGCCTGGTGCTGACGCCTCACGGTGAGCGCTTCTATCACGAGGTGGAGCATGGCTTGCAGGTGATTCACGGCGCCTGCCAGGAGATGTATCGCCTCAGCGGCGTGTACAGGCCGCAAGTCTCCATCGCGGCGGGGTCCGGTTTTACCCACCTGTGCCTCTTGCCCTTGCTGCCCGAGCTGAAGGCCTGCTTCCCGCAGCTGCGCATCCATCTCGTGCCCGTGGATCGGGACGATGATGCGTCCATGCAGGCGGCGGATATTGCCATCCGGTTCGGCCGGCAGTCTGCGGCATCCGGGTCGCAACTCCTGGCCGAGGAGCGCGTCCTGCCGGTCTGCACGCCCGCCTATGCGGAACGACACGGGTTGCAGTACATAAACGACGCCGATGACCTGTCCCGCCTGACACTGCTGCATCAGGATGAAAGGGATCCTCGCTGGCTCGACTGGAAACAGTGGGCTCGAGCGGTGGCGATATGGCCGATTCCCGATGAGGATATATTTCCTTTCCACAATTACCCGCTGGTGTTGAATGCGGCTCTGGAAGGGCAGGGGGTCGCGCTGGGATGGAAGTTCATCGTCGAGAAACATCTCGCCAGCGGCAAGTTGATGGGAGTGGGACCGGAGGTGGCCCGCGCGCATTATGGCTACTGGATAGAGCTCAAGTACCCTGACAATGCACTGGTGCAGCCCGTCAAGGACTGGCTGGTGTCGGCATTGAACGCTGAGCGGGAGTGAGCGGCATCATGCATGGCCGGCGGGACTCTGCCGGCCATGGCGGGTGTCGGGCCGGTCGCGTCGCTGAGCGCCGGCCCTTATGCCGAGTCACTCGGCGACCGGGCCCTGTGCTTCTGCCTCGCCGATGACGGCCGGGTCGAAGGGTGTCCGGGAGAACACGCGTTCCAGCAGGGGCTTGAAGTGCTCCAGTGAGGGCGTCGGGTAATCGGGATCGAAGGAGGCCTGGTCATAGCGCTCACAGAAGTCGACGCAGCTTTGATACCAGGGGTGGTGCTTGTAACGATCCCGTTCGTGCGGGTCCTCGGCGAAGAAGTGCGCGTAATAGACCTTCTGGAACAAGCCGTGGTGATGGATGATCCAGGTCACCTGGCTCCGCACGTAGGGGCGGATGATCGCCGCGGCAAGTTGCGAATGATTGTAGGGTGCCAGTTCGTCTCCCAGATCATGCAGCAGGGCACCGACGATCAGGTCGTCGTCGGCACCATCGGCTTCGGCTCGCGCCGCGCTCTGAAGAGAGTGCTCGAGGCGCGTCACCTGATAGCCGCTCAAGCTGTTGTCCAGGTTTTCCAGTGCCTTGATCAGACGCTCGACCAGGCCCTCGTTGAACGCTGATTCCAGCCTGTCGAGAAACTGGTACTCTTCCCGGGTACCGTCCTTCATCTGGCGAAATGCGACCTGTTGCATTCAGGCGACCTCCTGGGCTGTGTGCGCATCTTTCAGCAGGCTGGCGTAACGTTCCCGCGGTCCATCGGTATCCAGATAACATCCCTGCAGATGCCGGTGCCCTTCGTCAGGGTTGTAGCGGGTTCTACCATGCAGGACCCGACTGTTGTCGAACATCATCAACTCACCGGCGCCGAGTCGGAAACGGAACTCGAAGTCGGGATCCAGAAAGAGTTCCCCGAGTCGCTTGCGCGCCTGGTGGAAGAGCCGGGTATCGCGCGCATCCAGCAGTGGCAACGAGTCCAGCCGCGGGCTGTAGTGAACCCCGGTGGGTAGGCCCTCGGCATCTGTCTGGATCATGCTGCGATGGGTCACGAGTTCCGTGCCGGCATCCAGGAAGCGGAAACGCACGGGTGTCTGCTTGAGCAGCTGATACCCCTCCGGCATCTCGTGTTGCAGGGTGGCCAGCACCTGGAGGCTGTCGACCAGTGTCGAGAGCCCGCCGCTCGTTTCATTGACCAGGCAATGCAGCAGCTGGATGCCCGGTACCGGATGTCGGTACGGGTTGTCGGTGTGCGGCCCCAGCGCGACACTGCGGTAGGCCAGATCATTGCCCGTGGGGCGCGAGTAGACCTCGAAGTAGCGCCCGAAATTGGTTTCCTTGACATAGCCGTACTTGGCGCCGACCTCCAGGATGCGTTCGGGGTCGGTGGGTACGTCGTGCAGCACGATATAGCCGTAGCGCAGGTAGGCGTCCAGCGACTGGTGGAACGCCGCGTCATCCGCCAGGATCTGCCGCCAGTCGAAGCGCAGGCCCTGGTGATCGATGCGCGCATCCCATGGCGTGGCCGAAGGAAAGTGGCTATGGCCCTGAATGTCCGCCGCCAGGGCATCAAGCTGGAAGGTTTCCTGGTGGCCGTCGCTGAAGGCGATATGCACGTCATCGTGGCACCCGCTCTCCAGTGATGCGATGGCCAGGTCCGGATCCAGGGCATGCGAGTCGAAGAGTCGCTGCTGGGTCATCGGCTCCAGCTGGTCGCGGGCCCGAGTGCGCTCCCTGAGCCAGAGCGGGCTGAGGGTGAAGTGGTGATCCCCTTGATGTGCCCTGAGGGCCGGGGGTTGTTCGACGATTTCCAGCCTGACCTGTGCCGGCATGCTTTCGCTCCTGCTTCAACGGATGATGCGATCGGTTTCCGCTGCTCAGGATGATGGATAGCCGCCCGGCGAAGTAGGCCGGTTCACTTATGGCGCTTCATGCATTTTTTTTATGGGAGCCCTGCATCATCGCGGAGGTGCTAACGCTGGCGCCGCAACAAGACATAGACGGCACCGGTCCCGCCATCGATGGGCGTCGCCGAGCAGAAGGCCAGCACGCTCGGCCACTCGCGCAGCCAGGCATTGACGTGACTCTTGATGACCGGGTAATTCGCGCTGGCGCCCCAGGCCTTGCCGTGCACGATCAGGACACAGCGCGCGCGTTCGGCTTCGGCCTCGTGGAGGAAGCTTTCCAGCTCCTGGCGAGCCTCGTCGATGGTGTAGCCATGCAGGTCGAGACCCGCCTGCCAGCCGAGGCGGCCTTTCTTGAGCTCGCTGCGCGTACGATAGGGCAGGTCGGGAAGGGCGAAGTCGAGGTAGGTCGATGGCCTGACGGGATCGACACGGCCATCCGAGGTGCGTCCCGACGCATTCTGGTTGCCGGCATCCGTCGCTGCGGCCCGTCGCGCCTGGGCGGCTTCCTCGGCGCGCCGAGGGCGGCCCGGGTCGGCGCGATTGTGTTGCATGGGGCGCACACCGGCCTCGCTCAGCGCCTGACGAAAGGCGTTGATCTCGTCGTCATCGGGCTTCTGGCGTCGTCGACTCATGGTCAGGCTCGTCGGCCACGCACCGTGTCGTGCGTGGCATCATGAAGTGCATGCAAATGGCGGTGGCCGGTGTTCGGCATCAAGCCTCCAGTATAACGGCCCTGGCGTGGCTGTGAACCGCCGGCGAAGGTACAATCGTCAGTCCACGCTTATCATGCAACCGCTGAACAGGATGCCCCGTGGCCGATTCCGACTGCACTTCATCGACTTCCACCCTGACGCTTGGCAACGGCGAGCTCGCCGAGGGGCTGATCACCCTGCGGGACTGCCTGCGCTGGGCCACCAGCGAGTTTCATCTGGCCGGCCTGCATTACGGTCACGGTACCGATTCGGCCTGGGACGAGGCCGTGGCCCTGACCCTGGGGGCCCTGCATCTGCCCTGGAATGTCGACCCCGGCGTACTCGATGCGCGCCTGCTGCCCATGGAGCGCTCGCGCATCGTGGCGCTGGTGCGCGAGCGTATCGCCAGCCGGCGCCCCTTGCCCTACTTGCTGGGGGAAGCCTTCTTTGCCGGCGTGCCCTTCAATGTCGACGAACGGGTATTGATTCCGCGCTCGCCGATCGCCGAGCTGATCGAGGATGGCTTCGCCGCCTGGTTCCCGGGCGAGCCGCCGATGCGGGTGCTGGACCTGTGCGCCGGATCCGGTTGCATCGGCATCGCCACGGCACTGCTTCTGCCGACCAGCGAGGTGGACCTGGCCGATGTCAGTCCCGAGGCCCTCGAGGTATCGCGACAGAACATCACCCGCCATGATGTCGGCGATCGAGTGCGCGCCGTGATCGCGGATCTTTTCAGCGGACTGGAAGGGCAGTGTTATGACGTCATCGTCTCCAATCCGCCCTATGTCGATGCCCGCGACCTGGCCGGCATGCCACGCGAGTTCCACCACGAGCCGAGCCTGGCACTGGGGGCCGGTGCCGATGGCCTGGACATCGTGCGGCGCATCCTGCGCGAGGCCCGACAGTACCTGAGCGACGACGGCGTGCTGATCGTCGAGGTCGGCAACTCCGATCACCACCTGGAGGCGGCGTTTCCTGACGTGCCCTTCATGTGGCTGGAATTCGAGCGTGGCGGCCAGGGCGTGTTTGCGCTGACCGCCGCGGAACTCGACGCCCATGCGGCGTCCTTCGCCTGATTCGTCATTGAGGAGCGCCCATGTCCGGCAACACCTTCGGCAAGTTGTTCACCCTGACCACCTTCGGCGAGAGCCACGGCCCGGCGCTGGGCGCCATCATCGACGGCTGCCCGCCGGGGGTGCCGGTGGATGAAGCCACCCTGCAGCACGAGCTGGATCGCCGCCGTCCCGGGTCGTCGCGTTTCACCACCCAGCGTCGCGAACCCGATCGGGTGCGCATCCTGTCCGGTGTCTTCGAGGGCGTGACCACGGGTACCTCGATCGGGTTGATGATCGAGAACACCGATCAGCGTTCCAAGGACTATTCGCGCATCAAGGACCAGTTCCGGCCGGCCCATGCGGATTACACCTACCACCACAAGTACGGTCTCCGCGATTACCGTGGGGGCGGGCGTTCCAGTGCACGCGAGACCGCCATGCGCGTGGCCGCCGGCGCCATCGCCAAGCAGTATCTGGCCGGTCGGGGCATTCGCGTGCGCGGCTACATGAGCCAGCTCGGTCCCATCGGCATCGAGTTCCGTGACTGGCAGGCGGTGGACGAGAACCCCTTCTTCTGTCCTGACCCGGACAAGGTGCCGGAGCTCGAGGATTACATGGAACAGCTACGCCGCGACCAGGACTCCGTGGGGGCGAAGATCTCGGTGGTGGCCGAGGGGGTGCCGCCCGGGCTGGGCGAGCCGGTCTTCGATCGCCTGGATGCCGAGCTGGCCCATGGCCTGATGAGCATCAACGCGGTCAAGGGCGTCGAGATCGGCGACGGCTTCGCCGCGGTGGCCCAGCGCGGCAGCGAGCACCGCGACGAGATGACCCCGGACGGCTTCCTGTCCAACCATGCCGGCGGCGTGCTGGGTGGCATCTCCAGTGGCCAGACCATCATCGCGCATCTGGCCCTCAAGCCGACCTCCAGCATTACCACGCCGGGGCGCTCCATCGACATTCACGGCGCACCGGTCGAGGTCATCACGCGCGGGCGCCACGACCCCTGTGTGGGGATTCGCGCCACGCCGATCGCCGAGGCGATGATGGCGCTGACGCTGATGGATCACCTGCTGCGCCATCGTGGCCAGAACCAGGATGTCGCGGTGACAACGCCCCGCCTGTCGTGACGGGCCCTGCCGAGCGGGGCAGCCTGCTACACTGGACATGAGACGCCACTCACTCCAGTCAGGGATGCTATCCATGAAGATCAATGTCGAATTCGATTTGACGCCCGATGAATTTCGTCAGGCGCTCGGGCTGCCCGATGTGGAGGCGTTCCAGCAGGATCTGCTGCAGCGCATCCAGAAGCAGATGGAATCCGGGGTGGAAGGTTACGACCCGATGAGCCTGATGCAGCCCTTCCTTCAACAACCGCTCTTTCAGCAGGGCATGGCCAATTTCGGCAATTATCAGCAGATGATGATGGACATGCTGAATCGCGCCGCCTCCGGCGCCGGCCAGCAGGGCGCCGCCCAGGGTGACGAGTCGACAGCATCGACGTCCTCCGGCCAGAGCGGGTCGGGATCGGCGTCGGCCAGTTCCCGGTCACGCAGCAAGCGCAGCAACTGATTGGGTCGCCTGCCGGCGTTGTCGCAGTCTTGACGTCATTATCTTGCAACGTGCGGCGTGCCAGACTAGTCTTTGTGCAGTGCAGCACAAATTCCGTGTCATCCGTTCCCTTCGGGAGGTAGCGATCATGCAAGACAAGATGATGGATTCATTCAATCAGCAGGCCCGCGAATTCTTCACCCCCATGCGCAAGCTCAATTCCCTGATGCTCGACAACATGGAGCGGGTCACCCAGTATCAGCTGGATGCCATGAAGCGTTACAGCCAGATGGGGACGTCCAGCCTGCGCGATGCCAGTGACATCGGCGATGCCGAGCAGGCCCGCGATTTCGGCACTCGCCAGGTCGAGATGATGACCGAGCTGTCCAATCAGATGCTGGCCGACGCCCGCGCCATGAGCGAAATGAGCCTGCGCATGAAGAGCGAGATGGAAGCGTTGTTCGGTGAGTCCGGTCAGGCCATGGCCGAGCGGATGGAAGAAGCCACGCAAGCCACCCAGGAGTCCGCCAAGTCGGAAGGCCCCGCCAAGGCCACCAGCCAGACGACGCGCAAGCGCGGCTCCGGCAGTAATGCGGGTAACGGCAACGGCTCCAGCTGACGATACCCCGACCAGCAGGCAGCAGCGCCGTCACGACGCGCTGTCATCTCGGCCGCCATCCGCTTGATGGGTGGCGGCCGTTTTTCCAGATACCGGGAGGGAGCGATGCAGCCAGGGAATCACACGCCGTCGCAGGAAGAACTCGAAGCATGGGGCGAGCAGGCCAGGTTGATCGGTGAACATTACCAGGCGCTGATCGAGGATGTGTTACCCCGGTTGGTGCCGGACACCGCGGCGGAATCCGTCTACTCGGACATGCGCGAAAGCTTTCGTGCCGGTGCCGAAGCGCTCAATCGTGATCCATCGCTGCTCTGGCAGACCCAGGCGCGCCTGATGGAGGATCAGTACCAGCTCTGGCAATACGGCCTCAAGGCCTTCTCCGGGCAAGCGGTAGAGCCCCTGGTCTCGCCCGGCAAGGGCGACCGGCGTTTTCGCGATGATGCCTGGCAGAGCGACCCCTTCTACATGGCGATCATGCAGCAGTATCTGCTGTTCGCGCAGCGCGTCGAGGCCCTGATCGACAACCTCGATGGCCTGTCGGACGACAATCGTCGCAATCTCGCCTTCTATGCCCGGCAACTGGTCAACGCCATGTCGCCGACCAACTTCGTGACCACCAACCCTGAGGTCATGCGCCGCACCGTGGAAACCCGCGGGCAGAATCTCGTCGACGGGCTGGCACGCCTGCGCGAGGATCTGGCCAACTCGGTGGAAGGCATCAATGTCACCATGACCGATCGCACGGCCTTCAAGGTCGGCGAGAACATCGCGGTCACCCCGGGCTCGGTGGTCTTCGAGAACGAGCTGATGCAGCTGATCCAGTATGCGCCCAGCACCGAGAAGGTCTTCAAGACTCCCCTGCTGGTGGTACCGCCCTGGATCAACAAGTATTACGTGCTGGACCTGCGTCAGGAAAACTCCCTGATCAAATGGCTGGTCGACCAGGGGCACAGCGTCTTCCTGATCTCCTGGCGCAACCCGGGGCCCGAGCAGCGGGACCTGACCTGGGCCGATTACATGCAGATGGGGCCCATCGCCGCCATGGAAGCCATCGAACAGGCGGTCGGCGAGAAATCGGTCAACCTCCTGAGCTACTGCGTGGGCGGTACCCTGGCAGCCTCCACCGTGGCCTACCTGACCAGCACGCGGCGTGGCCGCAAGGTACGCTCCGTGACCTACATGGCCACGCTGCAGGACTTCCGGGACCCGGGCGAGCTGGGGGTCTTTCTCAGCGAGCCGGTGCTCAGTGGCCTCGAACAGAAGCTCGAGCAGGATGGTTATCTGGACGGCCGTGTCATGGCCTACTCCTTCAACCTGCTGCGTGAGAATGACCTCTTCTGGTCGTTCTACATCAACAACTATCTCAAGGGCGACGCCCCGGCCCCCTTCGACCTGCTGTACTGGAACACCGATGGCACCAACCTGCCGGCCGGCACCCATGGCTGGTACCTGCGCCATCTGTATCGCGAAAACCGTCTGGTCGAGCCCAACGGCATCGAACTGGATGGCGTCAAGATCGACCTGCGCAAGATTTCGACGCCCAGCTATTTCGTGTCGACCCGCGAGGACCATATCGCCAAGTGGAACAGCACCTACTATGGCGCGCTGTTGCCCAAGGGGCCGGTGACCTTCGTGCTGGGTGGCTCCGGTCACATCGCGGGGATCGTCAACCCGCCGCACAAGAACAAGTACGGGTTCTGGACCAATGACGAGCTGCCGGACGACCACGAAGCCTGGCTGGAAGGCGCCGAAGCCCACGAAGGCTCCTGGTGGCCGCACTGGCAGGCGTGGATGACCGACAACGGCTACGCCGATGCCGAGAAGATGGTCGCAGCCCGCCAGCCCGGCGACGGCGAACTCGATATCCTCGAACCCGCCCCCGGCCGCTACGTCACCATGACGATCCCCGAGGTGCTGGGCGAAGACCCGACCTCGTCGGGAGCTTGAAGTCATAAGCTTGAAGCTGGAAGTCCCCGGCTGCGCCGGGAGCTATAAGCTGTAAGCTTTAAGCTGGAAGAAAACCACCCGGGCTTCGCCCGGAGCTGGTAGATCGTCCGCTTCGCGGCCGTAAGCTTGAAGCTGGAAGAAAAAACCTTGACCCCGAGCTGTCGGGGTTCATGCTGTCTTCCAGCTTCCAGCTTCCAGCTTCCAGCTTCCAGCTTCCAGCTTCCAGCTTCCAGCTTCCAGCTTCCAGCTTCCAGCTTCCAGCTTCCAGCTTCCAGCTTCCAGCTTCCAGCTTACGAGCGGCGTCCCCGCACCCCGGCCAGCACCATCCCGAGCCCGAGCAGCCAGACCGGCCAGCTGCCGGTGCGGGTGAAGGGGGTGAGGCCTTCCATCGGGGTGAATTCGCCGATCAGGGTGGCGGTCTCGAACTGGGGCAGGCGCTTTGTGATATGGCCCCGGGGATCGATGATGGCGGTGACGCCGTTGCTGGTGGCGCGCACCACATAGCGGCCGTTTTCCAGGGCACGCAGTCGCGCCATCTGCAGGTGCTGTTGCGGCCCCAGCGAATCGCCGAACCAGCTGTCGTTGGAGAGCGTCAGGATCACCTCGGATTGACGGGCCTGATCCGCCACCAGGTCGGCATAGATGATCTCGTAGCAGATGGCGTTGCCGATGCGGGTCCCGGCGGCGACCATGGGGGACTGCTCGTCCGCGCCCGGGGTCATGGCCGGCATGGGCAGATCGAAGAAGGCGATGGCACCCCGCAGCAGGCTCTCCAGTGGCAGATATTCGCCGAAGGGCACCAGGTGATGCTTGCGATACTCGCCCTCGACGCCGTTTCGTCCCACCACGCTGTTATAGAACAGCCCCTGCGCATCGCGTTGCAGTATACCGGTGAGCAGCTGTGTCTCGTCCGCCAGGCTGGCCTGGGCGCGTTCGATGATGGGGGCGGCCCGGTCCTCGAACATCGGCAGGGCGGCTTCCGGCCAGATCACCAGGTCGAGCGGAGCGCCGTCGAGTTGTCGGGTCTGGCGCAGATAGGTGTCGATGGCCGTGCGCTGTCCCTGTTGTGTCCACTTGATGTGTTGCGAGAGGTTGCCCTGCAGCAGGGCCACACGCACCGGATCGCCGGCGGGCTGCGTCCAGTGCGTCGGCAGGGCCAGCGGGATCAGCCACAGGCCGGCCAGGGGCAGGGCGCACCACCAGCGCCGGCGCAGCAGCTGGACGCCCAGTGCGCCGCTCAGTGCGGTAACCAGCGACAGCAGATAGACGCCGCCCAGCGGTGCCCAGGAGGCCAGCGGCGAGTCGACCTGGCCGCTGCCCAGCAACAGCCACGGAAAGCCGGTGAACAGCCAGGTGCGTAATGCCTCGCCCAGCACCCAGGCGCCGGCAAAAGTGATCACATCCAGGCGGGGGCCGCACAGGCGGCGATAGAGCCCCAGGGTGACGGCAAAGAACAGCGCCATGGCGGCCACGAACAGGGCGGTCAGGGCGATGGCCAGCGGTACACCGGTATAGCCGTAGTCATGAATCGAGACATAGACCCAGGAGACCCCGGTGCCGAAGAGGCCCAGACCATAGCACCAGCCTCGCCAGGCCGCCTGACGGGGCGTGCTGTCGCTCAGCCCGGCGTACAGCAGGCCGGCGGCCACCGGTGCCAGCCACCACAGCATGAAGGGCGCGGCGGAGAGGGTGGTCAGGATGCCGGCGACGATCGCGGCGAGGTAGCCCAGGCGAGGGTGGCGGCGAAAGGCGTGCATGGTCCCGTCCGTGGTTGTCGAGTCGGCGCGGTGAGGCGTCTCAGCTGTCGTCGTGGCCGTGTCGCTCGGCTTCGAGCAGGCGAATGCGACGGTTGTCGGCATTCAGGACGGTAAAGCGCCAGCCACCGAACTCGGTATACTCGCCGCGCCCGGGCAGGTGGCCGAAGCCTTGCATGATCAGGCCGCCCAGGGTGTCGAATTCCTCGTCGGAGAAACGCGTGCCGAAGTGCTCGTTGAAGTCCTCGATGGGGGTCAGGGCGCGAATCGCGTAGCGGCCCTCGCCGAGGTCGCGGATGTCGGCTTCCTCGTCGGTATCATGCTCGTCCTCGATGTCGCCGACGATTTCCTCGAGGATATCCTCGATGGTCACGATACCTGCGGTGCCGCCGTACTCGTCGACGACCACGGCCATGTGGTTGTGGGTATCGCGGAATTCCTTGAGCAGGCTGTTGAGGCGCTTGGACTCCGGCACGAACATGGCCGGGCGCAGGACCTCCTCGAGCTGGAAGGCGTGACCGCTGTCCTGGCCCTGACGCAGCAGCGGCAGCAGGTCCTTGACCAGCAGGATGCCTCGAACCTCGTCGAGATTCTCGCCGATGACAGGGTAGCGCGAGTGGCCGGTCTCGAGAATGAAGGGCAGGTATTCTTCCAGCGGCTGGTCGAGGTCGATGGCGTTGACCTGGGAGCGCGGGATGAGGACTTCGCGTACCTGCTGGTCGCTGATGTTCAGGGCGCCCTCGATGATCATCATGGCGTCCTGTTCGAGCTTCAGCCGGGTGGCTGCCTGGCGCAGGAACTCCAGCAGTTCGTCGCGGGAATTGGGCTCATCCGTATCGTTGGAAAGGGCACTGAACAACTTATCGAGCCAGGACCTGCTGCCCTGGCTGCTCGATCGGTCTTCGCTCATGCGTTGGCTCTCTCGTCCTCGGAATCGTTGTCATCTGTGCGAGGATCGGGGCTCGCGTACGGATCGGCAATGCCCATTTCGGCGAGTATGGTTCGCTCCAGGGCTTCCATGTCCTCGGCCTCTGCGTCCTCGATATGATCGTAACCCAATAGATGCAGCGTGCCATGCACGACCATGTGCGCATAGTGGTCCTGCACTGTCTTGTGCTGGTGACCGGCTTCGTCGCTGACCACCGAGTGGCAGATCACCAGATCGCCGAGCAGCGGCAGGTCCACGCCCGGCGGGCACTCGAAGGGAAAGGAAAGCACATTGGTGGGGCGGTCGCGATGCCGGTAGTCGCGATTCAGGCACTGACTCTCGGCGGCATCGACGAAGCGCACGGTCAGCTCATGGCGCGTTTCCCCGGGGTGTCGGGACAACACGCCGGCCACCCAGCCGACGAGCGCCGACTGGTCCGGCAGGTCGTCGGCATCCACCGCCACCTGGCGGTCGATTTCCGGAACCATCGCCGGCGAGCTCATGTGTCTCCCGCCCCGCCGTCGTCGCGGCGTTCCAGTCGCTGCTGGCGGAGCGCTTCACGCTCCTGTTCACGGGCCTCGCGCTTGGCCCGGGCCTCGGCTTCCTCGTCGGCCTCGAAGACATCGTAGGCCTCGATGATGCGCTGTACCAGCGGATGGCGTACCACGTCCTTGGCGGCAAAGTGGGTCACCCCGATGCCCTGGGTGTCCTTGAGGACATCGAGCACCTGGATCAGCCCGGAGGTCTGGCCGCGGGGCAGGTCGACCTGGGTGATATCGCCGGTGATGACGGCCGTCGAGCCGAAGCCGATGCGCGTCAGGAACATCTTCATCTGCTCGCGCGTGGTGTTCTGGCTCTCATCGAGGATGATGAAGGCGTTGTTGAGCGTGCGGCCCCGCATGTAGGCCAGCGGCGCAATCTCGATGACCTGACGCTCGATCAGCTTGGCCACCTGCTCGAAGCCGATCATCTCGTAGAGGGCGTCATACAGGGGGCGCAGGTAAGGGTCGATCTTCTGGGCCAGGTCGCCGGGCAGAAAGCCGAGTTTCTCGCCGGCCTCCACGGCCGGGCGCACCAGCAGGATGCGTCGTACTTCCTGTTGGTTCAGCGCTTCCACGGCCGCGGCCACGGCCAGGTAGGTCTTGCCGGTGCCGGCGGGGCCGATGCCGAAATTGATGTCATGCGCGCGAATGCTCGCGACATACCCCTGCTGGTTGATGCCGCGCGGCTTGATGACCGACTTGGGCGTGCGAATCAGGACCTCGCCGTCGCCACCCCGGGTGTTCTCCTCTTCTTCCAGCGCCTCGACGCCCGACTCCTGCAGGAAGAGATGCACCGTATCGGGTGTCAGCTCGGTCGCTTCGGTCTCGCGATACAGGTGCTCGACCACATTGGCGGCGGCCTTGACCCGCGACTCCGGCCCGGCGAGCTGGAAGGTGTTGCCGCGATTGCGCAGCGTGACGCCGAGCCGCTCCTCGACCAGCTTGAGATGCTCGTCGCGCTGGCCGCACAGTGCGGCCAGGCGGCGCGGGTCATTGGGCTCGAGATTGAGGGTGATGACGCGATTGGCCGATGTAGATGACTGGCTCAAAGGGCACGAATCCATCGATTGGTGTGTGATGATGAACAGCTTACTGCCCCGGAGCTTGCCGGGGCAATGTGCGTGAACGTCCATGACCTGCGTCTCGCCGGCCACAGGGCCCGGCCAGCGGGGTCAGGCGGCTCGCGCGGCGTACTGCACGGCGGGTTGCGCCGCAACAGTGCTCAGAAGCGTTCCGGAGAGGCCAGGTCGCCGCGCAGCGAGTTGGGCAGTGCCTCGGTGATTTCCAGGTCGACGAAATAGCCGATCAGCTCGGTCGGGTTCGGGGCGCGGAAATTGACCACCCGGTTGTTCTCGGTGCGCCCGGACAGCTGGCCCGGATCCTTGGACGAGAAGCCGGTGACCAGAACGCGCTCCGTGGTCCCCACCATGCGGCGACTGATCTGCATGGCCTGTTGATTGATGCGCTCCTGAAGGATCGCCAGGCGCTGCTTCTTGACGTCCTCCGGGGTCTCGTCGGGCAGGTCGGCCGCCGGAGTGCCCGGACGGGCCGAATAGACGAAACTGAAGGACACATCGAAGCCGATGCGATGGATCAGGTCCATGGTCGACTCGAAGTCGGCCTCGGTCTCGCCGGGGAAGCCGATGATGAAGTCCGAGGAAAAGCTGATGTCCGGCCGCAGGGCGCGGATGCGTTCCAGCTTGTCGACATATTCCTCGACCGTGTGGCCACGCTTCATGGCCGCCAGGACGTTATCCGAGCCGGCCTGGACGGGCAGGTGGAGATGGCTGACCAGTTCGGGAATCTCGCCGTAGGCCTCGATCAGGCTGTCGGAAAACTCCACCGGATGCGAGGTGGTGAAGCGAATGCGGTCGATGCCCTCGACGGCCGCCACGCAACTGATCAGCTCGGCCAGGTCGATTTCGTCACCCAGCTGGTTTTCGCCACAGTAGGCGTTGACGTTCTGGCCCAGCAGGTTGATCTCGCGAACGCCCTGGTCGGCCAGGTGGATGACCTCGTCCATCACGGCCTCGAAGGGGCGCGAGACCTCCTCGCCACGGGTATAGGGCACCACGCAGAAGGTGCAGTACTTCGAGCAGCCTTCCATGATCGATACATAGGCGGTGGCGCCATCCGAGGTCGGCTTGGGCAGGTGGTCGAACTTCTCGATCTCGGGGAAGGTGACATCGACCACCGAGATCTTGTCCTCCTGCCGGGCGTCGAGCATCGAGGGCACGCGGTGCAGGGTCTGCGGGCCGAACACCATGTCGACCTGCGGCGCCCGCTTGCGCAGCGCCTCGCCTTCCTGACTGGCGACACAGCCGCCGACACCGATCACCAGGTCGGGGTTGGCTTCCTTGAGCTTCTTCCAGCGGCCGAGCTGGTGGAATACCTTTTCCTGAGCCTTCTCGCGGATCGAGCAGGTGTTGAGCAGGATGACGTCGGCATCCCGCTCGTCGTCGGTGAGTTCCAGCTGATGGGATTCGCCGAGCATGTCCGCCATGCGCGCGGAGTCATACTCGTTCATCTGGCAGCCGTGTGTCTTGATGAAGAGTTTCTTCGCCATAAGAGTCTGGTCGTGGCTCGAAGGCCCGACGGGGCACCGGTGGATGATCGTTCGCGGGGTAAGACCCGAGGTCTTCCGACAAGGGCCGTTATTATACGGGCAGCAGGCCAGACTTGTCATGGTCTGTGGCCCGTGCGCCGGCACCGGGTGCGCTGCCGAGGCGGGCTGTCCTGTGGTACCGTTATGCCTCTGCCGGTCACGGGCGCTGGTCATGAACTGATCGAAGCCGCGTCAGCGCCGGCATTATGCCGCCTGGGGACGGGTTTCCAGCAGTTTTCCCGACACTTGTCCACAGTATCTGTGGATGACAGCCCGGGGAAATGCCCGTCGGGGCGGGCGGCACAGGCAACTGGCGTCAGGCATGGCCACAGGACGCCGCATAGACAGCTCGGACAGCCAGGACAACGGCATGACAAAGCAATCACGCAGCATCACGCTGCTGGGTGTGCTGATCGGGGCGCTGGCCCTGCCGGTGCACGCCCAGCAAGCGGAAGAGGGAGACACCGACGCCTCGGCCTGGGTCTCCGATGAGTTGACCACTTATGTACGCAGTGGCCCCACGGATGAATACCGTATCGTCGGGCGTCTGACGGCGGGTGATCCGGTGGAAGTGCTCGGCACGGATGGCGACTACACCGAGGTTCGCAGTGGCAGCGGCGATGTCGTCTGGGTGCCCAGCGACCAGTTGCAGGAGACGCCCAGCGCTCATGTGCAGCTGCCCCGTCTGGAAGAGCAGGTCGGTACGCTGCGTTCCCGGCTGGCGGATGTCGCGGGGACCTGGGAAGGACGCGTCCAGGCACTCAACGAAACACTGCAGACCCGTGAAGAGCGCATTGCCGAGCTGGAAGACCGCAACCAGCAACTGGCCAGCGAGGCCGATGCATCGCGCGAGAAGGCGCGCGAACTGGAAGCGCGCCTGAACACCCGGGAAAATGACCTCCTGATGCGCTATCTGATGTACGGCGGTGGCATTGCCGGGGCGGGGCTGCTGGTCGGCTTGATCGTGCCGCATCTACCGCGCCGTCGACGCAAGCGTGATCGCTGGTTCTAGACGGATCATGGTCCGACTATAGGGGGGCGCATGGCTCAGGAATGGCTGCAGCGCTGGCAGGAAGGGCGCATCGGCTTCCATCGCGACACCACGCATCCTGCCTTGATGCGCTTCTGGCCGGGGCTCGGCCTGGCTTCCGGCACCCGGGTGCTGGTGCCATTGTGCGGCAAGAGCCATGACATGCGCTGGCTTGCCGAGCAGGGGCATGCGGTGCTGGGCGTCGAGCTCGTCGAGACGGCCATCGAGCAGTTCGTGGCCGAGGGTGACGGTGAGGTCGTGCGGGATACCCATGACAGCTTTGCCATCACCCGCCAGGGTGGTGTGGAGCTCTGGTGCGGGGACTTCTTTCACTTCCCCGTTGACCACGCCGATGCCTTTGCCGCCTTCTATGATCGCGCCGCCCTGATCGCACTGCCCGAACCCGCGCGACAGCGCTATGCCTTCCACCTGGCACAGCTGCTGCCGCCCGGTGCCCTGGGGCTATTGATCTCGCTGACGCGGGAGCCCGGCGATGTGGGCGGCCCGCCTTATACGGTCACGGCCGAGGAAGTGCGCGAGCTGTTGGCACCCAATTTCGAACTGTGGCACCTGGCGGATGCTCGGCCCGACCCTGACAGCGGCTTTCAGGAAAGTGTCTGGCAGCTGAGGCGACGCGGCCCTGCCTCGTCAGGCTGACTACTGAACCGGGCAGCGGCGCGCCGGGCGTGCAACAGGCTCGGCGCCTCTGCCCGGCCGCTGCGTCAGCGCGACAGGAAGCGTCCCAGTTCCGGGTCCCGGAAGGCGCGATTCAGGCCGTCGCTGAGTACCCGTTCCACCATCGACTGATGCTTCTTGAAGCCCGGGCTGACGGCGAATTCCTGACTCAGGCTCGAAGTGTAGGTCCCGGTGTAGGTGGCTCCACCATTCTCGGCCCTGGCCTCGAGCACCGACTCCAGGCGAGCCTTGTCGAGCATCGGACGGCTATCCTCACGACCATAGGCCAGCCGCTGGAGGGTCAGGGTCAGGCTGGGGCGGCCGTCGGCGGCCTGGGTGGTCGGCTGGAACCCCATGTCGCGCAGGGCGCGTTCGGCCTCGTCCTGGAGCCTGGGGATCAGGGCGCCGGCTTCCACGGTGATGACCGAGGTCGACATGGCATTGCCGCTGCGGGTGCCGATCTGTTCGCTCTGCCGGCCATCGACGGTCGTCACGGTGACGGCCTGGCCCTGACCGATGCTCGGCACGCTGGTCGTGCGCTCCGGGGACGGCTGCAGGTATTGCGGTGACGCACAGCCGGCCAGCCAGCCTGCCGTCAGCACCAGGGCCGTCAGTGTCATCAAACGTCGAAGCATGGTCTCTCTCCCTGAAATGGCAATTCGCCATGGATTATAGTCGTGTCGCCGGCGTCGGCGAGGATTTCCTCGGTCGCTTATCCGGCCATGGGCGCCGTGGCATGACACTCGCTGTGAGTGGCCGCCGTGAACCGGTGCCAGTGCCGCGGGTGGGCGAAGAGGCGCTGGCCGCGAGTCAGTGCCAGGCGTTCGAAGTCGGCATGGCGCACGGTGGCCAGCCAGGGGCCGGGCAGCCAGTCGGCGGCCAGCTCCACGCGAACCTCCGCGCCCACCGGCGAGATGGCCGTGACGCTGACGGGCAGATGCGCCGCCTCACTTGGCTCGGCCTCGAGGGCGATCTCATGGGGGCGCAGCAGCAGGTTGCGCGGCCCGTCGGGCAGCTCGACATCCAGCCGCGCATCGCCGCAGGTCAGCACCCCGTCGCGCACTTCGCCCTCGAGCTGGTTCACATCCCCCAGGAACTCGAACACGAAGCGGTTGCTCGGGGCTCGATACAGGGCTTCCGGCGTGTCGATCTGCTCGATGCGGCCGTCGCTCATCACCACCACCCGGTCCGAGAGCTCCAGGGCTTCTTCCTGGTCATGGGTGACGAAGACGCTGGTGAAGTTCAATTCGTCGTGCAGATGACGCAACCAGCGGCGCAGTTCCTGACGGACCTTGGCATCCAGAGCGCCGAAGGGCTCGTCGAGCAGCAGTACATCGGGGCGCAGCGCCAGGGAGCGCGCCAGCGAGACCCGCTGCTGCTGACCGCCGGATAGCTGGGCCGGGTAGCGGTCGGCCAGCTGTTCGAGCTGCACCATTTCCAGCAGGCGATGCACCCGGGCACGGATCTCGCTGCCGGGCGGACGCTGCCGGCGAGGCATCACGGTCAGCCCGAAGGCGACGTTGTCGTAGACCGTCATGTGGCGGAACAGCGCATAGTGTTGGAAGACGAAGCCGATGCGCCGGTCGCGTACATGCAGGTGCGTGACATCGCGCTCGCCGAACAGGATGCGCCCCTCGGGCTGGCGATCGGGGGCCTCGAGCCCGGCGATGATGCGCAGCAGGGTCGTCTTGCCGGAACCGGAGGGACCGAGCAGCCCGATCAGCTCGCCCTGCTGGATGTCGAGGTCCAGCGGCGCCAGCGCCTGGTGCTGGCCACCCCGGCCATAGTGCTTGGCGATGTTCTCCAGATGAATGCTCATGCGGAAGCCTCCCGGCGCGACGCGCGCCATTCCAGGCCGGCCTTGGCGGCCAGCGTGAACAGGGCGATGAGGGCCAGCAGGGCGGCGCTGGCGAAGGCCCCAACGGTGTTGTAATCCTGATACAGCAGTTCGACATGCAGTGGCAGGGTGTTGGTCTCGCCGCGGATGGCGCCGGAGACCACCGAGACGGCGCCGAATTCGCCGACGGCCCGCGCATTGGTCAGGATGACACCGTAGAGCAGCGCCCAGCGAATGTTCGGCAGGGTAACCCGGCGGAACAGCGTGAAGCCGGAAGCCCCCAGGGTGACGGCGGCTTCTTCCTCGCGCGAGCCCTGGGCCTGCATCAGCGGAATCAGTTCGCGGGCGACGAAGGGGCAGGTGACGAAGATGGTCACCATCAGGATGCCCGGCCAGGCGAACATCAGCTGAATGTCATGGGCATCCAGCCAGCCGCCGATCCAGCCATTGCGGCCGTACAGCAGCAGGTAGATCAGACCCGCCACCACCGGCGAAATGGCGAAGGGAATGTCGATCAGGGTCTGCAACAGCCGCCGGCCGGGGAACTGGAAACGGGTCACCAGCCAGGCGAGCATTACCCCGAACACCAGGTTCACCGGAATGGTCAGGGCGGTGATGAACAGCGTCAGGCCGATGGCCGCCAGGGTGTAGTGATCGGTGATATTGCCCCAGAAGGTACCGAGTCCCTTGGCGAAGGCCTGGGCAAAGATCGCCACCAGCGGCAGCAGCAGGAAGAGGGCAGCCAGCCCGACGGCCGTGCCGATCAGCAGGCGGCGCAGGCCGGGAGAATCGCCGATTCGTTGCATCAGGCGCTCCCCCCATGCAGGCGACGAATGAACCGACCCTGCCAGAGATTGATGGCCAGCAGCAGGAGCAGCGAGGTGGCGAGCACCACCGAAGCAATGGCCGAGGCCCCCACATAGTCGTATTCCTGCAGCTTGACGAAGATCATCAGCGAAGTGATCTCGGTCTCGTAGGGCATGTTGCCGGCGATGAAGATCACGGCGCCGAATTCGCCCAGTGAACGCACGAAGGCCAGCCCCGTGCCGGTGACCAGTGCCGGCCACAGGTGGGGCAGGAGGACCCGGCGAAAGGCCACGCCATCCCGGGCCCCCAGGGTCATGGCAGCTTCGTCGACCTCGCCGGGCAGGTCCTCGAGAACCGGCTGCACGGTGCGCACCACGAAGGGGATGCTGGTGAAGGCCATGGCCAGGGCGATGCCCACCCAGGTATAGGCCACCTCGATGCCCAGCGGCGCCAGGAGCTGGCCCATCCAGCCGCTGCTGGAATACAGCGTGGCCAGGGTGATGCCAGCCACGGCGGTCGGCAGGGCAAAGGGCAGGTCCATCAGGGCATCGAGCAGGCGCTTGCCGGGGAAGTCATAGCGCACCAGCACCCAGGCCATCAGCAGTCCGAACACCGCGTTGACCAGGGCGCCGGCCGCGGCGGCACCGATGGTCGTCAGGTAGCTGGCCACCACGCGGCCTTCGCTGATGATGGCCCAGTATTCGCCCCAGGACAGGCCGGACAGCTGGCCGACCAGGCCGGTCAGCGGCACCAGCAGCACCAGCGACACGAAGGTCAGGCTGATGCCCAGTGACAGGCCGAAGCCCGGCAGCACACGCTGCCGGGCCCGCGGCAAGGAGAGAGTGAAAGCCGATGCTTTCATGGTCGCGTCTCGTCGGTGTCAGGCAAGGAGGCGGTTCAGCGACGCTGCAGCTGGTCGAGGGTCCCGCCGCTTTCGAAGTGGGTCTGCATGGCCTGATCCCAGCCGCCGAAGACGTCCTGAACCTCGAAGAGCTCGGTCTCGGGGAACTGGTCGGCGAACTCCTCGACCACGGCCTCGTCGTGGACGCGGTAGTTGAAACCGGCCAGCAGGCGCTGGGCTTCCTCGGTGTAGAGGTAGTCCAGGTAGTCCCGGGCCAGTTCGCTGTTGCCGTTGTCTTCCGCGTTCTCGTTGACCACGGCCACCGGGAACTCGGCGAGGATGCTGACCGGCGGCACGATCACCTCGTACTCGTCGCTGCCGTATTCCTGGCGGATGTTGTTGACCTCGGATTCGAAGCTAATCAGGACATCGCCGATGCCGCGCTCGATGAAGCTGGTGGTCGCGCCGCGGCCGCCGGTATCGAAGACCTTGACGTTGCCCAGGAAGGTACGCATGAAGTCCTCGATCTGCTGCTGGTCGCCATCGAACTGGCGCTCAGCGGCGCCCCAGGCGGCCAGATAGGTATAGCGGCCATTACCGGATGTCTTGGGATTGGGGAAGACCAGTTCGACGTCTTCCTCGACCAGGTCCGTCCAGCTCTCGATGCCCAGGGGGTTGTCCTTGCGCACCAGGAAGGCGGTGGTGGAGTAGTAGGGCGAGGCGTTGTTGGGCAGCTGCTGCTGCCAGTCCTCGGCCACCAGGCCGGCATCGGCGAGTACCTGGACATCGGTGACCTGGTTGTAGGTCACCACGTCGGCGCCCAGTCCCTGGAGGATGGCGCGCGCCTGGGCGGACGAGCCACCGTGCGACTGCTTGATGGTCAGGGTGTCGTCGTGATCGGCCTCCCAGTGTTCCTTGAACGCCGGGTTGATCGCGGCGAACAGCTCGCGGGCGATGTCGTAGGAGGAGTTGAGCAGTTCACGCTCGGCCGCCATGACCGGCGAGGCGAAGCCCATGCCCAGGCCGGCGGCGATAAGCGAAGCAGTGAGGGTGCGGCGTACGACGGGCAGCGGGGACATGATGGCTCCTTGCAGTGCGAAAAAGGTTTCCTTAGATGGCTAAGGTAATAATCGCTAAATGGAATTACAAGGGTTGGGGTTATATTAATTCGGTATATTGAAGTCGCGACGGGTTACCAGTTTGATGAGCTACGAGCTACGAGCTACGAGCTACGAGCTACGAGCTACGAGCTACGAGCTACGAGCTGCGAGCTGCGTGAGGAGTGAGGGGCGAAGAGGGAAGAGGGAAGAGGGAAGAGGGAAGAAGGAAGAAGGAAGAGGGAAGAGGGAAGAAGGAAGAGGGAGGAGGGAAGCGGGAAGAGGGAAGAGTTCGTGTTGTGAGTCGGGTAGAGGGGCCATGCCCCCGGCGGTGCGGGGGCATGGCGGGCCGTCAGAGGCCGATGGCGGAGGAGGTGGAGCGGCGCGGGTCGGCGCCGCCGAAGAACTTGCCGTCCTCGATGACGATGGACTGCGCCGCGCCCATGGCGGATTGCTGGCTGATGGTGTGGCCCTTGCCTTCGAGGAGCTCGATGGTGTCGGGGCTGATGCCGGCCTCGATGCGGATCTCGTCGGGCAGCCATTGATGGTGAATGCGCGGCGCGCTGACCGCCGACTGGATGTTCATGTCGTGGTCGATGACATTCATCAACACCTGCAGGGTGGTGGTGATGATGCGCGAGCCACCCGGACTGCCGGTGATCAGGAAGTTCTTGCCGTCGCGCTTGACGATGGTCGGTGTCATCGAGGAAAGCATGCGCTTGCCGGGCTCGATCTTGTTGGCTTCGCCGCCGATCAGGCCATAGGCATTGGGCACGCCGGGCTTGGCCGAGAAGTCATCCATCTCGTTGTTGAGCAGAAAGCCGGCGCCTTCCACCGCAATGCCCGAGCCATAACTGAAGTTGATGGTGTAGGTGTTGGACACCGCCAGACCATTGCCATCGGCAATCGAGAAGTGGGTGGTCTCGTTGGACTCGTAGGGCAGCGGCTTGCCCGGCGAGATATCGCTGCTCGGGGTGGCGGTGTCCATGTCGATCTGCCCGCGCAGTTCCTCGGCATAGCCTTCCGAGGTCAGGCCTTCGAGGGGCACATCGACGAAGTCGGTATCACCCAGGTATTCCGAGCGGTCGGCATAGGCACGTTTCATGGCCTCGGCCATGACATGGAGGGTGTCGGCCGAGTTGAAGCCCCATTCGCCGATCGGGTACTCCTCGAGAATATTGAGCATCTGCACGATGTGCGCGCCACCCGAAGAGGGCGGACTCATGGCATAGATGTCATGGCCGCGGTAGGTGCCGTGGCTGGGCTCGCGAATCGCCGGTTGATAACCGGCCAGGTCCTCAAGGGTGATCAGGCCGTCGTGGCGCTCCATTTCGGCGGCGATCAGTTCGGCGGTCTCGCCCTCGTAGAACTCGCGCGCGCCCTGCTCGGCGATACGCTTGAGGGTAGCGGCCAGGTCGGGCTGGCGGAAGGTGTCGCCGACTTCATAGGCACTGCCGTCTTCCTTGAAGAACATCTTGCGGCTCGACTCCCACTTTTCCAGCCGCTCGCGGGTGTCGTTGACGCCGGCGACGAAGCGCGGCGGTACCTCGAAGCCTTCTTCGGCCAGGCGAATGGCCGGGGCCAGGGCATCGGCCAGGCTCAGGGTGCCGTATTGCTCCAGGGCCAGCGCCAGGCCGGCCACGGTGCCCGGCACACCGGCGGCGCGATGGGTGAAGCGCGACCACTCGGAGACGGCGTTGCCGTCCTCGTCCTGGAACATCGTCTCGGTGGCGGCGGCCGGGGCGGTCTCGCGGTAATCGATGGCGATGACCTCGTCGCTGTTCTCGTCGGAGATCAGCATGAAGCCGCCACCGCCGATATTGCCGGAGCGGGGCTGGGTGACCGCCAGGGCGAAGCCGGCGGTGACGGCGGCATCCACGGCGTTGCCGCCATCGGCGAGGACATCCCGGGCGACCTGCGAGGCCAGAAAGTGGCTGGTCGCCACCATGCCCTGGGTGCCTTCCTGGGGATGGAAGCGTTCGCCTTCCAGAATGGCCGGCTGCGCCATGGCCAGCGGGGTCATCAGCAGGGTGCCGGCGATCAGGCCGGCGACCAGTGGGGTATGTTTCCAGTGTGGCATGAACCTCTCCTTGTCTTGGGTGACAAGCCCTTCCATTCGGGGCTTCCTGTAACTATCAGCAGGCAGCGATGATTGCGCAAGGTAAACACTGCTTAAATGCCTGCGCATGCAAAGCGCTTCGTTGCGCGGTGCTCGAAATCTCGCCTAACTAGATGTTATGCCTCGTTTTCTGTGCTCCGTGCGCCTTGCGCTTCACGATGCTCGACGATCTAATCAGCGTTTCCCAAGTCGTAATCCGGGTGATGGATGCTGTTAGAATATCCGCCATTGTGTTCTTCGAATTTCGCCAGGGAGCCCCATGAGCGCCACGACCTCCGACTACCTGATTGCCCCTTCGATCCTGTCTGCCGACTTCGCCCGGCTCGGTGATGAAGTCGATGATGTCCTCGCTTCGGGGGCGGATATCGTGCACTTCGACGTTATGGACAATCACTATGTGCCCAACCTGACCATCGGCCCCATGGTCTGCGAGGCGCTGCGCAAGCACGGCGTGACCGCCCCCATCGACGCCCACCTGATGGTCAAGCCGGTGGACCGGCTGATCGGCGATTTCATCGATGCCGGCGCCAGCTATGTCACCTTCCATCCGGAGGCCTCGGAGCATATCGATCGCTCGCTGCAGTTGATCCGCGATGGGGGCTGCCGGTCGGGGCTGGTGTTCAATCCCGCCACTCCCCTGCATTTCCTCGATCATGTCATGGACAAGGTCGACATGATCCTGCTGATGAGCGTCAACCCGGGCTTCGGCGGTCAGTCCTTCATTCCCGGCACCCTCGACAAGCTGCGCGAGGTGCGTCGACGCATCGATGCCTCCGGCCGTTCGATTCGTCTGGAAGTCGACGGCGGCATCAAGCCCGACAACATTGCCGAGGTGGCGCGTGCCGGAGCGGATACCTTCGTCGCCGGCTCGGCGGTCTTCAAGGGGCGCAACGCGCAGGATCCGCATCGTTACGACAGCGTCATGCGCGAATTTCGCCGCGCGCTCGAGGACGCATGAGCGAACTCGATACTGCGGCCGGGCCATGGCATCTGTACGTGCTCGAGACCGCCGACGGTGCCCTCTATACGGGCATCACCACGGATGTGCAGCGGCGCCTGAGCGAACACCGGGCGGGGCGCGGTGCCAAGGCCCTGCGTGGCAAAGGTCCGCTGCATCTGGTATATCACCAGGCGGTGGGCGAGCATGGTGAAGCGCTGCGCCTGGAGGCAGGCATCAAGCGCCTGTCGGCAAGGGAGAAACGACGCTGGCTGCTGACGCGCCAGGCTGAACCCTGAGGGGACGGGGCGTCGGCAGTCGGTCAACAAGGTGTCGGTCCCGCTCGGGGCGCGACAGGCAAGTATTCAAGGAGTCGAGATGGACGCGGATCTGGAACGCATCGTGGAATTTCTGCAGGTGCAGGGCACGAGCTTTGTGATCAACCTGGTGGCGGCGATCGCCATCTTCGTGCTCGGGCGCTGGGTGGCCAAGCTGCTGCATCGCCTGGCCGTCAAGTCCATGAAGAAGGCCAAGGCCGACCCCCTGGTGGTCACCTTCGTGGGCAACATCCTGTATGTGATGATGATGTTTGCCGTGGTCCTGGCCACCATCAGCCAGATCGGCATTCAGACCACCTCGCTGATCGCCGTCATCGGTGCCGCGGGACTGGCCGTGGGGCTGGCGCTGCAGGGATCGCTGGCCAATTTCGCCGCCGGCGTGATGGTGGTCCTGTTCCGCCCCTACCGGGTGGGCGACTACATCGAGGGTGGCGGCGTTTCCGGCACCGTCGAGGAAGTGCAGATCTTCAACACCGAGCTCAGCACGCCGGACAATCGGCGCATCATCGTGCCCAACGGTCAGATGATGTCGGATGCCATCACCAACTACTCCTCGCGTTCCACGCGGCGGGTGGACCTGGTCGTGGGCGTCGGTTACAACGACGACATCGATACCGTGCGACGCGTGCTGGAGAGCGTGGTGGCCGATGACAGCCGTGTGCTGGCCGATCCGGCGCCGAACATTCGCATCGGCTCGCTGGGGGATTCAAGCGTCAACTGGATCGTGCGGCCCTGGGTCAATGCCGGTGACTACTGGGACGTCTACTGGGAGATGACCGAGGAAATCAAGCGTCGCTTCGATCGCGAAGGCATCAACATTCCCTTCCCGCAGCGCGATGTGCACGTCTACCATCACGGCGACAAGGGCGAGACTGACGTCATCGGCTGAGGTCGGATCGCACCGACGGCCACTGCTCGAGGCCCGAGTCCCGATCGTGTCGGGGCTCGGGCCTTTCGCTTCTGGGTTATATGGCGCTTAGGGAAACGCTGAAAAAATTGGCGAGCATCGTGAAGCGCAAGGCGCACGGAGCACAGAAAGCGAGACATAACATTTAGTTAGGCGAGCTTTCGCGCACCGCGTAACGCAGCGATTTGCATGCGCAGGCATTTAAGCAGTGTTTCCTCAGTGGAGTTTCATGCGCGGCTTCAAAAAACGATTCAGACCATCGACGATGACCATCAGGCCGGTCTTCAGGCTGCCGTGAATGGCGCGCTGGTGCATGCGATACAGGGAAGCGTAGAAGAACTTCGCCAGGTGGCCCTCGATGAAGAGGCTGCGTGCCGAGGCGCCACGCATCAGGCTACCCACCGCATCAAAATGGGCCAGCGAAATCAGCGAGCCGCGATCACGGAACACGAAGGGCTTGAGCGGTTTGCCCTCGAGCCGTGCGCGCAGGTTCTTGTAGAGCCGGTCGGCCTGCTGGTGAGCCGCCTGGGCGCGCGGCGGTACCTGGGAACCGTCTTCCTGGGGGCAGCTGGCGCAATCGCCCAGGGCGAAGATGTGCGGGTCATCGATACTCTGCAGGCTGGATTCGACCCTGATGCGGTGGTTGCGCTCGGTGGTCAGGCCCAGCTCCGACAGAAAGGCCGGGGCCTTGATGCCGGCCGCCCAGACGCCGAGGTCGGTCTCGATGCGCTGGCCGTCGGCGGTGATGATGGCCGAGGGCTCGACCCGGGTCACGCGGGTCGCGACATGCACCTGCACGCCCAGGCGCTCCAGCTCGCGATGCACCGCCTGACTGATGCGCTCGGGCAGGGCGGGGAGAATGCCGGGGGCGGCCTCGATCAGGTGCACTTCCAGGTGGTCGCTTTCCAGCCGGGTGACGCCATAGGCATGCAGCATCTGGGAGGCATCATACAGCTCCGCGGCGAGCTCGACGCCGGTGGCGCCGGCGCCGACGATGCCCACCGCCATCCGGGTGCGCTGGTCCTGCCGGGGCGTGTTGTAGCGCAGGAAGGTGTTGAGCATATCCTTGCGAAACGCTTCGGCCTGGCGCGGGCTGTCGAGAAAATGGCAGTATTCGCCGACGCCCGGGGTGCCGAAGTCATTGCTCACGCTGCCCACCGCGATGACCAGTTCATCGTAGGACAGGCTGCGTGATGGCAGGACCTCATGGCCCTCGTCATCGATGATCGGCGCCAGTGTCAGTTGCCGCGACTCGCGATCCAGCCCGGTGACGGTGCCGAGCTGGAAGTGATAGCCGTTGGCTCGCGCATGGCCCTGGTAGGAAATCTCGTCGAGCCCCGAGTCCAGGGCGCCGGTGGCCACCTCATGGAGCAGCGGCTTCCAGATATGGGTGGTATGCCGGTCGACCAGCATGATCTCGGCACGCCCGCGTCGGCCCAGGCGTCGTCCCAGGCGGGTCACCAGCTCCAGTCCACCGGCGCCGCCGCCGATAACCACGATTCTTGGTACGCTCATTATCCACAAGCTCCTCGGAAATAGGCCACCAGCATAAGCCCGTCGCCGTGACATGCCCATGGCCCCGAGGCATTTCATGACAGGAAACCGCCACATGCACAGCCTGCTGGATGACATTCGACTGATCTGCTTCGACCTGGACGGCACCCTGGTGGACTCGGTGCCGGACCTGGCGGCAGCGGTCGACGCGGCCCTGTGCGATCTCGGTCTGCCGGCTGCGGGCGAGCGGCATGTCAGGGACTGGGTCGGCAATGGTTCGCGGGTGTTGATGGAACGCGCACTGCGCCATGCGCTCGCCGAGGAACCCGGGGCGTCACGCCTTGAGCAGGCCCACGATGCCTTCGTGAACCATTATGAGCGGCGCCCCTGCGCGGCAAGCCGGCTCTATCCCGGCGTGGCGGAAGCGCTGCAGCAGCTGCATGCCGCCGGCCTGACGCTGGTGCTGGTGACCAACAAGCCGGCGGCCTTCATCGCCCCGATTCTCGAGCACTTTGGGCTGTCGACGTACTTTTCGCTCTGCCTGGGCGGCGACAGCCTTGCGCGGCGCAAGCCCGATCCCCTGCCGTTGACGCATGCCGCCGCGACCTTCGCGACCTCCACGACGCATTGCCTGATGGTCGGGGACTCCCGACATGACATCGCGGCGGGCAGGGCGGCCGCGTTCCGCACCCTGGCCGTGCCCTACGGCTACAACCATGGTGAGCCGGTTGCGCTCAGCGGTCCGGATGCCGTGGTTGAATCGCTGGTGGAACTCCTTTAGTTTGAACCTGGCCCGTGCCGCGCATTGGGCCATGCACCCTGAACCCGTATAATCGCCGGACATTCCCGGACTTCCTGCCCTTATGGACCCTCGCATGACGCTGGATGCCCTTGTTCTCCGTGACGCCGTGACCCCGCTCGATCGTCGGGTATTCACCGGCAGTTGGCGATGGTGACGCTGACGCGCCAGGGCGGCCCGAGCGTCGCTTGACCATGCGCTTTTCGCTCCATCGTGAGTTCTTTCTTTACCCGAGGCCCAGGGCAGATGATGACCCCCGAACGTTTTCAGGAGCTGGCCGACGCCGGCTACAACCGTATCCCCGTGACCCGCGAGGTCCTGGCGGATCTCGATACGCCGCTTTCCACCTACCTCAAGCTGGCCGACGCGCCCTGGACCTTCCTGCTGGAGTCCGTGCAGGGCGGCGAGAAGTGGGGGCGCTACTCGATCATCGGCCTGCCGTGTCGCGAGCGCATCGAAGTGCGCGGATTTCATGTCGAACACGTCGTCGACGGCGAGGGTCGCGGGGCCACCGAGGTGGAGGACCCGCTGGCCTGGATCGAGGCTTTTCAGGCGCGCTTCAAGGTCCCGCGCCTGGATGACACGCCGCGTTTCGACGGCGGCCTGGTGGGCTATTTCGGCTATGACACCATTCGCTACATCGAGCCCCGCCTGCGGGGCGTGGAAAAGCCGGATCCGCTCGGGGTACCGGACATCCTGCTGATGGTCTGCGATGACCTGGTGGTCTTCGACAACCTCTCGGGCCGCCTGACGCTCTGGACCCACGCCGATCCGGGCGAGGCCGAGGCCTATGACCGCTCGATCCAGCGCCTCGACCAGCTCGAGGAACAGTTGCGCAGCGCCGTGCTGCAGAGTCGCAGTCCCGGTACCGGGCGGTCGGACATTTCCGAGGACGACTTCCATGCCAGCTTCAGCGAGGCCGGCTACAAGGCGGCCGTGGAACGCATCAAGGAATACGTCAAGGCCGGCGACGTCATGCAGTGCGTGCCGTCCCAGCGCATGTCGATTCCCTACCAGGCGCCGCCGCTGGACCTGTATCGCGCCCTGCGCAGCCTCAACCCGTCGCCCTACATGTTCTTCCTCAACCTGGACGACCATCATGTGGTCGGCTCCTCGCCGGAAATCCTCACCCGCCTCGAGGAAGGCGAGGTGACCGTGCGGCCCATCGCCGGCACGCGTCACCGCGGTGCCACCGAGGAAGAGGATCGCGCCCTGGAAGCCGAGCTGCTCAACGATCCCAAGGAAATCGCCGAGCACGTCATGCTCATCGATCTCGGCCGCAACGATGTGGGGCGCATCAGCGAGCCGGGCTCGGTGACGGTCACCGACAACATGGCCGTCGAGCGTTATTCGCATGTCATGCACATCGTCTCTCAGGTCACCGGGCGTCTGCGCTCGGGCATGACGGCGATGGACGCACTGCGTGCCACCTTCCCGGCGGGTACCCTGTCCGGGGCCTCCAAGGTGCGGGCCATGGAAGTCATCGACGAGCTCGAGCCGGTCAAGCGCGGTATCTACTCCGGGGCCGTCGGCTATATTTCGTGGCACGGCAACATGGATACCGCCATCGCCATTCGCACCGCCGTGATCAAGGATGGCGAGCTGCATGTCCAGGCCGGTGGCGGCATCGTCGCCGACTCCGATCCCGAGGACGAATGGCAGGAAACCATCAACAAGCGGCGCGCCCTGTTCCGGGCGGTGGCCATGGCCGAGCGGGGGCTCGACAACCTCTAGGCCGAAGGCGCCCGAGAGCGCCTTGACAGGCATGAGCGCGCCGCACACTATAGCGAGCATGATGTATTTCGCGATGACCTCAGTGACGCAGTGGCGCCTCCAGTCTTGAAGGGGCGGCGTGCGTGTGTCTGAGCAATAGTGCCGCCCGCGAGGCGGCATTTTTGTATCTGCTGGCTCGCGGCAACCCTCGGGCATGTCGAGTCATCATGAGCAAGCGAAGGTCTTGGGCTTTGTGAGCCCGATTGATATCAGGAGTGTATGCCCGACATGATCGTGATGATCGATAACTACGACAGCTTCACCTTCAACATCGTCCAGTACCTCGGCGAGCTGGGGCAGGACGTGCGCACCTATCGCAACGATGCCATCAGCGTCGCCGACATCGAAGCCCTGTCGCCGAGCCACCTGGTGATTTCCCCCGGGCCCTGCACCCCGAACGAGGCCGGCATCTCCATGCAGGCCGTGCGCCACTTCGCCGGTCGTCTGCCGATCCTGGGCATCTGCCTGGGTCACCAGGCCATCGGCCAGGTGTTCGGCGGGGACGTGCAGCGCGCGCCTGATGTCATGCACGGCAAGACCTCGGCGATCCGGCATGATGGGCGCGGCGTGTTCAGCGGGCTCGACAACCCGCTTGAGGTGACGCGCTATCATTCGCTGGTCGTCGCCCGTGAAGGCTTGCCGGAGTGTCTCGAGGTCACCGCCTGGACGCCGGACGACGACATCACCCCGGGGCTGATCATGGGCCTGCGTCACCGCGAGCTGGACATCGAGGGCGTACAGTTTCATCCCGAGTCGATCCTGACGCGTCAGGGACACGAGCTGTTGACCAATTTTCTCGAGCGTCGATAAGGCGTTGGATCACGGTTAGGAGAGAGCTGCCATGCAGATGCGAGACGTCCTTGGCGCGTTGATGCGCCGGGAAAACTTGAGCTATGAGGCGACCCATGGGGCCATGACGGCCATCATGACCGGCGAGGCCTCCGAGGCCCAGGTCGCCGCCTTCCTGATGGGCATGGCGATGAAGGGCGAGTCGGCCGAGGAAATCAGCGCCGCGGCACAGGTCATGCGCGAGCTGATGAAGCCGGTGACACTGGGCGTGGACAATGTGGTCGACATCGTCGGCACGGGGGGTGACGGCGCCAACCTCTTCAATGTCTCCACGGCCTCCAGTTTCGTGGCCGCCGCCGGCGGTGCGCATGTCGCCAAGCATGGCAACCGCGGCGTGTCGTCCTCGTCGGGCAGTGCGGACCTGTTCTCGGTGGCGGGCATCGGGCTCGACCTGTCGCCGGAGCAGGTCGGCCGCTGCATCGAGGAGGTCGGGGTCGGCTTCATGTTCGCCCCCAATCACCATCCCGCCATGCGCCACGCCGTGGGACCGCGTCGCGAGATGGGCGTGCGGACCCTGTTCAACATCCTCGGCCCCCTGACCAACCCGGCGGGGGCACCGAATCAGCTGCTCGGCGTCTATTCGGCATCGCTGGTGCCGCTGATGGCCGAGGTCATGCGGCGTCTCGGCAGTCGGCACGTGCTGGTGGTATGCGCCGAGGACGGCCTGGACGAGATTTCCCTGGCCGCGCCGACCCGAGTGGCCGAGCTCAAGGATGGCGAGATTCACGAGTATCGCATCACGCCGGAGGATTTCGGCATCGAGCGTCAGTCGCTGGAGGCGCTGAAGGTCCAGACCGCCGAGGACAGCCTGCGCCTGGTCGAGCAGTCGCTGGTGGGCGAGGGGCCGGCGGCCGATATCGTCGCCCTGAATGCCGGTGGCGCCCTCTATGCCTCGGGTGTCGCCGATACCCTCAAGGAAGGCGTGGCGCTGGCGCAGGATGCCCAGGGCTCCAAGCTGGCCCGTGAGAAGCTCCGGGAACTGGCCAACTTCACCCGGGTCTTTGCCCAATAGGCGCCGTTCAGGAGCATGACATGACGACCCCCACCATTCTGACCCGTATCCTGGAGCGCAAGGACGCCGAAGTCGCCGAGCGCCGCCGGGCAGTCTCCGAGCGTGAATTGCTGACCCTGGCCGAACGCATGACGGCGCCGCGCGGCTTCATCGACGCCCTGGATGCGCGCATGCGCGACGGCGATCCGGCGGTGATCGCCGAGATCAAGAAGGCCTCGCCCTCCCGCGGGGTGATCCGCGAAACCTATGTGCCGGCGGACATCGCCGCCAGTTATGCCGCTGGCGGGGCCGCCTGCCTGTCGGTGCTGACCGATGCCGACTTCTTCCAGGGCCATGAGGATGACCTGATCGCCGCCCGCGATGCCTGCTCACTGCCGGTGATCCGCAAGGACTTCATCACCCACGCCTATCAGGTCAGCGAAGCGCGCGCCATCGGCGCCGACTGTATCCTCCTGATCGTCGCCGCGCTCGACGACGCTCGGCTGGCGGACCTGCACCGCCAGGCCACCGAACTCGGCATGGATGTGCTGGTCGAGGTGCATGATGCCCGCGAGCTGGAACGTGCGTTGGCGCTGGACCTGGGGCTGGTGGGGATCAACAATCGCGACCTGCACACCTTCGAGACACGGCTCGACACCACGCTCGAGCTGCTGGGGCGCGTACCCGCTGGCGTGACGGTGATCACCGAATCCGGCATTCACAGCCGCGACGACATCCTGCGCATGCGAGAACACGATGTGCACGGCTTCCTGGTCGGCGAAGCCTTCATGCGTGAGGAGTCTCCGGGGGAGTCGCTGCGGCGTCTTTTTTTCTAAGCCTCCAACTCCTGCCGTGCCTCGACCCGGCCGCCGGCCCACCAGGCTGCGTGCCGACACAACGCCGACCCGAGGGTCGGCGTTGTCATGTAGCAGCCGCGGCGCGGCCTCAGGAAATCAGCGGTGCTTCCATCTCCGGCGAGTCGGCATAGACCAGGCTGACCAGGGTGTCGCCGCGCTTGGGCGTCAGCCCGTTCTCGGCCGTGGCCAGGCGCAGCCGGCCGGACTGGCCGATGCACAGTAGTGGCAGGCAGCGTCCGGCATGGCGACGCTTGAGGTGGTCCAGCCGCGTCTTCTCGGTGCAGTGAGTGCGCTGCATTTCGCCGCCTTCGGCGACCAGGCGTGACAGCCGGGCATAGGTCACATCGCGGCCGAAGAGCAGGGGCAGATGGCTCAGGGCCTGACCATGCGGGCGGTTGCCGCTGCGCCCTTCGTCGACGGCCAGGCGGAAGACGCGTTCGCGTCCCAGCAGGTGCTCGAAGTGCAGGCTGGCCATGTCGTTGAGCTCGCGGTAGGGCGAGAGCGGCAGCAGATAGCCGATATTGCTCAGCTCCAGGTGCTGGGCCGCGTGTTCCGAGAGCGGGTCGCCGAAGTAGGTGGTCAGCCCCAGCGCCTTGGCCTCCTGGATGGCATCCCAGTTGCTGTCGGTGAGCACCACGCTGACCCCGGCGGAACGCAGCTGCTGGCCGATCTGGCGAGCCACCGGGTTGGCACCGATGATCAGCACACCATCCGGTGACGGCCGTTGTACGCCCAGCCAGCGGGCCAGCGGACGGGACAGCAGGCTCTGACCGACCACGGTGCTGATGATCACCAGGAAGGTGACCGGCACCAGCATCTCGGCGCCGGGCATGTCGAGTTCTTCCAGACGCAGGGCGAACAGCGAGGCCGTGGCGGCGGCCACGATGCCGCGCGGCGAGATGAAGGCCAGCAGGGCCTTTTCGCGGTTCTCCAGGCGGCTGCCCAGGGTACAGACCCAGACCATCAGCGGCCTGGCCACGCCGAGCAGCACGAACAGGAAGGCCCAGGCCTGCCAGCCCAGCAGGGCCAGCTGATCCACCGTCAGACGCGCCGCCAGCAGGATGAACAGTCCCGAGATCAACAGGACCGACAGCGTTTCCTTGAACTCGATGATCGGCCGGGTCGGCACGCCGCGCATATTGGCCAGCCAGGCGCCCATGACGGTGACGGTCAGCAGACCGGATTCATGGAACAGCAGGTTGGAGATCGAGAACAGCGTCAGCATCATCATCAGGGTGCCGAAGCTGTGTAGCTGGCGGGGCAGCCAGTGGCGGCGCAGGATCAGGCCCCACAGATAACCGCCGCCGATGCCCAGGCCGAAGCCGATCAGGGCGGTCTTGCCGAACAGTACCAGGGTGTGGGTGGCGGCGCCGGTGGCCCCGGACCCCAGGGCGACGTATTCATAGACCAGTACGGCGCCGATGGCACCCACCGGGTCGATCAGGATGCCTTCCCAGCGCAGTATCTGGGTCAGGTGCTGGCGGGCCCCCAGCGTCTGCAGCATGGGCAGGATCACCGTCGGCCCGGTGACCACCAGCAGGGCGCCCAGCACGCTGGCCATTTCCCAGGATAGCGAAAGCAGAAAGTGGGCGGCGATGGTGCCGATGACGGCGGTGATCAGCGCGCCCCAGGTAACCAGACGACGAACCGTTCGGCCGTGCCCGCCCAGTTCGCGGAAGTCCAGCGTCAGACTGCCCTCGAACAGGATGACGGCCACGGCCAGCGAGACCAGCGGAAACAACAGGTCGCCGAACAGCGCATCGGGATCCAGCAGCCCGCTGACCGGACCCGCCGCGATGCCGGCGACCAGCAACATCAGAATGGCCGGCAGCTTCAGCTGCCATGCAAGCCATTGGCAGATCAGCGCCAGCAGGCCGATCACCGCCAGGTCGAAGCCGGCATGCTCCATGGGGTCGCACTCCATCGGTTCGGGTCGTATGGGGGGCCGCGCAGCCTATCGTCGTCGGCCCCAACATGCAATCCATCCCCCGGCCTGCTACCGCTGGCCGTCGAGCGGCGCTGCCTGGAAGCCCCGGATGGCGGCCTATGACCGGGAGGCGGTCGTCGCTTCGGGCGCTTGTTGCAGTGCCGTCAGCAGACCCTGCAGTGGATGCGGCAGGCCGGTCTGCGAGAGGCGCCGGGCCTGGCTGCGGCAGGAATAGCCGGTGGCCAGCAGGCGCCCCTGGAGTTCCGGCGCCTCGACCCTGGGTTGCCAGGACTGGGCATAGATGGTCTTCGAGGTCTCGAGGTTGCGCGCCTCGTGACCATAGGTGCCGGACATTCCGCAGCACCCCGAGGCCAGCACCTCCAGCTCGAGGCCGAAGGCGCTAAAGATGCGCTGCCATTGCGCGGGGGCCTCCGGCACACTGGTTTTTTCCGTGCAGTGGGCCAGCAGGCGGAAGCCGGGGTCGGCGAGTGCCGGCATGTCGTCGGCGAACCGCTCGGCACGCTCGGCGAGCCACTCGCTGAGCAGCTGTACCTCGGGCACCTTCTCGGCGCCCAGTGTCTTCACGTATTCCTGGCGATAGGTCAGGGTCATGGCCGGGTCGATGCCCACCAGGGGCACGCCGAAATCGGCGAGGGCCGTGAGGCGCTCGGCCTGTTTCTCGGCGGTGCGCGCGAAGGCGCCCAGGAAGCCCTGGACCTGCATGGGCTTGCCGTTGGCGGCATAGGGGGCAACGAAGACGTTCACGTCCAGGCGCTGCAGCAGTTCGATAATGTCGCGGGCCACGCCGGCCTCGAAATACCGCGTGAAGGCATCCTGTACGAGAATCACGCTGCGCGCTTTCTGAGCGGCGGTCAGTCGGCTCAGGCTGGCCGGCGTGGCGGAAGGCACACCCCAGGCCGTCAGCTGCTTGTCCAGGCGTGCCCGCGAAAGCCGCGGGCTGTCGACCATGCCCAGGGGGCCGGAGAGCAGCCTGCCGAGCATCCGGTTGCCGAGGGCGGCGTTGTATAGCGGCGCCAGGCGCGACAGGCTCGGGGCCAGGAACTCCAGGCCGCCGATCAGGTAATCCCGGGCCGGGCGCAGATAGCGACCGTGGTAGACCTCGAGGAACTGCGAGCGGAAGGCCGGCACATTGACCTTGACCGGGCACTGGCTGGCGCAGGACTTGCAGGCCAGGCAGCCGGCCATGGCCTCGTGGACCTCGTGCGAGAAGTCCTCCTCGCCGCGCCGTCGGGCCAGGCTATTGCGCGCCCGGCGCGGGAAGTCGCGCACGAAGCGCCACACGCCTGCCTGCTTGTGTCGATGCGCTTCTTCCACCACGTCGACACCGGCCTCGCCCTGGCGGCGCAGCCATTCGCGCATCAAACTGGCGCGTCCCTTGGGCGAGTGAATGCGCTGGCGCGTGGCCTTCCAGGACGGGCACATGGCGTCGTCCGGGTCATAGTTGTAGCAGGCGCCATTGCCGTTGCAGTGGACCGCATCGGCGTGGGCCTGCCAGACATGCGGTGCGATGCGGCGGTCGAGCTGGCCGCGGGTGGGCACGCCATCGATGGTCAGCAGCCCCGGGTCCACCCACTTGACCGGCTCGGCCTCGGCGGCTGCGTCGGCGGCGTCGCTCGGGCCAGGAACTCCGCCCTTGGTGGATGGAGCCGTAGATGGGGCCGTATCGGGAGCAGGCCTTCGCGAAGGCGCTGTGAAACCCTCCCTGGGCGCTACATTTGCCATACCTGGCAAATGACCTTCGCTACGACCTGCCCCCGATATCCTGTCATTCGGGATAGCACTCCCCGCGTCCTCGGGCGGGATGGAAAGCGGCGTGGCGATCTTGCCCGGGTTGAGCTGGTTGTGCGGGTCGAAGGCGGCCTTGAGACGCTGAAGGCTGGGATACAGCGGGCCGAAGAAGGCCGGGGCGTATTCCGAGCGCACGCCCTTGCCGTGCTCGCCCCACAGCAGGCCGCCGTAGCGTCGGGTGAGCTCGGCGACGGCATCCGAGAGGGGGCGGATCAGGGCTTCCTGGGCCGGGTCCTTCATGTCGATGGCCGGGCGCACGTGCAGCACCCCGGCGTCGACATGGCCGAACATGCCGTATTCCAGGCCATGGCTGTCCAGCAGGGCGCGGAATTCGGCGATGTAGTCGGCGAGAACCTCCGGGGGAACCGCCGTGTCCTCGACGAAGGGAATCGGGCGTTTCTCGCCCTGGACATTGCCGAGCAGACCCACGGCGCGCTTGCGCATGGCGTAGACGCGCTGGATGGCGGGGCGGCCTTCGGCCAGGCTGTGGCCCAGGCGCGGCACCCTGGTGTCATGGCTCAGGTGGCGGCAGAAGGCATCGACGCGGCCGGCCAGCCGCTCGGGGTCGTCGTCGTTGAATTCGACCAGGTTGATGCCGTCCACGGGCGTGGCGCCATCTTCCGGAAAGAATTCGGCGACGCTGTCCCAGACCATGTCGCCCTTGGCCAGGCCGAGCACCTTGCTGTCCACCGTCTCGATGGAGGTCGGCGCAGCGTCACTGGCCATCAGCGCCTCGGCGTCGCGCAGGGCGTCCATGAAGCCGGCGTAGCGCACGTTGACCAGGGTAGAGTGTCGGGGGATCGGCAGCACCTTGAGTACCGCCTCGCTGGTAAAAGCCAGCGAACCTTCGGCACCACACAGCACGCTGTTGAGATCGAAGCGGCCGTCCGCGGTGCGCAGGTGTGCCAGGTCATAGCCGGTCAGGCAGCGGTTGAGCGGTGGGAAGGTCTCGTCGATGCGCTGGCGTTCGTTGTCGATGATCGCCTGGGCCTGGCGGTGCACGCGGCCGACGGCGTCCTTCCGCGCGCACAGCGCATCGAGCTCGGCCTCGCTGACCGGGCGGCTCGCCAGGCGTTCGCCGCCGAGCAGCACGCTGTCGAGTTCGAGCACGTGGCCGCGGGTCTTGCCGTATTCGCGGCTGCCCTGGCCGCTGGCGTCGGTGGCGATCATGCCGCCGATGGTGGCGCGATTGGAGGTCGAAAGCTCCGGGGCGAAGAACAGGCCATGGGGCTTGAGCGCGGCGTTGAGCTGGTCCTTGACCACGCCGGCCTGGACGCGCACCCGCTGGTTCTCGACGTCGATGTCGAGGATGGTATTCATGTGCCGCGAGACATCGATCATCAGGCCATCGGTGAGCGACTGGCCATTGGTGCCCGTGCCACCACCGCGCGGCGCCATGACGATGTCGCGGTAGGCGTCCTGCCCGGCCAGGCTCGCCAGACACTCGAGATCGCTGACATCGCGCGGGTACAGCACGGCCCGGGGCAGGCGCTGATAGATGGAGTTGTCGGTGGCCAGCACGGTGCGGTTGGCCGCATCCGCGGCGATCTCGCCGGCGAAGCCGGCCGCGCGCAGGGCCTCGAGGAAGGCCTGATAATGTTCGGCGTGCGCATCCGACGAGGCGTCACGGGGGTCCAGTCGTGCGATCATGATGGGGTATCGGTCATGGCGCCGTCCTGCGCTGCTCACGGGTGGCATGCAGCAGACGGGCGGGAAATGAGGGTGCACTCGATGCACATTACTTTACCGTGCCAGGACGCCGGCGCCCACCCCGACCCCGGGATATCATCCATCACGGGCGCGGAGTGACGCTCTCGGGCGGGTCTCTGGGGCCGCCCCGGCGGCGTGGCACCCGGGCAGGGTTTTGCCTACAATGGGCGCTTTCGTTTGCCGCTATTTCTCATCGACGGACAGGTTTCCATGCTCGATCCCAAACTGCTGCGCAGCGACCCCGACGGCGTCGCCCAACGACTGGCCAAGCGGGGCTTCGCTCTCGATACCGACCAACTGGCCGCTCTGGAATCCCGGCGCCGGGAGCTTCAGTCGGAGACCGAACGCCTGCAGAACGAGCGCAACACCCGCTCCAAGGCGATCGGCCAGGCCAAGGCTCAGGGCGAGGACATTCAGCCGTTGCTCGACGAGGTCAGCGATCTGGGCGAGCGACTGGATGCCGCCAAGGCGCGCCTCGCCGAGGTTCAGGCGGAGTGGGATGAGCTGGTCAGCGGGCTGCCCAATCTGCCTCACGAGAGCGTGCCCGAGGGCGACGACGAGGACGACAACGTCGAAGTGCATCGCTGGGGCACGCCGCGCCACTTCGATTTCGACGTGCAGGACCATGTCGACCTGGGGGCACGGACCGGCCAGCTGGATTTCGATCTGGCCACCAAGCTCACCGGGGCCCGCTTCGCGGTGATGCGCGGCAGTGTGGCGCGGCTGCACCGGGCCCTGACGCAGTTCATGCTCGACACTCAGACCCTCGAGCATGGCTATGAAGAGTGCTACGTGCCCTATATGGTCAATGACGACTCCCTCTTCGGGACCGGCCAGTTGCCCAAGTTCGGCGAGGATCTGTTCCGCCTCGAAGACGAACGGGGCTATCGACTGATTCCCACCGCCGAGGTCCCGCTGACCAACTTTGCCCGCGACGAGATCTTCGAGCACAAGCAGCTGCCCGTACGGCTCACCGCGCATACCCCCTGCTTCCGCAGTGAGGCGGGCTCGCATGGTCGCGATACCCGCGGCATGATTCGCCAGCATCAGTTCGACAAGGTCGAGATGGTGCAACTGGTCGACCCTTCCACCAGTTACGACAGCCTGGAAGAAATGCGGGGTCATGCCGAGACCCTGCTGCAGGCGCTGGCGTTGCCTTACCGTGTGGTCACGCTATGCACCGGCGACATGGGGGCCGGGGCCGCCAAGACCTATGACCTGGAGGTCTGGCTGCCCAGCCAGGCGGCGTACCGCGAGATTTCCTCCATCTCCAACTGCGAGGACTACCAGGCCCGGCGCATGCAGGCACGCTTCCGCCATCCGGGCGAGAAGAAGCCGCAACTGCTGCACACCCTGAACGGCTCCGGTCTGGCGGTGGGGCGCTGCCTGATCGCCGTGATGGAGAACCATCAGAACGCCGACGGCTCGATCACTGTGCCCGAGGCACTGCGCCCTTATATGGGGGGTGTGGAGACGATCAACGTCTCCTGAGAGGGTGTTTACAAATTACTGCGCTCGCCCATGCGGCGTTGAAATCAGCCTCAAAATGCTCATTTACCAGCTCGTAAACTCCGCTTTTTCGGCTGATTTCGCCTGGCCTGGCCGTCGCTCGTGACTTTTGTAAACACCCTCTGACGCGGGCGTCTCAGGAGGCCTCGACCGCGATCATGCCGGCGCGGCGCTGTTGCTGCTGTGCCAGCGCCCAGCGCACATGCTCGCGCACCAGGTCGGAGGGGTAGGCCAGGCGGGCCCGCAGGGCGGATTCGACGCGCTCGCTCCAGGGCGCGTTGCCCAGTCCGACCGCCAGGTTGCGCAGCCAGCGTTCGTAGCCGATGCGGCGAATGGGGCTGCCGGCGGTCTTGTCGAGGAACTCTTCCTCGCTCCAGCTGAACAGCCGGGTCAGCTCGGCCCGATCGAGGTCATGACGCGGCGCGAAGTCGGGCTCGTCACTGACCCGGGTGAAGCGCGTGAAGGGGCAGACCAGCTGGCAGTCGTCGCAGCCGAACACGCGGTTGCCCATGGCGGCCCGGAACTCCTCGGGAATCGCGCCATGCAGCTCGATGGTCAGGTAGGAAATGCAGCGCCGCGAGTCGACCACGCGATCCTCGACGATGGCATCGGTGGGACAGGCCGTGCGGCAGGCGCTGCAGCTGCCGCAATGCGCGCCGGCGTAGGGCGGGTCCACGGGTAACGGCAGATCGGTATAGAGTTCGCCGAGGAAGAACAGCGAACCGGCCTGGGGGTTGAGAATCATGGCGTTCTTGCCCACCCAGCCGATGCCGGCCTTGCGGGCCAGGGCACGTTCCATGACCGGTGCCGAGTCGACGAAGGCGCGGTAGCCGAAGGGGCCGATCTCGGCCTCGATCTGCTTGGCCAGGGTGCCGAGCCGCTTGCGCATCAGCTTGTGGTAGTCGCGACCCAGCGCATAACGCGAGATGTAGGCTTTCTCGGGCTGGGCCAGGGTGCGCGTGGTCTCGACCTCCGGTGGCAGGTAGTCGAGGCGCACGCTGATGACGCGCAGCGTGCCGGGCACCAGCTCCTCGGGGCGGGTGCGCTTGGTGCCGTGCTTGGCCATGAAGTGCATTTCGCCCTGGTAGCCGAGGTCCAGCCAGCGTTGCAGGCGCACCTCATCCTCGGCGAGGTCCACGTCGGTGATCCCGACCTGCTGGAAGCCCAGTTCGCGCCCCCAGGTCTTGATCGAGCTGGCCAGGGCCTCGAGATCGGGAGTGGCGTCCTTGGCAGACGGCTGAGACATGATTGTGAAAACACCACGCAGGATGGCGCCGCGACGCTTGGCGTCGGGCACGGAAAACGACACACTCAGCATGATAAAGCATCAGCTGGCGGGGGAATAGCCAATGGCCGAGGCGCCACAGATCGACACGTCGGGAGATCGGCAGCCCCGGGACGGCATGCGGGCCTTGTATCGCGCCGACCAGGTGCGCGAGCTGGATCGGCGTGTCATCGATTCGGGGATCGAGGGCTTTGCCCTGATGCAGCGCGCCGCGGCGGCGGCCTGGCAGCAGGTGCGCCGCCACTGGCCCGGCGTGCGTCATCTCAGTGTGCTGTGCGGCGGCGGCAACAATGGCGGTGACGGCCATGTGCTGGCCGCCATGGCTGCCGCCGAGGGCCTGGAAGTCGAGCGCATCCTGCTGAAACCCGTCGAGGAGCTGACGGGAGACGCGCGGCGCGCGGCCGAGATGGCCGATGCCGCCGGTGTGGCGCGTGTTGCCTGGCAGGCTGGCATGACGCCGGGGGGCGAGCTGATCGTCGATGCGTTGCTGGGGACCGGGCTCGCGGGTGAGGTGCGCGGCGCCTCGCGCGAGGCGATTGCCGCCATCAACGCCAGCGCGCGCCCGGTGCTGGCGCTGGACATTCCTTCCGGCCTGCACGCCGATACCGGCGCCGAACTGGGCGAAGCCGTGCGGGCCACGCGAACCGTCACCTTCATCGGCGACAAGCTGGGGCTGCATACCGGTCGTGGGCCGGCGCGGGTGGGGGTGTTGACGCTGGAACCGCTGGTGGACGCCGAGCCGCTGCTCTCCGGCCTGTCACCGGCCGCCCTCTGCCTGGATCGCTGCCTCATTGCGAAGCTGTTGCCGCCACGGCCGCGCGACGCTCACAAGGGCAGGGCGGGGCATGCGCTGATTCTGGGGGGGGCCCCCGGCATGGGCGGCGCCGGCCTGCTGGCCGCCGAGGCCTGTGCGCGGCTCGGGGCCGGCAAGGTCAGTCTGGCCACCGACCCGGCCCATGTCGCCGCCAGCCTGATTCGCCGTCCGGAAGTCATGGCCCACGGAGTCCGCGGCCTGGCTGATCTGGGCGATTTGCCGCAGCACGCCGATGTGCTGGTGCTCGGGCCCGGCCTGGGGCGCGACAGCTGGGGGCAGGCGCTGTGGCAGGGCGCGGTGGCGGCCGGGCGGCCGCTGGTGATCGATGCCGATGGGCTCAATCAGCTCGCCGAGCGTTTCGATGGCCGGCGTCGCGACGACTGGATTCTCACCCCGCATCCCGGCGAGGCGGCCCGCCTGCTGGGCATTGCCGCCAGTGAGGTGGAAGCCGATCGCCCGGCCGCGGCTCGCGCCCTGCAGGCCCGCTACGGCGGCGTGGTGGTGCTCAAGGGCGCCGGTAGCCTGGTCGTCGGCCCGCAGGACCTGACGGTCTGCCCCTACGGCAATCCGGGCATGGCCAGCGGCGGCATGGGGGACGCTCTGTCCGGCATGCTCGGCGCCCTGGTGGCCCAGGGCCTGTCGCTGGAGGTGGCCGCACGCCTGGGCGTGATGATCCATGCGCTGGCCGCCGACATGGCGGTGCAAGAGGCCGGCGAGCGTGGCTTGCTGGCCGGCGATCTGGCATCCTGTGCACGTTTTCTGGTCAACCCGACGATGGACGAATGACGATGCAGTGGCGACTTGCTGACGAGGACCGACAGGTCGCACTCGGTGAAGCGCTCGGCCGCGCCCTGGCCGGGCAGGGAAGAGTCTATCTGGAAGGGGAACTCGGCGCCGGCAAGACGACTCTGACGCGTGGCATTCTGCGTGCCCATGGTCATCAGGGCGCCGTGAAGAGCCCCACCTACACCCTGGTCGAGCCGTATGAACTGGGTGAGGTACGTGTGCACCATTTTGATCTCTACCGCCTGGGTGACCCCGAGGAGCTGGAGTTCATCGGTGGACGCGATCTGCTGGGAGAGGCGGCGTTGTGCGTGATCGAGTGGCCGGAACGCGGCCAGGGCTGGCTGCCGGAGCCGGATGTCCGGGTGCAGCTGTACCTGGACGAACCCGGGCGCGTGGCCGTCCTGCATGCCGGGACGGACCTTGGTCGCCGCGTGCTCGAGTGCCTCGCCGCCGGAATGCCAGAGCAGAATGATGACCCAGCCTCTCGCCATGACGGGCGAGGCAAGGATATGGCCGGTAAGGACGAACAGGATTCATGAGGACAAGGGTATTGCGCCGACACATGGCCCGCTGGGTATTGCCCCTGCTGCTCCTGGTGCCGCTCTGGGCCCAGGCAGCCAGCGTCGACAATCTGCGCCTGTGGGCGGCGCCGGATCATTCACGACTGGTATTCGACCTGTCGTCGCCGGCAACTGCCGATGTCTTCACCCTCGACGACCCGCGTCGACTGGTGATCGATGTCGCCGACAGCGAACTCAACGCCGATGTCAGCCGGCTGGACCTGTCCGACAGCGCCATCCGCGAGGTGCGCACCGGTGTTCGCAATGGCACGGACCTGCGTGTGGTGCTCGAGCTGTCGCGCCCCATCGAGCCGCGTCATTTCAGCCTCGAGCCCAATGAACAGTATGGCCATCGACTGGTGGTGGACCTGGAGTATCCCGGTGAAAGCGCCGTCGAGGACCCCATCGACCCCATCGAGGCCAAACTCCGCGAGCAGGAGATAGCCGCCGATCGCGCCCAGACCGAGGCCGTTGCCGAGGGGCGTGACCCCAGCAAGGTAACCCCGACCCGCGAGAAGGCACAGCCGCATCCCAAGCGTGACATCATCATTGCCGTGGACGCCGGGCATGGCGGCGAGGACCCGGGCGCGATCGGTCCCAGCGGCACGCGCGAGAAGGATGTCGTGCTGGAAATGGCCAAGCGCCTGGCGCGCTTGATCAACGGCACACAGGGCTTCAAGGCGGTGATGATTCGCGACGGCGATTATTATGTCGGTCTGCGCGAACGCACGCGCATTGCCCGTGAACAGAAGGCGGACTTCTTCGTCTCCCTGCACGCCGATGCCTTCAACAGCCCCCGTCCCCATGGCAGTTCCGTGTTTGCGCTGTCGCAGAGTGGCGCGACCTCGGAAACCGCCAAGTGGCTGGCGGCCTCCGAGAACCGTTCGGATCTGGTCGGCGGCGTGGATGGCAGCCTCTCCCTGGACGACAAGGACGAGGTGCTGCGCGGCGTCCTGCTCGACCTGACCATGACCGCGACGCTCAATGACTCGCTGACCATCGGCGGCCGGGTGCTGGATCGCATGGGACGCATCAATGAGCTGCACAAGCCGCGTGTCGAGCAGGCCGGCTTCGTGGTGTTGAAGTCGCCGGACATTCCGTCGCTGCTGGTCGAGACCGGCTTCATCTCCAATCCCGAGGAAGAACGCAAGCTGCAGCAGGGTGGCTATCAGCAACGCATGGTCGAATCCATCTTCGGCGGCGTGCGCGCCCATTTCCAGAGCAATCCGCCACCGGCCAGCCTGCTCGCCTGGCAGCGCGACCAGGGACGCGGCGGCAGCGGCAACGAGTACCGCATCCAGCCCGGCGACACGCTCTCGGAAATCGCTGCCCGCCACGATGTCCCGGTCGGCCGGCTGCGCCAGGCCAACGAGCTCAACGGCGACGTGATCCGCGTCGGGCAAGTGCTGAGGATACCGAGTTCTTGAGAGAAAAGAAGGAAGAGGGAAGAGGAAGTCCAGAAGGCAGCTAGAAGTGGGAATGAGAGGGTCGGTTCGCCATATCGGCCAGGCTGTCTTCTTCCTTCTTGAAGGCGCGGAGCGCCGTACTTCCCTCTTAACCGCGGCGAAGCCGCGTCTTCGAGTTTGGGGTGGTCATGACAGACAGACAGCATATCCAGGTTCTCGATCCGCGTCTGGCTAACCAGATCGCCGCGGGGGAGGTCGTCGAGCGGCCGGCGTCGGTGGTCAAGGAGCTGGTCGAGAATGCCATCGACGCCGGGAGTCGGCGTATCGAGGTCGAGCTGGAGTCCGGCGGGGCGCGGTTGATCCGGGTGCGTGACGATGGTGTCGGCATCAGCGAGGACGACCTGCCGCTGGCGCTGTCGCGTCATGCCACCAGCAAGATTGCCTCGCTGAATGATCTCGAGGGCGTGGCGAGCCTCGGCTTCCGCGGCGAGGCTCTGGCGTCGATCAGTTCGGTGTCGCGCCTGGAGCTGATGTCCAACGTCGCCGACGACCCGACCAGTGGCTGGCGGGTGGTGGTCGAGGGGCGGCGCATGGAGCCGCGCGTCACGCCCTCGCCGCACCCGCGGGGCACCTCGGTAACGGTGCGCGACCTGTTCTTCAACACGCCGGCCCGGCGCAAGTTCCTGCGCACGGAAAAGACCGAATTCGGCCATGTCGAGGAGGCGTTCCGTCGTCAGGCCCTGTCGCGCCTCGATCTTGGCTGGGTGTTGCGCCATAACCAGAAGAGCATTCATCAGCTGAATGCCGGCAGTGACCTGGTCGGCCACGAGCGCCGCCTGCAGTCGCTGCTGGGCAAGAGCTTTCTGGAAAACGCCCTGCATCTGGACCTGGAAACCGGCGGCCTGCGGCTCTGGGGCTGGGTCGGGCTGCCCACCCATTCGCGCGCCCAGGCCGATCAGCAATACTTCTTCGTCAACGGCCGGGTGGTGCGCGACCGCCTGGTGGCGCATGCCATTCGTCAGGCCTACCGTGATGTGCTGTTCCACGGCCGCCACCCGGTGTTCGTGCTCTACCTGGAGGTCGACCCGAGCGTCGTCGATGTCAATGTGCACCCGACCAAGCATGAGGTGCGCTTCCGTGACGGGCGCATGGTGCATGACTTCCTGTTCTCGAGCCTGCATCGGGCCCTGGGCGAGGCGCGGGCCGGTCAGTCCTCGGAGCAGGCAGCGGCGGAGGGCGATGCGGCAGACCCGACCGCAGCGCAGCAGGCCGATGGAGACCCAGAGGCAGCGGACCAGACGCGGGTCGCGGAATCCGCCGGGCGCTGGCAACAGCAGCCGATGGCCCTGCATGGTCGTGACGACGGCCAGCAGCAAAAGGTCACGCCGGATCGCGTACGCGCCTTCATGGAGGGCTATCGCGCCTTGCACCCGGAGCATGAAGAGAGCCTGCTGACCCCCCAGCCCGCTGCTCCGGGTGCCGGTGGCGCCGCCGCCGATGTGGCCCTGGCCGAACGCGAGGCGTCGCCGGATACCGCGACTTCTTCCGCCGTCAGCAGTCCGGTGATGCCGGAAGAGGACGCTACCCGGGCACCGCCCCTGGGTTACGCCGTGGCGCAGCTGCATGGCATCTATATTCTCGCGCAGACCGAGAACGGCATGGTGATTGTCGACATGCACGCCGCCCATGAACGCATCGTCTACGAGGGCATGAAGTCGCAGGTGCATGGCAGCGGCAACGATCCCGGCAGCCTGCAGGCGCAACCCCTGCTGGTGCCGGTGTCGATGGCCGCCAGTGCCGCTGAAGTGGCCACCGCCGAAGCCGAGCGCGAGGCCTTCTCGCGCCTGGGGGTGGAACTCGATGTGGCCGGGCCGGAAACCCTGCTGGTACGCCAGGTGCCGACCCTGCTGGTGGATGCCGATGTCGAGCCGCTGGTCCGCGACATGCTGGGGGACCTCGAGCGCTACGGACGCTCCGATCGCCTCGAGGCGCACATCAATGAACTGCTGTCGACCATGGCCTGCCATGGCAGTGTGCGTGCCAATCGCCAGCTGACCACCGCCGAGATGAACGCCCTGTTGCGCGACATGGAGCGCACCGAGCGCAGCGGTCAGTGCAATCATGGGCGCCCGACCTGGACCGAAATGAGCATGAAGCAGCTGGATCGCCTCTTCATGCGTGGCCAGTGACGCCATGCAAGGTCCATCCGCCTTTCCCCGCAGACGAATCCTGAACCGATGACGACCCCGACCGCACCCGATTCCCGCCCCCCGGCCATCTTCCTCATGGGCCCGACCGCCGTCGGCAAGACCGAGATGGCCATTGCGCTGCACGAGCAACTGGGCTGCGAGCTGATCAGCGTCGACTCGGCGATGGTCTATCGCGGCATGGATATCGGCAGCGCCAAGCCGTCGGCCGAGGAACTGGCCAGGGCGCCCCATCGTCTGATCGACATCCGTGACCCGGCCGATCCCTACTCGGCGGCCGGCTTCCGCGAGGATGCGCGCCGCGAGATGCAGCGCATCACCGAGGCCGGCCGGGTGCCGCTGCTGGTCGGCGGCACCATGATGTATTACCAGCGGCTCTGGGTCGGTGAGCCGAACCTGCCTTCCGGGGATGCCGAGGTTCGCGCCCAGCTGGATCGCGAGGTCGAGCAGCGGGGTCTCGCCGCCCTGCACGCGGAGCTCGCCGACATCGATCCGCGGGCGGCGCGGCGCATCCACCCCAATGACCCGCAGCGGCTGACACGGGCGCTGGAGGTCTACCGCATCAGTGGCCACTCGTTGACGGAACACTGGGATGCCCAGCAGCCTGAAACCTTCCCGTGGCGTGTGTTGTCGATAGGACTCGCGCCTGCCGATCGAGGTGTTCTGCATGCGCGTATCGCGACCCGCTTCGATGCCATGCTCGAGGCGGGCTTCATCGAGGAGGTCGCGGCCCTTAAGGCCAGGCCGGATCTGCATTCGCGGCTGCCGGCGATGAAGAGTGTGGGATACCGCCAGGCATGGGAGTATCTCGACGGCCAGGGCGATGTCGAGACGCTGAGGCGTCGCGGCATGGTGGCCACGCGACAGCTGGCCAAGCGCCAGTTGACCTGGATGCGAAGCTGGCCGGAACTGAATTGGGTCGACATTCTGAGCGGTGAACCGCGCGATCGTGTCTTGAAATTGGTGCGTGAATTCAGCAGTTAGCGTAAGATGAGCGTTTCACGAGGCCGGTTGGACGGGCGATACCGGGCGAAGAGTGCCACCTTGAAAACGGCGGTGAGCACCCAATAATACTATTAACCCCATAAGAGATAACCTAGGGAGAGCCACATGTCCAAAGGACAGTCCCTTCAAGATCCATACCTGAACGTCCTGCGCAAGGAGCGCATTCCGGTGTCGATCTTTCTGGTCAATGGCATCAAGCTGCAGGGCCAGATCGAGTCCTTCGACCAGTTCGTCATCCTGCTGCGCAACACGGTCAGTCAGATGGTCTACAAGCATGCCATCTCCACGGTCGTACCGTCGCGCAACGTTCGTCTGCCGGCCAGTGATGTCGCCGGGCAGCCGGAAAGCGATGCGTGAGGTACTGATTGTTTTTTGAACGTCCCGACGCCGGTGAAACGGCGGTTCTCGTCCATGTGGATTTTCAGGACGAAAGCGAGCGCGAGGATTCCGGTGAATTCCTCGAGCTCGTGCGCTCGGCCGGCGCGGAACCGGCCACGCTGCTGACGGGTAGCCGAGGTCGGCCCGATCCCCGCTCCTTCATCGGGTCGGGCAAGCTGGAGGAAGTGCGTGAGGCGCTGGAAGTGCACAAGGCACAACTGGTGATCTTCAATCACGCGCTCAGCCCCTCCCAGGAACGCAATGTCGAGCAGTCGCTGAAGTGCCGTGTGCTGGATCGCACGGGGCTGATTCTCGACATCTTTGCGCAGCGTGCGCGGACTCACGAAGGCAAGTTGCAGGTGGAGCTCGCCCAGCTGGAGTACATGTCCACGCGACTGGTACGTGGCTGGACGCACCTGGAACGCCAGAAGGGCGGCATCGGGCTGCGCGGCCCGGGTGAAACCCAGCTCGAGACCGACCGTCGTCTGCTGCGTGGCCGCATCAAGGCGATACACAAGCGCCTGGACAAGGTGCGCAGTCAGCGGGGTCAGAATCGTCGGGCGCGTTCGCGGGCCGAGATCCCGAGCATTTCCCTGGTCGGCTACACCAATGCCGGCAAGTCAACGCTGTTCAACGCCGTGACGCAATCCCGGGTCTATGCGGCAGACCAGCTGTTCGCTACCCTCGACCCGACCCTGCGACGTCTCGAAGTGGAGGACGTGGGGCCGGTGGTGCTGGCCGACACGGTGGGCTTCATTCGTCACCTGCCGCACAAGCTGGTCGAGGCCTTCCAGGCGACGCTCCAGGAAGCCGCCGAAGCCAGCCTGCTGGTGCACGTCATCGATGCCGCCGACCCGGATCACGAACTCAACGTGAGTCAGGTCAACGAGGTGCTCGATGACATCGGTGCCCTGGAGGTGCCGACGCTCAAGGTGATGAACAAGGTCGACCTCTTCGACAGTGCGCCGCGCATCGAGCGCAATGTCGACGGCAAGCCCGACACGGTCTGGTTGTCGGCTCAGGATGGTCGCGGCCTGGAGCTCTTCGAGCAGGCGCTCACGGAGTGCCTGGCCGATGACATCATCGATTTCGACATGACCCTGGCGCCGGCCCAGGGCAAGCTTCGCGCCGGCCTGCACGAGCTGAACGCCGTCCGCGAGGAACGCTTCGACGAGCAAGGACATACGCTGCTCGAGGTTCGACTGCCGAGGCGCGATTTCATGCAACTGATGGCGCGTCTCGGTGAGCGAGCCGATGATTACCTGCCGCGCGAGCTGCAAGAAGGCCCGGTTTGGGAGTAGTGAGTCGCCTTCGCGCATGGACCGGTGTTGCCAAGCCGACCCGGTTGATGCCATAAGGAGCGCAACGATGCACGCCGCGAAGTCCGAACGCGGCGGCATGCAACGTATATTGGAGACGACGTATGGCCTGGAATGAGCCTGGTGGCGGCAACCAGCACGACCCCTGGAGTGGTGGTGGCCGCCGTGGTGGCAACGGCAGTGGCGACGGTGGCAAGGGGGGCGGCAATCAAGGCCCTCCGGACCTCGACGAGGCACTGAAGAAATTTCAGAACAAGCTCAACAACATGCTGGGAGGTCGTGGCAAACGCGGCGGCAATGGCGGTGGTTCCGGGTCCGGTGGCGGCGGCAAGCCGCGCAACACCTTTGCCCTGCCCGGTCTGCTGCTGATCGTGGCACTGGCCATCTGGGCCGCTTCCGGCTTTTATCTGGTCGACGAGTCGGAACGTGGCGTGGTGCTGCGTTTCGGCAAGTATCAGGAAACCGTGACGCCGGGCCTGCAGTGGCATCCGCCACTGATCGATGACGTGCGCATGGTCAATGTGACGCGGGTGCGTTCGATCAGCCAGACGCAATCGATGCTGACCCAGGACGAAAACATCGTCTCGGTGGAAATCTCGGCGCAGTATCAGGTCGCCGACCCGCGTGGCTATGTGCTCAACGTCCGCAACCCCGAGCTCAGTCTCGAGAATGCACTGGATTCGGCGCTGCGCCATGTGGTGGGCGGTACCGACATGATCGACATCCTGACCTCGGGACGTGCCATCCTCGGCAGCTCGGTCAGCAGCCGCCTGCAGTCCTATCTGGACAGCTATGGTACCGGCATCATGCTGCAGACCCTGAACGTCGAGTCGACCTCGCCACCCGATGCCGTTCAGGATGCCTTCGATGATGTCATCCGCGCTCGCGAAGACCGCCAGCGCACCATCAACCAGGCCATGGCCTATGCCAATGCCGTGATTCCCGAAGCCCAGGGTCAGGCGCAACGCCTCATCGAGCAGGGGCAGGGTTATCGCGAGTCCGTCGTCGCCGAAGCGCAAGGCCAGGCCAACCGCTTCAATGCGCTACTGACGCAATATGAGAAGTCCCCGGATATCATGCGCGAACGTCTCTATCTGGACACCTTGTCCGAGGTCTACAGCGGAACCTCGAAAGTCATGGTGGATGTCGCCGAGCAGAGCCCGCTGATGGTATTGCCGATGGACAAGCTCAACAGCAGAACGAGCAGCAGTGCCAGCGGCCAGTCGGCTGATTCGCAGGTCGATCCTCAGTTACTGCAGCGTCTGCAGAATTCCGAGTCCTCATCCAGCACCGGCCGTTCCGGCAACAACAACGGCGCGCTCAGGGAGGGTCGCTGAAATGATCAATAATCGTTCCCTGCTTATCGTCGGCGGACTGGCGGCGGCTGCCTGGCTGGCCAGTGGCAGTCTTTACGTGGTCGATGAAACCGAACGCGCGGTCAAGTTGCGTTTTGGCGAAATCGTGGAAGAGGGCATCGAACCCGGACTGCACTTCAAGGTGCCCATCACCCAGACGGTTCGCAAATTCGAAACGCGCGTCAGGACGCTGGATACCGATCCCAGCCGTTATCTCACGCTCGAGCAGAAAGCGGTGATCGTCGACTCCTACGTGCAATGGCAGGTGGTCAACCCGACGCAGTACTATCAGGCGACGGCCGGTGATGAAATGCAGGCGGTACGCCTGATTCAGCCGCGTGTCGACGAGAGCCTGCGTAACGAGTTCGGTCGACTCAATCTGTCACAGATCATCTCCGAGCAACGCGATGAACTGATGACCGGCCCGACGCAGGAACTCGACGAGTTGATGCGTGATGAACTGGGTGTCGCCATCCTGGATATCCGCGTCAAGCGTATCGATCTGCCGGAGGATGTGTCGTCGGCGGTCTATGAACGGATGCGTTCCGAACGTGAGCGTCAGGCACGTGAATGGCGTGCCCAGGGTCAGGAAGAGGCCGAGCGCATCCGCGCCAATGCCGACCGTCGTCGTGAAGTGCTGCTGGCCCAGGCCAGGGCTCGCGCGGAAACCCTGCGCGGTGAAGGCGATGCCGAAGCGGCAGAGATCTTCTCCCAGGCCTACGGCAAGGACGAGGAGTTCTTCTCCTTCTGGCGCAGCCTCGGGGCCTATCGGGACAGCTTCAAGGGTGACGGCGACATGATGGTGCTGGATCCTTCCAGCGACTTCTTCCAGTACCTCAAGAGCCCGACGGCTACCGACGACTGAGTCGGGTCTTGCCGCTGTGCCCGGTAACCCGATACAGCGCCGTTGCCGTGACGGCATCGGCGCTGTGGGTTCATCCCGACGGCAAACGTGATAGTATTGGATAACCGGGCGTGGCCCGGTTTTTTTGTGGGCTCTCCACTCCCGGCGAGCTTTGCGGGCATCCTGCCATGCCCGGCATGTGAGGCTCGCGCAGGCCAACCACTGTCTTGCAGGAAAGAACGACATGACCATCGCTGACCGCTGGCTCTTGCCCGACGGCATGGACGAAGTGCTGCCGCCTCAAGCCAGTCGAATGGAAGAGGTGCGTCGGGCGCTGCTCGATCTCTACTACGGCTGGGGCTATGACCAGGTAATGCCCCCGCCCGTCGAATTTCTCGACTCCCTGCTGACCGGCACGGGCACCGAGCTGGAGCTCCAGACCTTCAAGCTCACCGACCAGATGACGGGGCGCATGATGGGCGCCAGTGCGGATGTCACGCCGCAGGTGGCGCGCATGGATGCCCACTCGCTCAAGCGCCAGGGGCCGGTCAGGCTCTGCTACTGCGCCAATGTGCTGCGCGCCAAGCCGGACCAGTATCAGGCCGGCCGCAGCCCGGTCCAGGTCGGTCTGGAACTCTTCGGTCATGCCGGCCTGGAAGCCGATCTGGAGGTCCTGCGCCTGGCCCTGACCAGCCTCACCGTGGCGGGAGCCCGGGAAGTGCATCTGGCCTTGGGGCATATCGGCATCTATCGTAGCCTGGTGGAAGCCGCCGAGCTGTCCGCCGACCAGGAGCGAGCCGTCTTCAAGGCACTCGAGCTGAAATCCCCGGGTGAGCTGGCCAGCTGTGTCGAGGACAGCGTCAGCGATCCGCTGCTGGCCGAGATGCTGCGCTCACTGGTGACCCTGCATGGCGGACCGGAAGTGCTCGATGAAGCCCGCGAGGTGTTCGCCGAGGCGCCCCAGGCGGTGGGCGCCGCCCTCGACCAGCTGCGCGCGCTTTATCAGGGCGTGGCGGCTCAGCATCCGGAGGTCGAGTTCTATTTCGATCTGGCCGAGCTGAGGGGCTACCAGTACCACACCGGCATGATGTTCTCGGCCTTTGTGCCCGGCTATGGCCAGGCACTGGCCAAGGGCGGCCGCTATGATGACACCGGGCGTGCCTTCGGTCGTGCGCGTCCCGCGACCGGTTTTTCGCTGGAGCTCAAGCTGCTGGCCGGTCTGGCACCGAGTTCACGCCGGGAGGGCGGCATCTGGGCGCCTGCCGAGGGCGATGGCCTGGCCGATGCCGTCAGACAACTGCGCGAGCAGGGCGAGCGCGTGGTTCAGGCCCTGCCGGGACAGCGCACCGGCCCCGAGCAGCATCAATGTCAGCGTCAGCTGGTGCGGCAGGCCGAGGGTTGGCGGGTGACCGACCTGCCGGCCTCCGAGGACCCGTCCTGAGGCCGGGTGAAGCCTAATATTCGATTCCGGCCGATCGCCGGCGGCAGCAACGAGAGACGAGACACTATGGGCAAGAACGTAGTCGTACTGGGCACCCAGTGGGGTGATGAAGGCAAGGGCAAGGTGGTGGACCTGCTGACCGAGTCCGCCGATGCCGTGGTCCGCTTCCAGGGCGGGCACAACGCCGGTCATACCCTGGTCATCGATGGCGAGAAGACGGTACTCCACCTCATTCCCTCGGGCATTCTGCGCGACGACAAGACGTGCGTGATCGGTAACGGCGTGGTGTTGTCCCCGGAAGCCCTGATCGAGGAGATTCGCGAGCTGGAAGACAAGGGCGTGCCGGTACGCGAGCGGCTGCGCCTGTCGCCGGCCTGCCCGCTGATCCTGCCGTATCACGTGCGTCTCGATCAGGCGCGCGAGAAGGCCCGTGGCGTGGCCAAGATCGGTACCACCGGGCGTGGTATCGGGCCCGCCTACGAAGACAAGGTGGCGCGTCGCGGCCTGCGTCTGGGCGATATCCTGCACCGTGAGCGCTTTGCGTCCAAGCTGGGCGAGGTCCTGGACTATCACAACTTCGTGCTGACCAAGTATCACGGCGAGCCGGCGGTCGACTTCCAGGAAGTGCTCGACGAGGCCATGCGCATGGCCGACGAGCTGCGCGACATGGTCTGCGATACCGTCAGCCTGGTCCATGAGGTACGCAAGGCCGGCGAGAACATCCTCTTCGAGGGTGCTCAGGGCTCGTTGCTGGACATCGACCACGGCACCTATCCGTTCGTCACCAGTTCCAACACCACCGCCGGCGGCACGGCAACCGGTTCAGGGGTCGGCCCCCTGTATCTCGATTATGTGCTGGGGATTACCAAGGCCTACACGACGCGTGTCGGCTCCGGGCCTTTCCCCACCGAGCTGTTCGACGAATACGGTCGCCACCTGGCCGAGAAGGGCCACGAATTCGGTGCCACGACCGGCCGGGCACGCCGCTGTGGCTGGTTCGATGCCGTGGCCCTGCGCCATGCCGTGCAGATCAACTCGGTTTCCGGCCTGTGTCTGACCAAGCTGGATGTGCTGGATGGCCTCGAAAACATCCGGGTCTGTGTCGGCTACCGCAGCAAGGACGGCGAGGTGCTGGATGCGCCGGTCGATTCGGAAGGCTATGAAGCCATCGAGCCGGTCTACGAGGACCTGCCGGGCTGGAATGAGTCGACCATCGGCATCAAGGGCCTCGATGAGCTGCCGACCAATGCGCGCGCCTATATCCGCTTCCTCGAGGAGCAGGTGGGCACGCCCATCGATATCATTTCGACCGGCCCGGACCGCAACGAGACCATCGTGCTGCGCAACCCCTTCGCCGAGTAAGCCCGCCATCGACCCAGACCGGCAGCGCTGAACCCGCAACGCCGCCCACCGGAATCTCCGGGGGCGGCGTTTTCGTGAGGGCCTGCGGGTCAGGCCGCGTCATTTTTGCCTGCACCAACGACGACGCCCCGCACGGGGCGGGGCGTCGTCGTCTTTCACGCGTCTTGCTCGTGAGTCAGGGCCGCGCTTCAGACACTCTTGGGCTCGCTCATCAAGCCCTTGACGATGGCAAAGCAGGCCACCAGCAGCACCAGCGTGAACGGCAGACCCGTGGTGATGACCGCGGTCTGCAGTGCCGTGAGGCCGCCACCCAGCAGCAGGGCAATGGCGATGGCCCCCTCGATGAGGCACCAGAAGATGCGCTGCGAGGTCGGGGCATCGACCTTGCCGCCGGCTGTGATGGAGTCGATCACCAGCGAACCGGAGTCCGAGGAGGTGATGAAGAACACCATGACCAGCACGATACCCACGAAGGACGTGATACTGGTCAGCGGCAGCTGTCCCAGCATGGTGAACAGCTGGACTTCCAGCGCGGCGTCCTTGACGCCTTCGAAGCCGTCAGTGATGTACTGATCGATGGCGGTGCCGCCGAAGGCGGTCATCCACAGCACGGACACGACCGAGGGTACCAGCAGCACGGCAATCAGGAACTCGCGCACGCTGCGGCCACGGCTGACCCGGGCGATGAACATGCCGACGAACGGAGACCAGGAAATCCACCAGGCCCAGTAGAAGGCAGTCCAGCCTTGGCTGAAGTTGGCATCCTCACGACCGAACGGCATGGACAGCGCCGGCAGGTTGACCACATAGGCCATCAGGTTGTCGAAGAAGCCGGTGGCAATCGCCAGGGTCGGACCGACGGCAATCACGAAGATCAGCAGCAGGAAAGCCAGCGTCATGTTGAGCTGCGACAGGCGCTGTACGCCCTTGTCGACACCCAGCACCACCGAGCCCAGGGCCACGACCGTGATGCCCAGGATCAACAGCACCATGGTGGTGTCGGTTTCGGGCACCCCGAACAGATAGCCGAGACCGGCAGAGGCCTGTGAAGCACCTATACCCAGGGAGGTCGAGAGACCGAAGAGGGTAGCGAAGACCGCCAGGATATCGATCAGGTGGCCCGGCCATCCCCAGACGCGCTCACCCAGAATCGGGTAGAAGACTGACCGCATGGTCAGCGGCAGACCCTTGTTGAACGAGAACAGGGCCAGGGCCAGTGCCACGACCGCGTAGATCGCCCAGGGGTGCAGGCCCCAGTGGAAGATGGTCGCGGCCATGCCCAGCGTAATGGCACCTTGCTCATCCCCGGCGGCAGCACCCAGCGGTGCCCAGTCAGTGCGAACACCGTTTTCCGTCGAGGTACCACCCAGCGCCGTGTCGAAGTGGGTCATGGGCTCGGAGACGCCATAGAACATCAGACCGATGCCCATGCCGGCAGCAAACAGCATGGCGAACCAGCCGGCATAGCTGAAGTCCGGTGTGGCATGAGCGCCGCCAATGCGTACCTTGCCCATGGGCGTGAAGATCAGCGCCACAGCCAGTATCACGAAGATATTGGCCGCCAGCAGGAAGAACCAGCTCAGGTTGCCGGTCAGGAAGCTGAAAATCGCATTGAACAACGGTTCAATCTGGTTCTGCATGGCCAGGGTGGCGATCACGAAGAACAGCACCACCAGTGAGGAGATGGTAAAGACCTTGCCGTGCAGGTCCATGTCCACCCCGAATTTGCGGCCGGTGATGTTGTCCTGACCAATGACGTAATCGGTATCAATCAGGTTTGCGGGCCCATCCGGGGCAGGAATGCCTTCGGACCCCGCATTGGCCTCTTTGGCTTTATCGTCGTTCGTCACGGGACTTCTCCTTGTTGACGTCGATTCGCGTTAGAGGAGAAGCGTCAATCGTGCTGTCCACGCACGGCTGACGCTTCGCCAAAGGTGGCGTTCACCTCTCAGCATCCGAGAGACTCCGCACACACCGTTATCGAAGAAGAGCAGCGTCATCCGATCACACTCGATGAAGACTCCCTACCGATCCATTCAGTGACATCCGGCTCTGCTCGGTGATGTCAGTCCTTCTTGCGTCGTCGTCCACGATTACACGACACATCCGCCAGTTTGACGATGGTTGAGAATCTGCGTCTTTTCAACGGCTTTTCTTCATCCATCGGCATCCAGCGAACAGGGAGCTTACATCATTCGAACCCGGCGCGTCTGCGCGTGGCGACACCATCCGGCGCTGACAGCACATTCATGTCGCGATTTGGGCGATTTTCAGGGCCTTTCAATAAATAATTCTTGATGAAGCGTTTTATGTATTGAACTTCTTAATGCGTCGTACCCGGCACATTCGCGACTCGTCCCGGCTGCAGTGCCGCCTGACACAAAAAGGGGAGGCACGCAGCTTGCCTCCCCTGGTTCCGGGCATCGGCCCGACGCTGAGCCACGCCGGGTAGACGCCTGGCCCGGTTATTTGCGGGTCTTGCGCAGCGACTGGGTGACGCGGTCCAGGATCATCGCCAGGATCACCACTGCGATACCGGCCTCGAAACCGTCGCCCGGACGCAGGCGCTGGATGGCGCGCCAGACTTCGCTGCCCAGGCCATCGGCGCCGATCATCGCGGCGATGACGACCATGGAGAGGGCCAGCATGATGGTCTGGTTGATGCCGGCCATGACCGTTGGCAACGACATCGGCAACTGCACCTTGACCAGCTTCTGGCCACGGGTCGCGCCATAGGCATCGGCGGCTTCGATCAGCTCCACCGGCACCTGGCGAATGCCCAGGGTCGTGAAGCGAATGGCCGGCGGCATGGAGAAGATCACCGTGGCGAAGATCGCCGAGACCGAGCCGATACCGAAGAACGGAATGGCCGGAATCAGGTAGACGAAGGCCGGCATGGTCTGCATGAAGTCCAGCACCGGCATGATCGCGCGGTAGAGTCGCTCGGACAGCGCCGCGGCGATGCCCACCGGCAGGGCGATGACCACCGCGACCAGGGTCGCGATGACGACCAGCGTCAGGGTCTCGATCATCGGGTCCCAGAGGCCCAGGTTCCAGATCAGCGCCATGCCGATGGCGGCTCCGATGGCCAGCCGGGTATTGGCCACCCACCAGCAGAGGGCCGTGATGATGGCCAGCAGCGACCAGTCGGGGAGCCACATCAGGGCATCGTTGAGGCCGTCGATCCCGGTCTGGGTGACACGCGAAATACCGCGGGTCACCACGGAATACTCACTGGTCAGCCAGTTCAGGCCGCCTTCGATCCAGTCGCCTAGCGGGATACGTGGAATATCGATAGCCATTATTGTTCTCCTGCCTGAGCGAGTTCATCCAGGACGGCGCCCTTGACCACAACGCCCTGCAGCACCTGGTCATCGTCCACCACGGCGATGGGGAAATGGTTGTCGTGGAACATGGCGAAGAGGTTGTGAAGGGGCTCTTCCCGCTTCACGGTGCGGAAGTCCTGCGTCATCACATCCGTCACCTTGTCCTTGCCCTGCTCATGGGCCTGGCTGGCGCTGTCGGCATCGACGAGGCCGATCAGGCGGCGCTCCTGGTCGAGAATATAGATCGAGTCGATGCTGTGTTCGCGCATCTTGCGCAGGGCCGTGCGTGGCCCATCCGTGTGGCGAGCCGTGGAGCGCACCCTGCGCATGGCACTCTCGGCGGTCAGGATCCGCGACTTGTCGACCCCCTCGATGAAGCGCCGTACATAGTCGTCCGCCGGCTTGGTCAGGATCTCCTCGGGGGTGCCGATCTGCACCACCTCGCCATCCTTGAGCAGCACGATGCGATCGCCGATGGTCAGTGCCTCGTCGAGATCGTGGGTGATGAAGACGGTGGTCTTCTGCATGCGATGCTGCAGCGCCAGCAGCTCCTGCTGCATGTCGCCACGGATGAGCGGGTCGAGGGCCGAGAAGGCCTCGTCCATCAGCAGCACCGTGGCATCGTTGGCCAGAGCGCGAGCCAGGCCGACACGCTGCTGCATGCCCCCGGACAGCTGATTGGGATAGGCATCCTCCCAACCCTCCAGGCCGACCTGGGTGAGGGACTTCTGCGCCGCATCACGGCGCTCGTCAGGCGCGACACCGCGCACCTCGAGGCCGAATTCGGCGTTCTGACGCACGGTGCGGTTGGGGAAGAGGGCGAAGTTCTGGAACACCATGGAGAAGTGGCGACGCCGGCATTCCAGCAGCTCCTTCTCCTTGAGGCTGGGGATATTCTCGCCGTCGATGACGATTTCACCCTCGGTTGGCTCGATCAGGCGGTTCAGGCAGCGGATGAGGGTCGACTTGCCCGAACCGGAGAGGCCCATGATGACCAGAAGTTCACCCTCGTGAACATCAAAATCGATGTTGGACAGCCCCAGGGTCTGGCCGCTCTTGTCGAGAATTTCCGGGCGCTTGAGGCCCTGGTCGCGTAGCTCGAGCCCTTTCTTTGGCTGATTGCCGAAGACCTTGCTGAGGTTACGGACCCGAATCTTGACGTTTCGGTTGTCACTCATGGATGTGTCCTTGGTGGCTTTTCTCCCTCGATCCCGAGAGACGAGAAAGCCTGATGAATGAAAGGAGGCTGATGTTGGCGCTGCATGGCTCTCGTGCCTGAGTGTTATATTGTTTTACTTTTTATAATTCCCTTTTTTATCAGCTAGTTAGTTTTTGTTTTGGGTCCGGTTGCGGCGCATGAAGCGGTCGCTTGCTGCCCGGGATTCAGCGGCAACAAACGGAAAAGGCTACCGGTGGGACTGTCATTCAGCAAGTAGATGGCCCCATCGTCCGCCTGTCGGACGTCCCGAATGCGACCGATTTCCCCGTCCAGGACGACTTCTCGCGCCACCTCGTCGCGGGCCTTGAGCGTAAGCCGCACCAGGCGCTCGCTGCTCAGTCCACCGGCCAGGAAATCGCCCTGCCAGGCCCCGAAGGCAGCGGAGGTCACCTGGGCCAGACCGGAAGGCGCGAAGCGCCCCTCGAAGACATGCAGTGGATCCTGCATCCCTGGAGCGCTGTCCAGGCCGATCGGTTGATTGGTGGCGTAGTCCCGGCCCAGGCTGACGGTGGGCCAGCCGTAGTTCTCGCCGGCGGTCAGACGGTTGAACTCATCGCCGGTGCGTGGACCGTGCTCCGTTGACCAGGCCGTACCGTCCTCGGCTACCACCAGGCCCTGGGGATTGCGATTGCCCAGGGTGAAGATCGCGTCCGCGATGCTGTCGTCATCGACGAAAGGGTTGTCCGCGGCAGGCTCGCCCTCGGCGGTGAGGCGCAGGAAGCTGCCGGCGTGATCGCTGCCGTCCTGGGCGCGTTCGGGGTCCATGCCACGATCGCCGATGCTCATCAGCAGGGTGCCATCATCCAGCCAGGCCAGGCGTGAGCCATAGTGGCGGCCTGCCGCGGAGAAACGGTTCTGGGTGAAGAGATGCTCCAGGTCGACCAGGCGCGCCTGCTCGAGTCGGGCTCGGGAGAGGCTGGTGGCGCTGCCGGTGTCGCCGGGCCGACTCCAGGTGAAGTAGACCCAGTCATGTGCGCCAGCGTCAGTCTCGTCGCTGCCGAACCCGGGGTGCAGGGCGATATCCAGCAAGCCACCCTGGCCGCGTGTCGACACCTCCGGCACCCCGGAAACGGGGGTCGCGTCGCCGTCGGCGCTCACCAGTTTCAGCTGTCCCGAACGTTCGCTGACCAGAAAGCGACCGTCGGGCAGGGGAGCCAGGCTCCAGGGCTGCTCCAGACCCGAGGCGACCTGCGTCAGGCAGAGCGTCAAGGCCCGGGTCTCGATGGTGGTGTCGGCCTGGGCGTTCAGGCCGACCGAGAGCAGCAGGCCGGTCAGCGACCGGATCGTCAATGCACGCATGCGTCCTCCACAAAAGCGCCGGGTACTGGCCCAGTATAGGGGGACAAAGCGTTGACCGTATGGCAGCCGGGTTACATGAGGATGGCCAGCATGATGGGCAGATAGATCAGCGACAGCAGCGTCGAGCAGAACACCAGGCTGGCCACGTACTCGGGCTCGCGCCTGGCTTTCTGGGCAAACAGGTAGTTGAAGACGGCGACCGGCATGCTCATCTGCAGCACCAGAATGCTCAGCGCCATGGGCGGCAGGGCCAGCAGGCTGCCGATCCCCCAGGCGATCGACGCCGCGAGCGGAATGCGCAGCAGGCTGAACCCGATGCCCGAGCGCAGGTTGTTGACCCGGATGCTGGCCAGCGAAACGCCCAGGGTGATCAGCATCAAGGGCACGGTCAGCCCGGAGATCAGGTCGACACTGTTGGCCAGCCAGAGCGGCAACTCGGTATCGGTCAGCAACAGCGCCAGGGCGATGAGGATGGCATAGACCGTCGGCGTCTTGGCCAGGGATTTCAAGGGGTTGCCGCGACTGGCCAACATGGTGCCCAGGGTGAACTGGAACAGTGACACCGTCACCATGACGGTGATACCGAAGGCAAAGCCGGCCTCGCCGAAGGCATAGAGCACCACCGGCAGGCCCATGTTGCCGGTGTTGGGGTACATGGCCGGCGACAGCATGACCCGCCAGTCCTTGTCCAGCAGGCGCGCCAGCGGGAAGGCGGCGCCCGCCATGCAGATGATGACCAGGGCGGCAGCCAGCATGGTGCGACCGAAACTGCTGGCATCGATCTCGGCCCCGGCCAGGGAGGCGAGTACCAGAGCGGGGGTGCCGATATTGAAGACCAGCCGAGTGACGAAGGCCACCGGGTAGTCATGGCCCAGCCGAACCCAGGTGAAGCCGAGGCCGGCACCGGCGAGCACCGGTGCCATGACGGCAAAGAGTTGAGCGTACATGGTGTCCTCCAGATAAAGATGAACGCGAGATGCGACCCGCGCGACAGGGCTGCCTCAGGCCGCCCCGGTCCGAGTCTCAGCCGCCAGCCGGGACGCCCCGGCCCGCTCCGACTGGCGCTGCAGCGACAGGTCGAGGCGTTCCACCAGACCTGCCAGCAGGGCGCGGTGGCGCTCGTCCAGTGAGGGCTGATGAGCCAGTGTCGCGATCAGGGCCTCACCGGCGGGGCGCACCTCGCTGGAGGCATGCCCGCTGGCGCTATCCTGGTAGGCCCGGGCCAGCGCCGCGAAAAAATGGCGTTGGGCGCGATGCACGGCCGGGTCCGTCAGGTCATCCAGGCGTCGGCGGAGCTGGAGACAGGCATAGCCGATATCCAGGCCGGTGAGTCCCAGGCTGAACAGGTGGCGCTGGTCTTCCGGCAGCACGTCGTCGTGCCGTGCCAGTTGCAGCAGGCGGTCGGCCATGCTGCCGATGAAGCGCGTTTCCGCTTCATGAATCGGACGCTGCGGCAGTCGTTGCAGGTCATGGGCAATGGCCTTGACCAGGCGGCGCTTGCGCAGGCCCGAGGCGAAGCCGGGCAGCAGTCGAAAACCGCCGACCACGGTGGCCAGGCCCACCATGACGGCGATGGCGCGGTTGATGAAACTGTCGAAAGAGAAATCCATGCCATTGCCGGGCATGGTCAGCAGGATGTTGCCGATGGTGAAGGCCAGGCAGTAGCCCATCAGGCGTGGGTTGGCGGCACCCAGCAGGCCCAGAAACAGCGGCGGCAAGAAGATCATGGCGAGCATCACGAAGCCATTGGCCTGGGCCAGCAACACATGCCCGAACACAAAGGCGCTGGGGATGGCGGCCAGCATGCCCTTGGCGAACATCATGCAGATCATCACCGGGTTGTCACGGCTGGCAAAGAAGGCCGAGAACAGGGTGCCGAGCAGCATGGCCACCTGGCCGTTGTCCCAGGTCGTGGCGATCCACAGGCTGGCCAGAGTGGCGAAGATCAGGCCGGCACGCAGGGCATTCAAGCCGGCCGCCAGATGATCGCGATGCCAGGCGAGGGCCGCGCCGCGCAAGCGTTTGCCGGCGGGCAGTGACAGGCTGTCCCGGGCATCGAGCATGATCAGCGCGTGGCCCAGGGTCTCGCGCAGGCCGATGAGCACACGCAGCTGCAGCGGCGATGCTTCCTGGTCGGGGCAGTCGAGAACCCGCCGGCGGAGTTCCTGCAGGCGTTCCTGAGCCTGGTCGACACCACTGGATTCGGCGGCGAGGCGAAAGCCGTCGGCGATCTCGTCGGCCAGCCGGTGAATGGCGGGATCGAGGCGCTCGCCGTGGTGGTGGAGTAGCTGCTGAAGGGCATGCAGGCTGGCCATCAGGCGCAGGCTGTGGCGTGTCAGCACATGGCTGGCGCGAATGCGGCCCGGTCCTTCGGGGCCTTCATAGCGAGCCGCCTGGCTATCGGTCTCGAGCTGGGTCAGGGGCTCCAGGCTGGCCGTCAGGGTGGACTGCAGCGTTTCCACGTCGCTGGTGTCGGCGAGGCGCAGGCTGGCGTGATGAAAGGCCTGGTTGACCACCTCATCGGCCTGTTGCCCCAGATGGTCGCGCACCTTGATCGGCCACAGCAGGGAACTGACCAGGGTGGCACAGATGGCCCCCAGCGCCAGCTCGGAGAGGCGGGCCACGGCGATGCCGAAGAGGCCATCCGGCTGTTGAGCGCCGATCACCACGATCAACATGGCGGTGACGGCACCCATGATGCAGCCGTAGGAGCCATTGTTGCGCAGCAGGGAGCTGCCGTAGGTGCACAGCATGATCCATAGCGTCAGCACCGCCAGCGCCGGGATCGGCGCCTGAACGAAGAGCCCCATGATGAGCATGCCGGCGGCGCAGCCGACCAGGGTGCCGGCGATCTGGCTCAAGCCCTTTTCGACGACCATGCCGCTCATCGGACGGATCTGCAGGAAGGCCGCCGAGATCAATGCCCAGTAGGGCCGTTCCAGGTCACACCACAAGGCCACATAAAGCGCCAGCAGCATGGCCAGGGTCGCCTTGACGGCAAACTTCACGGCCTGACTGCCGGGGGTCAGATAGGCTTGCAGCCAGGGTGACATCGACCTTACTCCGCGTCGTCGGTGATGCGCACCGTGGCCGTCATGCCGGCGCTCAGGGTGATGCCCTCGGGAACCTCATCGAGTGCGATGCGCACCGGAATGCGCTGGGCCAGGCGCACCCAGCTGAAGGTCGGTTCCACCTGAGGCAGCAACTGTTCGTTGGTCGAGGCGTTGCGGTCGGCTATGCCGCCGCCGATGCTTGCCACATGACCGCGCAGCTCGGTATCGCCGCTCATCAGGATGACCCGCGCCGGATCTCCGGTCTGGATGGAAGGCGTCTTGGTTTCCTCGAAATAGCCGGTGACATAGAAGGAGTCGGCCTTGACCAGCGCCATGACCGGATTGCCGGCGTTGACATGGTTGCCTTCGGCGAGCTGGAGGTTGAGCACCTGGCCGGCGACCGGTGCCTCGACCGTGGTGCGCTCGAGGTCGGTGCGGGCGCTCTCCAGACTGCTACGGGCCTGCTTGAGCCGGGCGGTGGCGACCTGGCTGTTGATGCGGGCCGTCTCCTGGCTCTCCGCACTGATCGCCTGACGACTCAGGCGATTGCGGCGAGACGCTTCATGCCGGCTCAGTTCCAGTTCGGCCTGGCGCTGTTCGACGACTGCCTGCGCTTGTTTCAGGGCGGTCCGATAGCGCGTGTCGTCGATGCGGAACAGGGTCTCGCCCTTGGCAACCTGCTGATTGTCGGCGATCGGCAGGGCCACCACACGTCCCGAGACATCCGCGGCGATGGTCACCACCTCGGCACGTACCCGGCCATCTCGCGTCCAGGGCGTGAACAGATAGTAGTGCCAGAGCCACAGGCCGGCGGCGATGGCCACGGCCACGATGCCCAGGGTGATGAGACTGCGGATAAGGGTGCGCATCATGATCAGAGGAGTCCCGTGGCGGCCGGCAATGCGGCGGCGGCCGTGCAGATGACGAACAGGGCAGTGTCGAACCAGGCCTCGAACCACAACTGGCGAGCCCCCACCAGGCGATGCAGCACGGCGCGTATCACCAGCGCACCGGCCAGCCCGATCAGCACGTAAAGCAGCATGGGCGAGAGCAGGATCCCGCCCAGGGCGATTTCACGAAGGCCCATGGTCTCTTGCCTCATTGGTTAGGCGACTCATGATAGCAATTCATGCGCCCCTCGGCATCCGAGCGGGTGCTCGATGCCTTGAACATGGGGGAGGCAGGGTTTCCTAGCTGGCCTGTCGTGCCACATCCTCCTGCCATTCGGCCGGGCGGGCACTGCGCAGGAAGTCGAGCAGGGCCGAGATCTTGCGTGGTTGATGGCCATGCGGATAGAGCAGGCTGACCGGCGTCGGCGAGACCTGCCAGCTTGCCAGGCTGCGTTCCAGCTGGCCCGGGTGGGCGGCATTGCGGCGCTCGGCCATCCAGTTGGGCAGCACCCCCAGTCCCTGACCGCGGGCAATGGCATCGGACTGCAGGACGAGGCGGTTGACGCGCAGCCGCGAGCCCGGCGAACGAATGTCGACCTGGCCCAGGTATGGGTGGCGCAGCACCAGGCCCTGCTCGGCCTCGCCGAGCAGATCGACCCAGTCGTAACGCTCCAGCTCGCGGGGATGCTCGGGATGGCCGTGTTGGGCCAGATAGTCGGGATGTGCGTACAGGCCGCAGGACAGCAGTGCCAGCGTCTCCTGACGCAGTCCCACATCCCCCGTTTCACCGAACCAGATCACCACCGTCTGCGGGGAGATGACCTCGGGCAGGCGCTCGCGAACCATCAGGTTGACCCTTACCCCGGGGTAGCGCTGCATGAAGGTTTCGATGGCGTTGGCCACCCAGCCGCGTCCCAGGGCGTCGTGGACCTCCAGGGTCAGCTCGCCGCTGATGTCCTCGCGTAGCTCCTCGAGCGCCTGATGCCCCTGATCCGCCAGGGCGAGAATCCGCAGGCAGTAGTCGTGAAAGACGCGGCCGGCCTCGGTGGGCAGCAGGCGGTTGGACTGGCGGCGCATCAGGGGCTGGCCCAGCTGCTCTTCCAGTTGATGCAGCCGCCGACTGAGCGTGGACTTTGAGGTGCCGAGCCGGCGGGCACTGGTGGTCAGGCTGCCGGAGGCCATGACGTCGGCAAAGGCACGCAACTCGTCGAGGTCAGACATCGGGGAATTCTCGAATCCGGGAGATGAGGCCGTGTCATACGCTGACGGCCGATGATGAAAATCATTATCCTTCGCTGTTGCGAATCATGCAACGGGATGTATGACGACAGGGGCGAACGAATTTGAAACAATCTAAACGATAAAAATTCGCATTACAGATTGAGAAACGCTGAATAAATTGCCGAGCATAGTGAAGCGAAAGGCGCACGGAGCGCAGAAAGCGAGACATAACAAGTCGTTAGGCGAGCTTTCGAGCACCGGGCAACGCATCGATTTGCATGCGCAGGCATTTAAGCAGTGTTTCCTTTGCCCTTCGAGTCAGGATCATCAGGAGACAAAGAGCATGCCCCATCCCTTCGCCCGCACCCTGCTCGTCACCGCCGTGTCGGCCTTTAGCGCCTCCGGCGCCATGGCTCAGGAGGCACAGGAGCAGCAACTCGATGATGTCGTGGTCACGGCCGCCGGCCATGAGCAGCAGGTCAAGAATGCGCCGGCATCCATCAGCGTGCTGCCGCGTGAAGAGCTGGAAAAGCGCCATTACAGCAATGTCACGGATGCCTTGCGTGATGTGCCGGGGGTCATCATCACCGGCGGCGGCAGTGGTGACAACGGTCATGACATCAGCATGCGCGGCATGCCGGCCTCATACACCCTGATCCTGGTCGATGGTCAGCTGGTGAGCTCGCGCGAGTCGCGTCCCAACGGCAGCGCCGGGTTCGAGCAGGACTGGCTGCCGCCGTTGCAGGCCATCGAGCGTATCGAGGTGGTACGCGGCCCGATGTCGACCCTGTATGGCTCGGATGCCATCGGCGGGGTGATCAACGTGATCACCCGCAAGGTCGCGCAGGACTGGAGCGGCAGTGTCCAGCTCGACAGCATCGTGCAGCAGGACAGCCAGTCCGGTGACAGCTACCAGGGTAACTTTTACCTCAACGGCCCCCTGGTCAAGGACCTGGTCGGGCTTCAGGTCTATGGCCGTGCCAAGACGCGGGAAGAGGACGACATCGTCAACGGCTACGAGGACAAGACGCTGCGCAGCCTGACCGGCCGTCTGACGTTTACGCCCAATGCCGACCACGACCTGGCCGTGGAAGCCGGTGCCACCGAGCAGACCCGCGAAGGGCATGTCGGGCGCAGTGTAGCCAGCGACGGGTGTCGCGGCGGTTGCGAGGATACCTACAGCGAGCACACCCGGGAGCATGTGGCGGTGTCGCACGAAGGTCGCTGGGGCATCGGCACCACCGATACCCAGGTGCAGCGCGAGGTCACGGAGAACGAGAGCCGTGACATGGAAATCGCCAATACCACCGCCAAGACCTCGCTGGTGATGCCCCTGGGGGCGCATATCCTGACCCTCGGAGCCAATTACGAGAAGGAGGAGCTGGAAGACGCGACCTCCAACCAGATCTCGGATCGCTCACAGATCGAGAGCTCCCAGTGGGCACTCTTCGCCGAGGACGAGTGGATGGTGACCCGCGACTGGTCGCTGACCGGCGGGTTGCGCCTGGATGACGACGAGAATTACGGCAGCCACCTGAGTCCACGGCTGTACAGCGTCTGGAACATGACCCCGAGCTGGACCCTGAAGGGCGGTGTCTCGACCGGTTTCCGCTCGCCCAGCCTGCGCGATATCACCGCCGACTGGGGCGCCATCAGCCGTGGCGGCACGACCTACGGCAATCCGGACCTCGAACCGGAAACCTCGCTCAACAAGGAACTGGCGTTGCTGTACAGCGGGGAAAGTGGCCTGAGCGGCGGTATCACCCTGTTCCACAACGACTTCCAGGACAAGATCACCCGACTGCCGTGCCGCTCCGAGGTGCGCTGCCCGCCCGTGACGCAATACGATCGCGACGAGAACGGCGACCTCAACACCAATACCCGCGAGAACATCGACGAGGCGGTAACGCGTGGCGCCGAGCTGTCGCTGTCGGCGCCGCTCGCCGACAGCCTGGAGCTGACGGCCAGCTATACCTACACCGATTCCGAGCAGAAGAGTGGCGAATACGCGGGCGAACCCTTGACGCAGCTGCCTGAGCACGAGGTCTCGGCCACCCTGGACTGGCAGGCCAGCGACCGGCTGAGCCAGTGGACGCGTCTGACCTATCGCGGTGAAGAAACCCAGCCGACGACCGGCCCCTCGCGCGGGACCCTGGTGGCACCGTCCTACACCTTCGTCGACACCGGCATCGGCTACGACATGACGGAAAACGCCACCCTCAATTTCGGCATCTACAACCTCTTCGACGAGTCCGTCACCGCCGAAGAGTACGGCTATGTGGAAGACGGTCGCCGCGCCTGGCTCGGTCTGAGCGTCGATTTCTGAAGCAGGGCGGGGCATGCCGGTCCGTCGCAATGGCGCCTTGCAGGAATCCGGCATGCCAGCGCCTTCAAGACGCATTTATGCTTCCACCCTCCAAGGAGTTAACCATGTCATTACTGCCATTCACCGCGCCCCGCCAGGGACGCCTGCTGGCCGGCCTGACGCTGGGCCTGAGCGTTGCCGCGCTGGCCATGGCGCCCGCCTCGGCCCAGGCGCGAAGCCTGGAGACGGCCCATGGCGAGATCGAGATCGAGGGCCAGCCGGAGCGCGTGGTGACCCTCTACGAGGGCGCTCTGGATGCCGCCCTGGCGGCCGGGGTGACACCGCTGGCGGCCGTCGCCACGCGGGGCGGCGACGGCGTGGCCGAGTATCTGAGTGACCGGGTGCCGGACATCGCCATGGTCGGTACCAGTCGCGAGTTCAACCTCGAGGCCATCGCCACCCAGGATCCTGACCTGATCCTGGCCTCGCCCTATCTGAGCGACGAGCAGTACCAGCTGATCTCGCGGCTGGCCCCCACGGTGGTCCCGGAGAACAACGGCTTCTCGCCGGATGGCTGGAAGGCCCAGGCGCGTCTGTACGGCAAGGCGCTGGGACGCACCGCGGCCGTCGAGGCGGCCCTCGAGGATGTCCAGACGCGGGCCGAGGCGCTCGAGGCCGAACTGCAAGCGAGCGACACCACGGCCAGCCTGGTGCGCTGGATGCCCCAGGGGCCGCTGGTCATGTCGAGCGAGCTGTTTTCCACCGGGATGCTCGAGGCGGTGGGGCTGAACGTCACCGACTCGGGGCTGGTCAAGGACGGCCGCCCGCACAGTGACCCGCTGAGTCTCGAGAATCTCGAGCAGGTCGACCAGGATCTGCTGTTCCTGGCCACCCTCAACGACGAGGGGCGACAAGCCCTGGATACCGCCCGGCAGTCACCGGCCTTTGCCCGCCTCGATGTCGTCGAGCGTGACCGGGTGTTTGCCGTGAACGGCCAGCTGTGGACCAGCGCGTCCGGGCCGCTGGCGGCTCGGGCCGTGCTGGATGATATCGAGGCCGCCCTGTTGCCCGACAGCGAATGATCACCGGCGCCATGCCACGACCCCTGGCCGGCCAGGCCCTTGCCCTGGCCGGCTTGCTGCTGTTGACCTGTTTCGCCAGCCTGCTGTGGGGTGCCGGCGACGTCGGTCCCGGGCGTGCCCTGGCGGTCGTGCTGGGGCAGGGCGATGCGGAGGCGCGCTTCGTGGTCACCACCCTGCGTGGCTCGCGGACCCTGGTCGGGCTGGCCGTGGGCATGGCACTCGGGGTCGCCGGGGCCCTGCTGCAGACCCTCTCGCGCAATCCGCTGGCCGAGCCGGGGCTGCTGGGTGTCAGCGCCGGCAGCGCCTTCGCCGTGGCTGTCGCCCTGTTGCTGGGCGCCTCGGCGGCGACGCTGCGCATTGGGGTCGCCCAGCTGGGTGCCCTGCTGGGATGCCTGTGCGTACTTGGCGTGGCGCGCGTGCGCGGCCTGGGGCAGGACCCGGTGCGCCTGGTGCTGGCCGGGGCCGCCTTTTCCGGGTTGCTCTCGGCACTCACGACCCTGTTGCTGCTGTTCGACCAGCGCGCCGCCGACGAGATCCGTTTCTGGGTGGTCGGCAGCCTGTCGGGGCGGGGTATCGACGACCTGCTGGCCGTGCTGCCGAGCTTCATGCTGGCCACCGCCATCACCCTGCTGATTGCGCGCCCCATGGCGGCGCTGGCACTCGGCGAGCGCATGGCCGCCGGGCTCGGCCATCACCCCGGGCGCGTGCGGTTGCTGGCGATCCTGGTCGTCGCCCTGCTGGTCGGCGGCGCCACGGCCATTGCCGGTCCCATTGCCTTCGTCGGGCTGGTGGTGCCGTTCGCCGCGCGGGCGCTGGCCGGGCCGGACATACGCCGCAGCCTGTGGTTGTGCTTGCTGATCGGCCCGCTGATGATATTGAGCGCCGATATCATCTCGCGTCTGGTGGTGGCGCCGTCGGAATTGCCGCTGGGCGTGTTGACGGCACTGTGTGGCGCGCCGGTGCTGGTGGCCGTGGTCAGGCGTCGTCGCCTGCCGACGTTATAGGAACCCCATGAGTCTGTCGGTCCTGTCCTCGTCCTCGCCGCGCCATCGGGCGGCCTCCGTTGCCCCGGTGCCGGCCCCGGCCGGCACCCATCGCCTGGCCCGGGGCCATGTCAGCGTTCTGCTCGACCGGCGCACCCTGGCGGCCAATGTGTTGCTGCTGGCCGCCCTGCTGGTGGCCAGCCTGACGTATCTGTGTCTGGGGGAACGCCATCTGTCGCCCCTGGCGGTGCTGGCCGTCCTGCAGGGGCAGGGCGAAGGCCTGGCCAACTTTCTGGTGGCCGCGCTGCGCCTGCCTCGACTGGGCGCCGCCCTGGCGACCGGTGCCGCCTTTGCCCTGGCGGGCTGCCTGATGCAGACCCTGGCGGCCAATCGACTGGCCACACCGGGGATCATCGGCATCGACAATGGCGCCACGGCCTTCGCCGTGGCCTCGGTGGTGGGGCTCGGCGTGGGCATGGCGCCGCCGGCCATGGCGCTGGCCGGGGCGACTACCGCCACCGTGCTGACCTTCGGCCTGGCATTGGGCGGCGGCACCCAAGGCTATCGTTTCATCGTCGCCGGCATCGGCGTGGGGGCGGTCTTCGGTGCCATCACCAATCTGCTGCTGGCGCGCGTGGCCATCGATGTCGCCAACGCCGCCTATCCCTGGACGGTGGGGTCGTTGAGCGCGCGGCCCGAGGGCGCCGTCAGGCTGCTGGTTGTGGGCCTGGCACTGGGGGTGCCGGTCGCGCTGGCCCTGAGCCGTTCGCTGCGCCTGATGGGGTTTTCCGAGTCCGTGGCGCGCAGCCTGGGCACGCGGCTGGGGCTCAGGCGAGTGCAGGTGCTGAGCACCTCGGTGGTGTTGACGGCGCTCGCGGTGGCCGTGGCCGGGCCGGTGGGCATGGTCGGCCTCGTCGGCCCGGAGCTGGCGCGCCATCTCGCCTCGCCACGCCGGGTGCCGGTGCTGGCCTCGGCGCTGGCCGGTGCCCTGATCATGGTGCTCGCCGATCTGGCCGGGCGCCTGATGCTCGCACCACTGGAGATTCCAGTGGGTATTGTCACCGCCGTCGTGGGCGGTCCCTGGTTGTTGTGGATCCTGATTCGCCCACGCCGTCATGGAGTTGCCTGAGATGAATGGCGTTGCTTCCTGTCTCGAAGCCCGGGACCTGACCCTGGCCCACGACCGCAAGCCGGTGGTGGTCGACCTGAACCTGCAACTGCCGGCCGGGCGGGTCACGGCCATCGTCGGCCCCAATGGTTGCGGCAAGTCGACCCTGCTGGCCGGACTGGCGCGGCTGCATGCGCCGCAGGGCGGGCAGGTGCTGCTCGATGGCAGCGCGATCGTGCGGTTGCCGGCGCGCGAGCTGGCCCGGCGACTGGCGCTCCTGCCCCAGGAAGCGAGGGCGCCGGAGGGGCTGACCGTCGCCGAACTGATCGGCTTCGGCCGTCAGCCTCACCAGAGCTGGCTGCAGCAATGGTCGGCGGAGGATCGGCGTATCGTCGATGAGGCCCTGGCGGCCGCGGATCTGCATGCACTGGCCGAGCGACCCCTGGAGTCGCTGTCCGGCGGTCAGCGGCAGCGCGCCTGGATCGCCATGATCATCGCCCAGCAGACCTCACTGCTGCTGCTCGACGAACCCACCTCGGCGCTCGATCTGGGGCACCAGCTGGAGGTCTTCGAGCTGGTCCGCGAACTGGCCGAGCAGGGCCGGACCCTGGCCATGGTGCTTCACGACCTGCCGATTGCCTGCCGCTACGCCGACCATCTGGTGGCCATGCGTGACGGCCGCATCATCGCCACGGGGCCGCCCGGCGAGGTGGTGACACGCGATCTGGTGCGCGAGCTGTATGGCGTGGACTGCAACCTGCTGCATGATCCCGACAGCGGCGCGCCGATACTCACCGGGATGCGTCGCATCCGCCGCTGACCGGGCGGCCGGCGGCAATGAACGGGCCCGGCCAGTCATGGCCGGGCCCGGAATGCCGTCAGCTCGAAGTGGTAGAAGTGGTAAAGGTGGCGGGGTTACTGAGTGGCGTCTTCCGCGCTGTCCTGAGTGACGTCGCCGGCCGACTCGGCCGCCTCACCGCTGGCATCGGCCGCCTGTTGCGTGGACTCGCTGGCCGAGTCGGCGGCTTCTCCGGTGGCATCCGCGGCATCACCGGCGGCCTCCTGGGTCTGCTCGCCGAACGATTCCAGGGCTCCACCGGCCTTGTCGAGCAGGCTGCTGGCCGTGGATTGCGTGGTTTCCCAGGCGCTGCTGGCGCCTTGTTTGGTATCCTGCCACGCCTGCTGGAGGTTCTCGCGGGCGTTGCTCCACCAGTTGTCGGTGTATTCCGGCTGCTGGCTGACGGCCTCGGCGTCCATGTCGAGATGGACGCGGTACTGGATGGCGTCCAGATTGTCGCCGTTGCGCGTCTCGACGGTGAAGTCATCGACGCCGACCACGTATTGCTTCTCGCCCATGTCGAGCAGGTTGCCGGTATCGACCACCAGGGCATGGATGCGCATCTCGTCATTCAGCAGCACGTCCTCGACCTCGCCGATGGACCGGCTGTCGTCCGACTTGGCGTAGACGTCGGCATCCAGCAGCTCGTCGGTGGAGTACAGCCCCTGCGGCGCTGCCATGGCCGTGGCCGAGAGCGTCGCCGTGAACAGCAGGCCGGCACCCAGCAGAGCCGGGCGCAGGGCAGGGGATAGCGTATTGGGTCGTGTCATGCGGGTCTCTCCTTGATCCTTGATATCATGGTTGATATCGGCAATGCCTTGGGCCCCGAAAAAGGTCATGAGTTCCCGACGGAGCATGCAGTGCTGTCATCGACCGGGTTTATCACCTTGATGGAAGATGGCGCTTTTACTCGGGGAGAGGGCGAATGCTATACATGCACGCTTCAGCTGGCGCGATACGCTCGGAGGACAGGATGACAGCACGATGGATGGCAGGGGCGACCCTGATGGCAGCGGCATGCCTGGCGGCCCCCGCCCAGGCACAGGAGGCGTCGCCGGAACCGATCAATGCCGTGGCCACCACCGGCATGGTAGGTGATATCGTGCAGCAGGTGGGGGGCGAGTGCGTCACGGTCACCACCCTCATGGGCCCCGGTGTCGACCCGCACCTCTATCAGGCCAGTGCGCGTGACGTTGCGACCTTTCAGGCGGGCGAGATGATCTTCTACTCGGGTTACTCGCTGGAGGGGCAGCTCGGTGATGTGCTGGAGCGCCTGGCCGAGACCCGACCGACCATTGGCGTGGCGCCCGCCTCGACCGATGTCGATGAGCTCATCACCACCCAGGATGAATACGGCCTCGACCCGCACCTGTGGATGGATGTCTCCCTCTGGTCGCGTATCGTGCCGACCGTGGCGGACGCGCTCAGCCAGCAACGCCCGGCCTGCGAGACGCGCTTTCAGGACAATGCCGAGGCCTATGTCGCCCAGCTCGAGGGCTTGCATCAGTGGGTGCAGGAGAGTATCGCCAGCATTCCCGAGCAGCAGCGTATCCTGGTGACCGCCCATGATGCCTTCAATTATTATGGCCGCGCCTATGGCATCGAGGTGGCCGGCATCCAGGGTCTCAGCACCTCGACCGAGACCGGCGTGGCCGACATCCGCAAGATGGCCGAGGTGGTGGTCGAGCGCGGGGTGCCGGCGGTCTTCGTCGAGAGCACCATCAGTCCGCGTACCGTGCAGGCGGTGATCGAAGCGGCCCGGCAAAAGGGGCACGAGGTGTCGATCGGCAGCCAGCTCTACTCGGATGCCATGGGCGAGACGGGCACCGCCGACGGCACCTATATCGGCATGCTGTACCGCAATACACAGCATATCGTCGAGTCGCTGGGCGGCAAGGCGCCGGCACTGCCCCGGGTCCTGGATGACTGGGCGGCACGCTGGGAGATTCCTTCCTCCTGATGCCCGCCCGGAGCTTCACCGCCATGCGTCATTCCCACGACTCAACCGAGAGGCCGCCTCGATCATGACCACGCCGCTCCATGAACCGGATCTTGCCCTGCACGTCGAGGACCTGACCGTCAGCTACCACAGCAAGCCGGTGCTCTGGGACATCGACTTCGACGTGCCGCCCGGCGTGATGGCAGCGATCGTCGGCCCCAATGGCGCCGGCAAGAGTACCCTGATCAAGAGCGTGCTCGGCCTGGTGCCGACGGTCGCCGGTCATGTGACCCTGTTCGGCCGGACCTATCGGCGGCATCGGCGGCGGGTCGGCTATGTGCCCCAGCGCTCCAGCGTCGACTGGGATTTTCCGACCACTGCCCTGGATGTGGTGACCATGGGCCTCTATGGTCGGCTCGGCTGGATCAGGCGCCCGGGGCGTGGCGAGCGGCGCGAGGCCATGCAGGCCCTGGAAATGGTCGGCATGCAGGCCTTCGCCGATCGTCAGATCAGCCAGCTCTCCGGGGGGCAGCAGCAGCGTGTCTTCCTGGCCCGGGCCCTGGTGCAGAAGGCCGATGTCTACTTTCTCGACGAGCCCATGGCCGGTGTCGATGCCACCACCGAGCGCGCCATCGTGGACATCCTGCGGCGCCTGCGGGATGACGGCAAGACGGTGATCGTCGTCCACCATGACCTGCAGACGGTGCGCAGCTATTTCGACTGGTTGATGATCCTCAATGTGCGCGTCATCGCCCAGGGCCGCGTCGAGGACGTGTATACCGCCGACAACCTGCGCAGCGCCTACGGCGGCCAGATCGCCCTGCTCGATGAAACGGCCCTGATGCAGCCCGGCACCACCGATGACAAGACGGCGGGGGCGTGATGTCGCCGCTCGAACTGATAACCGACCACACCATCCAGAATGTTGTCATCGGCGCCGCCTTGCTGGGCCTGATCAGCGGCGTGCTGGGCAGCTTTGCGGTATTGCGCAAGCAGAGCCTGCTCGGCGATACCATGTCGCATGCCGCGCTGCCCGGGGTGTGCATCGGCTTTATCATCGCCGGTGCGCGCGAGATGAGCTTCCTGCTGCTGGGCGCACTGACCACCGGGGCGCTGGCGGCGCTGGTCATGCTGATGTTGACGCGCAACAGTCGCCTCAAGACCGACGCGGCCCTGGGCATCGCCCTGAGTACCTCCTTCGCCCTGGGCGTGGTGCTGCTGACGCACATCCAGAACCAGAACAATGCCGCCCAGGGCGGACTGGATGCCTTTCTCTTCGGGCAGGCGGCGGCGACCCTGCGCAGCGACCTGTGGATCATGGGCGGCGTCACCCTGGTGGCGCTGGCGCTGGTGGGTGCGTTCTGGAAGGAGTTCAAGCTGGTCTCCTTCGACCCGCAGTTCGCCGCTTCGCTGGGCATGCCGGTGATGTGGCTCGAAGTCCTGCTCACGGTGATGATTGCCCTGGCGGTGGTGGTCGGGTTGCAGATGGTCGGCGTGGTGCTGATGGCAGCGATGATCATCGCCCCGGCAGTGGCGGCACGCCAGTGGAGCCACCGGCTGGAAAGCATGGTGATCCTGGCCGCCGTCATCGGCGTCGCCGGGGGCGTGTTCGGCGCCTTGCTGAGTGCGCTGTCGCGTGGCCTGGCCACGGGCCCGCTGATCATCCTGAGTGTCTCCAGCGTGGTGCTGGTGTCGTTGCTGCTGGCGCCCGGGCGTGGCTTCGTCTGGGAGGGCATTCGCCTCTGGCAGGGGCGTCGTCGGCTGCGCTATCAACAGGTGCTGACCACCCTCTACCGGCTCGCCCTGCATCATGATGACCCGACCTTCCGCTCCGAACAGGGCATGCTGGATACCTATCATGGCCATCGCACGCGGGCGGCCTTGCGCCAGTTGCTGAAGCGCGGCCTGGTCGAATGGCGTTCGGCTCCGCCGGAGGAGCCGCGCGGTGCCAAGCACTGGGTGCTGACGCCGCGCGGGCGGGACGAAGCCGAGCGCATCCTCGACTCGCTGGGCAGGGGGGAAAGCTGATGCAGGCTGCACTGTTCGACAATGCCGCCCTGATGATCATGCTGGTCGGGGCCCTGGTCGGCATCGCCTCGACCCTGGTGGGCACCTTCCTGGTGCTGCGCGGCGTCAGCATGCTGTCCGACGCCATCGGCCACTCCATCGTCTTCGGCATCGTCATCGTCTGGCTGATCACCCATCAGCAGAGTGGCCCCGTGCAGATCATCGGCGCGGCCCTCACGGGCTTGCTGACGGTCTTTCTCACCGAACTGCTGGTCAGCACCCGGCGGGTCAAGAAGGATGCCGCCATCGGCCTGGTGTTTCCGGTGCTGTTCTCCGCCGGGGTGCTGCTGATCAACCTCTATGCCCGGGATGTGCATATCGACACCCACACGGTGCTGCTCGGCGAGATCGGCTTCGTGTGGCTGGATACCCTGACCCTCGGCGACTATCGCGTCCCCCAGGCGCTGGTGTGGATGGGCGCGATGACGCTGATCAATGGCGCCTTCGTGACGCTCTTCTACAAGGAGCTCAAGATCGCCACCTTCGACGAGGCGCTGGCCAAGGCCCTGGGGATGGCACCGGGCCTGCTGTTCTATGTGCTCCTGCTGCTGACCAGCGGCACCGCGGTGGCGGCCTTCGATGCCGTGGGGGCGGTGCTGTTCGTCGCCTTCGTCATCGTGCCGCCGGCCACGGGCTATCTGCTCACCGACCGCCTGTGGATGATGTTCATCCATGGCTCGCTGGTGTCCATCGCCTCCAGCATCTCGGGCTACTGGCTGGCGGTGTTCTGGAATGTCTCGATCGGCGGCATGATGGCGGTGATGACCGGGGTTTTCCTGCTGCTGGCCTTCCTGCTCGGGCCGCGCTACGGCATGGTCGCCCAGGTACTGCGGCGTCGCGGACAGCGACGCGTCAACGAGATCCGCACCCTGGCGGTGCACCTCTACAACCACGAGGACGGCCCGGAACAGTGGGCGGAAAACGTCACCCAGGCGCTGCGCGAACACCTGCTGTGGGACAACGCCAAGGCCAACCGGGTCGTCGCGCGCAGCCGCGAGCAGGGCCTGGTGGAATGCCGCGGCCAGAGCCTGGTGCTCACCGAGGCCGGCCGCGACATGGCTCGGGAAATTCTCGAACCGACGCGCAATGGCACGGGGTCGCTGACGACGACGGCGACCTGAGCCCCGCTCAAGCCGGGGGCGTTGCGGCCTCGCGGACCTCGGTGGCGCGCCATACCCGGCTCGGTGAAGGGCCGTTCGGCAGGTCGGCACAGGTGTCGTAACGCAGCAGTTCCTGCGCCTGACAGCGAATGGTCAGCTTTCCCGCCTGACGCTCGGTGTGCCATTCGACCACAAGGTCGTGGTCCGTCTCGTCGTTCGCCGCGCCGCCATCCTCGATCCTGACGTCTGCCTCCAGGCCTCGCGCCGCCAACCATTCCAGGGCGGCGACCTGGGCGCACTGGTGTTGCGGCGTGAGCCGGGCGTCGCCGCGATAGCAGGGCAGGTAGGGGCGGTCGCGCGCCTCGCTTGCCAGCAACGGCAGGATGTCGTCATCGCCGATGCGCCCATACTTGCGCAGTTGCGGCAGCAGCAGGGCGCTGGCTGCCAGCCGGCAGCCGCCCAGATGGGTGCTCTCCCAGACCTCGAAGGGCAGATCGTGCTGGCGTACCGCCTCCGCCAGGGCCTTGTAGGTGCTAAAGCCGAATCTGGCGCAACACTTGTCCTTCTTGCCGTGGGTGCAGCACAGCAGCAGTGAGCGCTCTACCGTTGCCGGCTGCCAGGCGGCCAGGTCATCGCCGCGCCGCAGTGCCGCGATGAAGTCGCCGAGTGCTTCGCGGGGGATGTCGAATGCCTGGCGCTCGGGCATCAGGAAGACGCGGTGCAGCCGTGCGGACTGCTCGCGTCGGTGGATCAGATTGACGCGTCGTCCTTCGTCGGGCAAGGCATGCAGGGCCTCCAGGAGGGGAGCGGGCATATCGCTGGCGTGGCGCAGGTTGCGCTGCCATTTGGGACGCGGCCAACTGAGCAACAGGTTGCGTGCGGGATGGGTACCGCTACCCACCAGCGGGTCGTCGATGGCCCGGCTTTCCTCGGCGCAGAAACGTCGGTTCATGGCGCGACCTCCCCCAGCGTGCCGGCATGTTCGCGCCCCGTGGCGGGGATGCATACCGGATGAGCGGCCCCGGGAACGCTCATGACCCTGGCCTCCAGGTCGAAGACCGCCTTCAGGGTGTCGGCCGTAAAGACCTCTTCGGGGGTGCCCTGGTAGTGAATCCGCCCGTCGCGCATCATCACCAGGGTATCGGCATAGGCCGCTGCCAGATTGAGGTCATGCATCACCACCAGCAGGGTGCGGCCATGTACGTGAGCGAGTTCGGCGAGCAGGTCGAGCAGATCCACCTGGACCTTGAGGTCGAGAAAGGTGGTGGGCTCGTCGAGCAGAATGAGCTCGGTCTGCTGAGCCAGCACCATGGCGATCCAGCAGCGTTGGCGTTGCCCGCCGGACAGGGATTCCACGGGGCGTGCCGCGAACTGGTCCACGTCCGCCAGTGCCATTGCCTCGTCGATGGCAAGCGCATCCTCGCGGGCTTGGGGCTTGAGGAAATGCTGGTGGGGAAAGCGGCCCATGGCGACCAGCTGCCGCACGGTCAGGCCTTCCGGCGCATCCGGCCCCTGGGGCAGGATGCCGAGGCGCCGTGCCACTGCACGGGTCGGCCGACGCTGGATGTCCTGCCCATCCAGGACGACACGTCCGCCCGTCGGCCTCAGGGTTCGGGCAAGGGTCTTCAGCAGGGTCGACTTGCCACTGCCGTTGGGGCCCAGCAGCATGGTCAGGCGTCCAGCCTCGACATCGAGGCTGACATCATCCAGCACCCGCCGGGTGTCGTATCCGGCCTGCAGATGCGCGCCCTGAAGGCGTGGCGAGGTTTGCGGGAAGGACATTGCGGAATCTCTCGGGAGCGATTGGTTGGCCATGGCACGCTAAACAAAACTCGGGTCGTTGGCGAAGCGTCGGAGCCGGCGACCGTCATGTGCCGCGTCGCCGTGCGCGATACAGCAGGTAGATGAAAAAGGGCGCGCCGATGGCCGAAATGAAGATGCCCGCGGGCAGGTCTTCGGGAAGAAAGGCCACCCGTCCCACCAGGTCGGCGTAGAGGACGAGCAGGGCACCGCTGATGGCCGTCGTCGGCAGCCAGCGCGACAGTTGTCGTCCCACCAGCCGTGCGGCGATGTGCGGCGCGATCAGACCGACGAAGCTGATGCCGCCGGCAAAGGCCACTGCCGCGCCCGCCAGCATCACGCTGCTGGCCATCAGGATCAGGCGGCTCGGCTGGATGGCCACCCCCAGCCCCGTGGCCACCGAATCGCCGAGGGCCATGACCGCCAGGTGGCGGGTCCGCGCCAGCCCCAGTGGAATGCCCACCAGCAGCCAGGGCAACAGGTCGAGTACGTCCTGCCAGCGGGCCGCATAGAGGCTCCCGGTCAACCAGACATAGGCCGTCATGGCCGCAGCATCGTCGCTCACCACGATGGTCAGGGTCGTGATGGCTCCCATGCCGGCCGACAGCCCGATACCCACCAGCACCATTCCGGTGGGCGTGATACCGCGCTTCCAGGTCAGCAGGAAGATCAGGCCCGCCGACAGCAGTGCGCCCAGCAGCGCCGCCGTCGGCAGCCATTGAATGCTCACCAGCTCGCGCAGGAAGGCCAGGAAGAGCACGGCCATCATGGCGGCTCCGCTGGTGATGCCGATGACATCGGGAGAAGCCAGGGGATTGCGTACCAGCCCCTGAAGGATGGCGCCGGCGACCGCCAGGGCGGCGCCGACCAGCACCGCCAGCACGATGCGTGGCAGGCGCAGCTCCCGGATGATGAAGGCGACGTCGCTGTTGTCGGGCGTCAGCAGGGCTCGGGCCACGTCACCGATGGAGGTCGGGAAGCTGCCCAGGCGCAATGACAGGCCCATGCTGAACAGCAGCACGAACGCCATGAGCAACGTTATCATGACACCCGGCATGCGGCTGCGGAATGGGGCGAGGGCGGCCCGTGGCAAACGGGGGCGAGGGTGGTGCGGATTCATGTCGCCTGCCTGCGTGCCAGATAAATGAAGAAGGGAGTGCCGATCAGCGCGGTCATGACCCCTACCGGAATTTCCTGTGGCGGCATCAGCAGGCGTGATGCCACGTCGGCGATCAGCAACAGGCAGGCGCCGAGGAGGGCACTGGCCGGCATCAGCCAGCGGTGGTCGACCCCGAACAGGGCGCGGGCCATGTGGGGTACGATCAGGCCGATGAAGCCGATCATGCCGGCCAGTGCCACCGAGCATCCGGCGAGCAGGATCACGGCCAGCCCCAGCCACAGCTTGAGGTTGCCGCTGCGCAGACCAAGCCCTTGGACAGCCTCGTCACCCAGCAGCAGGGCATTGGCATGACGCGCCAACAATGCACTGAGCAGGAAGGCGCCGGCGAACAGCGGCAGCAGGGGAGTGACCAGCGCCAGCTCGCGACCGGCCAGTGACCCGGCCAGCCAGTAGAGCACGCTCTCGAAGCTGCGCCGGTCGATGATCAACAGCCCCTGGCTGAAGGACACGAAGAGTGCCGTCACCGCCACCCCCGCGAGCACGATGCGCAAGGGGGGCAGTTCGCCACGGGGGCCGCGACTCAGCAGCATCACCAGGCCGGCGGCGAGCAGGGCGCCCAGCAGCGCGGCCCAGACATATTGGCCCGGGGTGTGGAGTGGCAGCAGCGAGACGGCCACGACCACGCAGAACATGGCGCCCGCGTTGATGCCCAGAATGCCCGGCGAGGCGAGCGGATTGCGGGTGATTGTCTGCATCAGGACCCCGGCCACTGCCAGGCTGGCACCGACCAGGCTGGCGATCACGGCACGCGGCAGCCGCTCGGCGATGATGATCAAGTGATCGATGCGTCCCGGGTCATAATCGACCAGCGCCCTCACCAGGGTCGGCAGTGCGATGTCCCTGCTACCCAGCAGCAGGCTGGCGAGAAAGGCGAGCGCGGCGATGAGCAGTGCCAGTGACAGGCCCAGTGCCCTGGTGGCGTTGCGTGTCAGCATGTCGACAGGGCCCGTGGCATCCCGTCCCCTGGCCGAGGGCAGTCGATGCCCTGGCCGGTGGCCGGCAGGTCGTAATGGCTGAAGAGATCATCCAGCATGCGATTCGCGGCGATGATGCCGCCGCCCATGATCCAGTCCACGGCCTCCACCTCGAAGACCTGCCCCTCCCGGACCGCATCGAGCTGCTGCCACAGGGGATGCTCGGTCCAGCGGCGATAATTGCGCTGGATGGCCGGGTCATCCGGTTCCCGCAACACGAAGATGACGTCGGCCTGGAGGATCGGAATATTCTCCTCGCTGGTCAGCTTGATCCCCCAGCTCTGGTCATCCAGGGACCTCGGTTGCTGAAAACCCAGTTCGTCGAGAATGGAACCGGCGAAACCGGTGGAGTAGAGGCGCACATGATCGGGCTTGAAGCGAATCACGGCGGCCTTCTGGGGCCAGGCCGCGGGCATTTCTCGGGCGATCTGGCGGCGGAAGCGTTGTACCCGGGCGTCCCAGTCGTCCAGCAGGGCTCGGGCACGCGCTTCGCGTCCCGTGGCCTGCGCCATCAGCCGCAATGTGGCCTTGAAGTCGAAGACCTCCCGGGTGGCCAGCGTGGGGGCGATATGTTCCAGCAATGGGCGTACCCGTTCATGGCGAAAACGGGTCGCCATGATCAGGTCCGGGTCCAGCCAGGCGATGCGTTCCAGATCGGGCTGAGTCTCCAGTCCGACATGCTCCACGCCCTGCAGCGCTTCGCGCAGGTAATGGTACATGGGCTGCTCGAGCCAGGAGTCGACCACCCCGACCGGTTCGATGCCCAGCGCCACCGCCGTATCCGTGGCCCCCTGATAGAGGGTGACCACCCGCTGCGGTGGGCGCTCGGGCACCGGGGTGCGTCCGAAGGCGTGCTCGATAGCCGGGTTGCCCTGATGAGAGGCTGCACCCTCGACAACGGCGATCAGCACCAGCAGCAGCGGCGCGAGCCACCCCGGGCGGGGCCTGCGCCCCGGGAGAGCGTCCAGGTGTTCAGATGACATGATGGACTCCGAGTACGGAGGCAATGGGCCTTCATGAGACGACGGCGCCCCGGTGGGGCGCCGCGGAAACGTCCTGTTGGCCTGGGCGGTCAGAAGTCGAGCTGATAGCCCAGGGTGAGGGTACGGCCCCGACCCTTGAAGTACAGATCGTCTTCAAGCACGGGCGACTGAGGGAACGACTGCGAGTAGTAGGTGAAGTAGTCCTCGTCGGTGAGGTTCTCGATGCCCAGGCTGGCGCGGCCCACCGGCAGTCGATAGGCCAGGGAGGCATCGAGCAGGCCATAGCCGTCGAACTCGATCTCCGGGTCATCGAAGCTGCGGTCGAGGTAGTGACTGTATTGCAGGTGAGTGGACAGCTTGTCGCTCCAGGCCGCGCTCCAGGCCAGCTTGAGGGTGTCCGGCGCCAGGTCGCGGCCCGTCAGCCTGGTATCGACGCTGCCGTCGCCGTCGGTGTCGGATTCGCCCTCGGCGTGGGTATAGGTGAGCCGCAGCTTGTGGGCATCATTCAGGCGCGCCTCGCCGGTGACCTCGACCCCCTGAATCTCTGTCTTCTCCCGCTGGACACGGTAATTGCCCTGGGCATCGGGCTGGATACGCTGGCCGAGGTCGGAATTCGACTCGTAGTAGCTCAGCTCGAGCCCGTAGCGATCCCAGTCGAAGCGTGCGCCGGCCTCGCGGTTGTCGGTGACGATCGGCGAGAGATCGATCAGGTCGTCGACGTCCTGGCCTGGCGTGCTGACGCCACGCAGGACTCGGCCCACGTCGGGCATGCCGAAGCCCTCGGAGTAGTTGGCGTAGAGTTGGGCCCAGTCGGTGGCCTGATAGACGATACCGGCGTTGAACAGCGTCTCGTCGAACTCGGGATTACCGCCGTTGACCGAAACCAGGTTGTTCTCGACGCTCGTGCTGCGATCCACGGTCGAGTAGTCGTCGACGTTCAGCTCGGCATGCTCCTGGCGGACCCCGGCATGCAGGCTCAGCGACTCGGTCAGGTCGTAGTCGCCCTGCAGGAAGGCTGCCACGTTGCGAAACTGGCTTTCCGGGACATAGTTGCGGTTGGTGTTCACCAGTACCTGCTGGGTCTCGTCCTGCAGCAGGTCAAGGCCTGTGGTCAGGGTCAGGCGGTCGTTCAGCAGGCCGTCGCGGCTCAGGGTGAACTTGGCCCCCACCTTGTCGGACTCGTTGCGCGTGTGGTCATAAAGCGTATTGCCGGCGTCGTCCTGATAGGGGAAGGAGCCAAGGCCGGTGGCACCGAACTGGGCGCGGAACCGCTGGGTATAGAGCTGGGCATCGACGTTGTTGCCAAACCAGTCGGCATGGGAGTACGACAGCCGGGCAGTGGTGGCTTCGTTGTAGCCCGGATCGTTATCCGGAGTGCCCTTGCGGGCCGTGGTTGGCACGCCGGCGTCGCGGTCGCCGGATACCGGTACATAGTCGTCGTTGATATCGAGGTCGAAATGGTTGAGCGAGAACTCGAGGTTCTGGTCGTCGTCGATCCAGTAACCCAGCTTGGCCATCAGATCATAGCTTTCGGAGTTCTGGAGCTCGCCATGGTAGGCCATGCCGACGATCTCGTCGTTGCCGTCGTAGAAGACGCCACGCTCCTCGCGACTGGCGGCCAGCACGTAGTCCCAGTCGCCTTGCTGGCCGCTGAGGCGGTAGTCCAGCTTGTGGCCGAAGCCATCCGACTGGAAATCGTCGTCGCTGGTCAGGCTGATGCCGGCATGCTGTTGAACCCCGGCGCCGTCGGGGCGCTTGGTCACGTAGTTGATGATGCCGCCGGTGGCGCCCAGGCCGTGCTCGGCGCTGGCACCATGGATGACCTCGATGCGCTCGACCATGGACAGGTCGATGGTGTAGCTGTCGCGGCCACCGTCGCGCAGCGGGTTGGACTGAGGCACGCCATCGATCATGAACAGTACCGAACGGCCGCGGAAGGTCTCGCCGGTGTTATTGAGCTTCTGGCGGCTGGGCGAGTAGGAGGGAATCAGGTTGCTGAGCACCTGACTGGGGTCCTGGGTGATCGCCAGCTGCTGCTCGATCTGCTCGCGCGTGATGATGGTGACCTTCTGCGGGGTCTTGCCTTCGCTGCTGCGGTTGCGGGTGGCGGTGATCACCATCGGGTTGAGCCCGCTGTCATTCGCCTCGGGGGTATCGGACGTTGGCTGGGGTTCTGCCAATGCCGTGGCGGGAAGCAGGGTGCAGAGTAGCGCGGGACGACAGACCGTGAGCCATTGCGGCGCTTGAAACCGGGGACGAGAGTGCATAGGGCGGGTGTTCCTTGGAGATCCGAAGACGTGGCGAAGTTGGTGATCGTGGTAACAGCCGGCACGGGCCATCGCTCATGACGAAGGGAATGATAATCTTTTACTTTTGTTTATGTAAATGCTTATCATCCGTGCGGTCGCAGGCGTTCCCCGCCGGCCGGCGCGTTGACTTGCACGCCTGATGCGCCACAATGCCCCGCCATTTGCCCGTCGAGGAGCGCCCGTGGAACTCTTGCGCGTCGTCTTTCGCCATTATCGCTGGCCGTTCATTGCCGTCATGGCGCTCAGCCTGGCGAGTGCCGGCCTGGGCATCGGTGTCATCGCCTTCATCAACCGCCGCCTGATCGAGGCGCACGGTGATCCCCTGAGCGTGCTGCCGCAGTTCCTCGGGCTGATCGTGCTGCTGCTGGCCATCACCCTGGGGGCGCAGCTGGCGCTGACGACCCTGGGTCACCACTTCGTCTATCGGCTGCGCGGGCATCTGATCAAGCGCATTCTCGACACCGATATCGAGCGCATCGAGGCGCTGGGCAGCGCCAATCTGATGGCCAGTCTGTCGAGTGACATTCATCACATCACGGTGGCCTTCGTGCGCCTGCCCGAGCTGGTGCAGGGGGTCATCCTGACGCTCGGCTCGGCGCTCTATCTGGCCTGGTTGTCGCCCGGCATGCTGGCGGTCACGGCGGTCTGGGTGGCGGTGACGGTGGTGGTCGGCTGGTTGCTGGTGTCGCGGGTCTATCAGCACCTGAGCCGGGTGCGGGCCACCGAGGATCGGCTCTATCAGGACTATGCCTCGGTCATCGAGGGGCGCAAGGAACTGGCGCTCAATCGCGACCGGGCACGCCGCCTGTTCGACGAGACCTATACCCGCAATGCGCGCGAGTATCGCCACCACATCATCCGCTCCGATACCTTCCATCTGAGTGCGGTCAACTGGTCGAACATCATGATGCTCGGCGCCATCGGCCTGGTGTTCTTCCTGGCCAATGGCCTGGGCTGGGCCAATACCAATGTGGCGGCGACCTATTCGCTGACGCTGCTGTTCCTGCGCACGCCGCTGATCCAGGCCGTGGGTGCACTGCCCACGCTGCTCGGCGCCCAGGTCGCCTTCGACAAGCTCGAGAGCCTGGAGCTGGCCGAGTATCGCCAGGCCTTTACCAGCGGCGAGGCGCTGAATCACTGGCAGACCCTGGAGCTGCGCGGCGTGCGCTTTCGCTATCCCGCCACCGAGCAGGCTGAGGGCTTCGAGGTCGGCCCCATCGACCTGACCCTGACGCGCGGCGAACAGGTCTTTCTGATCGGCGGCAACGGCAGCGGCAAGTCGACCCTGGCACGCCTGCTGACCGGGCTCTATCAACCCCATGACGGCGAGATCCTGCTCGATGGCGAGGCGTTGACGGCGGAGCAGTGGGAGGCCTATCGGCGCAGCTTCTCGGCGGTGTTCACCGACTTCCATCTCTTCGACCGGCTGGTCGGCCAGGAGGGCGCCGCGCCGGATCCGGCCCTGGTGCAGGACTGGCTGGAGCGGCTCGGCATGCAGGACAAACTGCAGTTCGACGGCGACCGGGTCACCAATCCCCGGCTCTCCCAGGGGCAGCGCAAGCGTCTGGCGCTATTGCTGGCGGTCGCTGAACAACGCGATTTCCTGCTGCTCGACGAGTGGGCCGCCGATCAGGACCCGCAATTCCGCCGCGCCTTCTACCAGGCCCTGCTGCCGCGGCTCCGCGAGCTGGGCAAGACGGTGCTGGCGGTCAGCCATGACGATGCCTATTTCGCCCAGGCCGACCGCCTGCTGGAGATGCGTGAGGGCAGGCTCACCGAATTGACCGGCCATCAGCGCGAGCAGGCCAGCCGGGACGCCGTGGGGCGACTGGACGACACGACGACGCCTTGAGTCGCTGACCGGCCGCTGGGCTAGATCCCCAGCGGCGAGGCGCTATCGGTCGTTTCCGTCTCGCTCCCGGGGCCGTCCAGCAAGGGCAGGGCGTTGCGCTCGGCCGGGTCGCTGAGCAGCAGGCTCAGGCCCAGCAGCAGAATCAGCACGCCGCCGGCGAGCGCGACCCCGCCTACCAGCCTCTGCCACCAGGCGCCCCGCATGGCGCCCGCCAGGCGTTTTTCCGCCCAGTCGCGTGCCATGACACTCAACAGGGCCAGGGCCGATACCGTCAGGGCGGTGCCCACCGCCATGCTCAGCGTTGCCAGCACGCCAACCCCGTAATGGCCCAGCAGGGAGGCGGCGCCCATCATCAGCACCGCCCCGCTGCAGGGGCGCATGCCGATGGAGGCCACCGTGAGCAGGGCGCTGCGCCAGTCGCCGGCGTCCGCCGGTGTCACATGGTGAGCACAGTCACAGTCGTGCCCATGATGAGCCGCGTGGTCGGCGTGGTCATGATGCGGCGCATGAGGCGGCGTTGCCGGGCGTGCGGCGCTGCGCCATTGTCGCAGGGCGCGCCAGCACAGCCAGACGCCCAGCAGCATGATGGCCAGGTAGCTGGCACGCTCGACCCAGATCACCGAGTCGACCGCCGTGCGGGTCAGCCAGCCCAGGCCATGCACCAGCAGCGTGACCAGGGCGATGGCCACCAGCGCCTGGAGCAGAGCGGCCGCGCAGGACAGGCCGAGGGCACGGCGCCAGGCGCCGCCCTGGGTCAGCAGATAGGTGCCGAGTACGGCCTTGCCATGCCCCGGGCCCGCGGCATGAAAGACCCCGTAGCCGAAGCTCAGGCCGAGCAGGATACTCCAGGTATGCAGTGAAGGCGCGCCGCTCAGTTCGCTGATGGCCAGGGTCAGGCCACGGTGCAAATCGCGCTGCCAGCTGATGATCTGCAGGCTGAGCGACTGGCCATGGGCGCTGACCAGCAGGATCACGCCCACCAGGACCAGTACTCCGGCCAGGGTCGACCAGGCCAGCAGGCGCGGATGTCGTTCGGTGAAGTCGTGCATGACAGGCTCCGGGGACACATTCAGCTCGACGCGCAGCTCACTTCACCGGTCTCGGCGAAGAAGCGGCCCAGGCCATCCGGCGCCTCGTCGGTGCGATCCAGTTGCGCGGCCTTGGCCACCATTTCGGGATCCGGCTCGGCGCGGATGATGCGGGTGGTGCAGTCGGGGGCGTCGATGACCAGCGCATCGTCGCGTGGTGTCTGATCCTCGTTGATCTCGTGGATCATCTCGATGTAGTAGCTGGGATCATAGATGCGATAGCGCAGGGTGTCGTCGTCCGCAACGGCGGCCAGCGGCAGGGGCTCGGCGAAGGGCAGGCGGAAGTGGAACTCCACGCGGTCATCGCGCGCCATGGTGGTATATTCCGTGACCTCGTCGAGCTCCACGGGCTCGCCGGCATGACGAACCTCGGTGAAGTAGCCCTTGGGTGCCAGGTTGCTGCGGATCTCGCCGCCCAGCTGGTCGAGGCGGGCTTCCATGGGCTTCTCGCCCTCGGCGCCGTTCAACTCCTCCAGCAGCATCAGGCTGTAGAAGGGGTCGAGTCGCCAGCGCTGGCGCAACGCCTCGACGCGGCCCTGCTCATCGAGCTCGACCCGGACGCTGATGTCGGCCCAGACATGCGGATGGGCCGAGGCGGTGGCGGGCAGCAGTCCGGCGCCCAGCAGGCCGGCAAGGGCCATGACGAGGCTGCGACAGTGATCAGGCCGGTATCGGGTCATGGTGTGGCGCGTCATCCCGCGTGGTGAAAAGCGCAAGCCTAGCAAGAAAGCCTGTGTTGGGCACCCGGTTCGGACCGGAGCGCCATGCCGAGCGCCGTGTTGGGCGCGAGTCGAGCGTTGGTCGGCATGATTGTGAATCTTGGTAGCAACGATTATCATCCGCGCCAGTGTGTCGAAGCCAGCTTCCGGCACCCTGTGTTCATCGCTGTCATTCACGAGGCCTTCTCATGCCAACTCCCTGTTCCTCCCTTCGCCCCCGTTCGCCGATGGCGCTGGCCATTCGGCGTGCCCTGGGGCTTTCGCTGTCCGGCGCCGCTCTTGTCGGGGTGCCAGCCCTGGCTCAGGCGCAGGACGCAGCCGCCGAGTCCGATACTGTGGTGGTCACCGCCACGGCACTGAAGGTCGCGGTGCCGCTGGCCGAAACGCCGCGCTCGGTGTCCAGGGTGCAGCGTGAGGAGCTGGACGAGCGCAACGTTCAGAGCCTCGACGAGAGCTTTCGCTATCGCGCCGGCGTGCTGGCCGGCCACTACGGTGCCGACAACAACACCAACTGGTTCAAGGTGCGCGGCTTCGACCAGGCGACCTACATGAATGGCCTGCGGCTGTTCGATCCGGGCTACTACGAGTGGACGCCCGAGCCCTATGGCCTGGAAAGCGTCGATGTCTTCAAGGGGCCGGCCTCGATTCTGTATGGCGAGGCGCCCTCCGGCGGTCTGGTCAATGCCGTCAGCAAGCGACCCACCGAAGAGGCGAGGGGCGAGGTCCAGCTACAGGTCGGTAACCGCCATCATCGCCAGCTGGCCATTGATACCTCGGGCCCGGCGACGGCCAGCGGGGACGTGCGCTATCGCCTGGTCGGCCTCTACAAGGAGCGCGACGGCGACCTGAACGGCACCGACAACGAGCGCTACTACTTCGCGCCCAGCCTGGAGTGGGGTGTCTCGGACGACACCCAGCTGACCTTTCTGGCCAGTGTGCAGAAGGATGACGGCGTGCCGGAAAACCCCTTCAAGCTGGCCTACGGCACGGTGCAGGACACGCCCTTCGGCAAGGTCGATCCCGAGACCAATTATGGCGCGCCGGACTACGACAAGGACGAGCGCACCCAGGTCAGTGTCGGCTATGAGCTGAGCCATCAGTTCAGCGATACCTGGACCTTCGAGCAGAACCTGCGCTATAGCCATCTCGACCTGGACCTGCGCAGCACCTACATGCTGTCCGGTACCGGCGATGGCCGCACGGGAACCCGGGGCCATCTGCAGCGGGAAGGTGACATCGATAACCTCACGGTCGACAACCGCATGGTCGGCAAGTGGTATACCGAGCGCACGGAAAACACCCTGTTGTTTGGTGTCGACTATCAGGAACTGAGCCTGGACGGTCAGGAATTCGACAGCTTCGCCTATGACAGCGTCGATATCTTCGAACCGGACACCACCATCGCCCCGCTGGACCCGAGCCAGCGCTTCGGTCGCCAGATCGACAAGGAGCAGTTGGGCCTCTATGTGCAGGACCAGTTGCGCATTGATGATCGCTGGGTGCTGCTGGGCAGCGTGCGCCACGACAGCGCCGATGTGAAGAACACCAACCAACAGCTCGATGTCACCGTCGATGAGACCCAGTCACAGACCTCTTACTCCGGGGGAGTGATGTACCTGGGCGACAACGGCATCAGCCCCTATCTCAGCTATACCGAGTCCTTCAGCCCGCAGGCCCAGACCAGCTTCGATGGCGCGGTCTTCGAGGAAATCGAGGGCGAGCAGTGGGAAGTCGGCGTCAAGTATGCGCCGGCGTCCTGGGACGGCTACGTCAGCGCCGCGGCCTTCGATATCGAGGAATCCAACTCCTTCGCCACCACGCCGGCCGGCTATCAGGCCCAGGAAGGTGAAAAGACGTCCACTGGCTTCGAGCTCGAGAGTGTCGGCTACCTGACCGACCAGCTGCAGCTCACGGCGGCCTATACCTACACCGATGCGCGTAACGATGACGACACGCGGGCCGCCCTCATCCCGCGCCACCAGGCCTCCACCTGGCTCGACTACGACTTCCAGCAGGGCGCCCTGGCCGGCCTCAAGCTGGGCGGCGGCGTGCGCTATGTGGGCGAGAGCGTCGATGGCGACACCACCGTCTCCAGCCACACCCTGGTCGACGCCATGGCCAGCTACGACTTCGCCAACAACTGGCGCGCCCAGGTCAACGTCAACAACCTGACCGACAAGGAATACGTCGCCAGCTGTGATTTCTGGTGCTACTACGGCGAATCGCGGAGTGTGACTGGCACCCTCAGCTATCAGTGGTAGGGGGTAAGAGGTAAGGAATCAAGAGGGAAGAAGTAAGAAGGAAGAGGTAAGAGGTAAGAGGTAAGAGAAGGCCCGGTGGTGCGAGACGCATCCCGGGCCTTTTTGCTGGTAACACCGTCGATCGTGAGCCGATACTGCTCGCGTCTCGCGTCTCGCGTCTCGCGTCTCGCGTCTCGCGTCTCGCGTCTCGCGTCTCGCTACCCGCTTCCAGCTCCCGCGTTTTCTTCCCTCTTCACTCTTTCCTCTTCCTTCTCTGCGACGGTCCGCCGGCTCAAAGCCGTCGGAGCCCCCACATGAAATAGGCGCCGCCGAGCAGCGAGGCGACGATGCCGGCGGGGATTTCCTGCGGGAACAGCAGCTGGCGGCCGACCCAGTCGGCCAGCACCATCAGCAGGGCGCCGGTCAGGGCTGCGCCGAGCAGGTGCATGTCGGCCCGCGAGAAACCGAGCAGGCGCGCCAGATGAGGCGCGAGCAGGCCGACGAAGGACAGTGGCCCGACCACCAGGGTGGCGGCGGCGGTGAGCAGGGCGACCAGCAACAGCAGCAACAGCCGCGAGCGGTTGAGGTCGAGCCCCAGGGCGCGCGAGGTGGCGGCCCCCAGCGGCAGGATATCCAGCCAGCGTGCCAGCGGGCCGCTGGCCAGGGCGAGCAGCAGCGCCAGGCCCAGTACCACCAGGCCACTGGTCAGGTCCACGTAATAGGTGGAGCCCGACAGCCAGGCGATGACCTGCTGGCCGCGCGGGTCGCCACCGGCCAGCACGATGGCGCGCACGCCATCGAAGGCGGCGGTGATTGCCACCCCGGTCAGCAGCAGCCGCTCGGGCAGCAGCCCGCTGCGGCCATTGAAGATGATCAGGATCGCCAGGCTGGCCATGGCGCCCAGGGTGCCGATGCCGACCAGCGTCAGGTTATCCGGTGAGGGCAGCAGGAAGATCGCCAGGATCAGGGCAATCGCGCTGCCACCGCTGATGCCCAGCACCTCGGGACTGGCCATGGGGTTGGCGGTGACGCGCTGGATCAGTGTGCCGGCCAGGGCCAGCATCACGCCGCAGCCGGCCGAGGCCAGTACGCGTGGCAGTCGCCACTGCAGCACGTCCCAGTCGGCGGGTGACTGCCAGGACCAGCCACCGGCGGTCTGGCCGACCAGTAGGGCCACCACGCTGATCGCCAGCAGACCGATGGCCAGCCCGCCGGCCAGGCGCAGCGGCGCATGATGACGGCCAGCAGGCGCCGTGGCACCGGCGGGTGGCTGGTCGCCACGCAGCTTGAGGCGCGGGATCAGCCAGATCAGCAGCGGCGCTCCCAGGGTCGCGGTGACCGCGCCGGTGGGCACCAGGCCGGATACCTGGCCGCTGTAGCGCTGCAGCAACTGGTCGGTAGTGGCCAGCAGGAGGGCGCCCAGCAGGGTCGACCACAGCAGGCGCGGCCCCAGGCGGCGGGCGCCGGCGAGGCGCACGATATTCGGCGCCGCCAGACCGATGAAGCCGATGACGCCGACCACGCTGACCACGCAGCCGGTCAGGAAGACCGCCAGCCCCAGCCCCGCCAGGCGCAGGTTGCGCAGGGAGACGCCGAGACTGCGGGCACTGGCATCATCCAGCTCGAGCACGGCCAGTGGGCGCAGCAGCAGCCAGGCGGCGAGCGCCCCCAGGGCGAGACGCGGTGCCAGGAAGGTCACGCCGCCCCAGTCGTTCTGGGCCAGTGAGCCGGCGCCCCAGATCAGCAGGCCCTTGAGCTCCTGCTGATGAAAGAGCAGCAGCACGATGCCCAGGGCGCCAAGATACAGGTTGACCACCAGACCGCCGAGAACCACCACGACCGGCGCCAGGCCACGCCGCCAGGCCAGGGCAAAGACCAGCCCCATGGCCAAGCCGCCGCCCAGCAGGGCCACCCATTCCCGGCCGACGACCAGCAGTCCCGGCGCCATCAGGGTGGTGGCCATCAGCGCCAGGTTGGCACCGCTGGCCACACCCAGGGTGGTCGGCGCGGCCAGCGGGTTGCGCAATACCTGCTGCATCAGCACCCCGGCCAGCGCCAGGCCGCCGCCGGCCAGCAGCGACATCATCAGCCGCGGCCACCAGCTGAAATGCAGCACCAGGGTATCCATGCCGGCATCGGCGCTGCCGAACAACGCCTGCAGGCCAGCGAGCAGGCCGGCGGCATCGACCAGGTTGCTCGATGCCAGCACCAGACAGGCCAGGCACAGCAGGCCACAGGCGATGCCCGGGCTGAGACGCAACAGCGGTGCAAGCCTGACGAGCCTAGCGAGCATCAGCGGTCTCCAGGGCAGTGGTGAGTTGCTCGGCGAAGCGTTGCGCCGAGGGCAGGGCGCCGAAGCTCCACACCGGCGGCAGCACCAGCGGTTCGCCCTGACTCTGCCGTTTCAGGCCCTGCCACAGGCCGCTTTGTTCCAGGGCGTCGCGCACCCCGGCCGGGTAGGGCTCGACTACCACCAGCCGGGCATCGAGGTCCGCCAGTTCCTCCAGGCCGACCAGCGAGAAGCCCCAGGCATTGGTGTCGCCGGGCCAGGCGTTCTCCAGTCCCAGGCGCTTCATCACCGCCTGATAGAGACCGTTGTCGCCGAACACCCGCACATGGCGGGCATCCATGAACTGCACCACCAGCAGGGGCGCGACAGCGTCGGGTAACGTCCGCTGCAGTTCGTCGAGGCGTGTCTCCGTGTCCGCGATCAACGCCTCGGCGGCCTCGGGTCGGTTGACCACGGCGGCGACGCCTCGGGTCAGCTGACGCATTTCCTGCCAGGTGTCCTGGCCCGGCGAGTACAGCGAGAAGTTTTCCACTGGGGCGATGCGCGACAGGCGTGGCGTCAGGTTGGCGAACATCGGCGAGATCAGAATGCGGTCCGGGTCCAGATCGGCCAGCAGCTCCAGATTGGGCTGGGTGCGCAGGCCCAGATCGCTGACCGACTCGGGCAGTCGGGGTTCGCCGACCCAGTCGTGATAGGCCTCGATCTGGGCCACGGCGGCGGGCGGCGTGCCCAGTGCCTGCAGGGTCTCGGCCAGGGTCCAGTCCAGGGTGGCGATACGCGGTGACGCCGCCATGGCCAGCGGCGCGCTCAGCAGCATCGCCATCGCCAGGGCGAACAGCAAGGCATGCCCGGCCACAAGCGGGCGAGGGCGACGAACGGGCGAGGATCGGGTCAGCAGGGTCATGGCACCGGGCGTGGCTTACTGAACGACGGCGACGCGATGGTCGCCACCGGGATGTGACATGACGCGCATGGGGATGCCATAGATGGCTTCCAGGGTGGCGTCTTCCATCATGTCCTGCGGGCATCCCTGTGACAGCACCTGGCCCGAGTGCAGGGCCACCAGGTGATCGCAGTAGCGCGCCGCCATGTTGACGTCATGCAGCACGATGATCACGCCCAGACCGAGTTCCTGGCAGAGCTTGCGCACCAGCGCCAGAACTTCCACCTGGTGGGCGATATCCAGCGCCGCCAGGGGTTCGTCGAGCAGCAGGAAGCGGCTGCCCTGGGCCAGCAGCATGGCCAGCCAGACGCGCTGACGCTCGCCGCCGGACAGGGTATCGACCAGGCGGTCGGCGAAGGCCTCGGTATGCGTCAGGGCGATGGCACGCTCGATCTGCTCCTGGTCCTCGCGGGTGTGGCGGCCCAGGAGGCCATGCCAGGGGTAACGGCCGAAGCCGATCAGCTCGCGCCCGGTCAGATTTTCGGCACTGGGCAGATGCTGGGGCAGGTAGGCCACCTGACGGGCGAACTCGCGATTGCCCCAGCTCGCCAGGGCGCGCTCATCGAAGAGGACCTCGCCGGCAGTGGCGGGTTGTTGCTGGGCCAGAAGCTTCAGCAGGGTCGACTTGCCGGAGCCGTTGTGGCCGATCAAACCATGCACCCGGCCCTGCTGAAACGCCAGATGCGTCGGGTGGAGAAGCCGTTTACCACTGACTTCGAAGGTGGCCCCCTTGACTTCGAACATGCTCGTCTCCACATCACCATAAAGGCGCTCGATGAGTCCCATGGGTCCGGATCGCCCGGGCTCGATGTTCAAGCGCTGGCGTAGCGTAAAGCAGATAAGAATGGTTATCAATATACGCCTTGCCGGCTCGCATCGGGCCGATGAAAGAAATCTATGAAATATTGATAATCATTTTGCGTTAGTGTCTGGGGACCTGATTTGACATACTCGCGTATGCCAAGCGTCGCGGTCCCGCGACCATTCATCAACGAGGAGGATGCTCACCATGCCGCATTCACTGCCGGAACTCGCGTATCAGTACGATGCTCTGGAACCCTATATCGATGCCATGACCATGGAAATCCACCATTCACGGCACCACCAGACGTACGTCAACAACCTGAATGCCGCTCTTGAAGGCACAGGCCTGGAAGAAGTGCCGGTGGACGAACTGGTCGCCAACCTTGACCGCGTGCCGGATGCCAAGCGTCAGCCCGTGATCAACAATGGCGGTGGCCACTCCAACCACTCCTTCTTCTGGACCGTGATGTCGCCGCAGGGCGGCGGCGAGCCGAAGGGCAAGGTCGCGGAAGCCATCAACAGCGAACTCGGCGGCTTCGACGACTTCAAGGATGCCTTCACCAAGGCCGCCCTGGGCCGCTTCGGCAGCGGCTGGGCCTGGCTCAGTGTCGACCCGAAGGGCAAGCTGGTGGTCGAGAACACCCTGAACCAGGACAGCCCGCTGATGTACGGCAACACGCCGGTGCTGGGTCTGGACGTCTGGGAACACGCTTACTACCTGAAGTACCAGAACAAGCGTCCGGATTACATCGCGGCCTTCTTCAACGTCGTCGACTGGGACGAGGTTGAGCGTCGCTACCAGGCCGCCACTGCCTGAGACCCCGTCTCCGGTAACCGCCTGAACGCATCGCGCCCGACAGCGTGATGCGTGACATGAAGCGCCAGGATCGGCTCATCGCCGGCCCTGGCGTTTTTGTTTGGATAGGAGGTAGGCAGGAAGAATTGACAGTCGCGGCGCAGCAATGGATAGTAATAATAATTGTTATTATTTAGGCGGCATTACACCATGCTCCGCCAACCGTTGGATGGCGCCATGTCCCCACGATACACCCGGAATCATCAAATCGATGGCTTGTACCGTGATCACCACGGGTGGCTGCAGGGCTTGCTGCACCGTCGTCTAGGGTGTGTCGACACGGCGGCCGACCTGGCGCAGGACGCCTTCGTCAGGTTGCTGAACAAGCCGCGTCGTTTCGACACTTTCGAGGGCGCGCGTGCCTACCTGAGCGTGATGGCCAAGGGGTTGTGCGTCGATCACTGGCGTCGTCAGGACATCGAGCGAGCCTGGCGCGAGACGCTGGCGGCCCGTCCCGAGGGGAGTGTGCCGTCGCTGGAGTATCAGCAGATCGTCCTCGAGACGTTGTGCGAGGTCGATGCCATGCTCCAGCGCCTGCCCGAAAATGTCGCTGCTACCTTCATCGGCTCGCAACTCCAGGGCAAGCCCTATCGACAGATTGCCGAGGAGTTGCATGTGTCCGAGCGCATGGTGAAGAAATACATGGCGCAGGCCGTGCTGCAGTGCGCGCTGATCGACTCGGGACTGGACGAGGGGACCTGAGCATGTCCGATGAGCAGGACATGGAACGTGACGAGCGTCGTCGTGCGCTCTCTGAAGCGGCGGAGTGGTTTGCGCAGTGGCGTTCCGGCGAGATGACCGAAGCACAGCGCGATGCCTGGCAGGAGTGGCACGACAGTGGCGCGCAGAATCGCTGGGCCTGGGCCCGTATAGAGGCGCTCAGTCAGCGGCTCGGTGGTGAACTCGAAGACGATGATCGGCAGGCGGTGAACGGTGTGATTGCCGAGGCGCGGCGTCGGCGCACGGGCAGGCAGCGCCTGTGGAACGGACTGGCGAGCCTGATGGCCATGGCCGTGCTGACAGGGCTGGCCTGGCAGCCGCTGGGAATCGACGACTGGACGCAGCGCTGGGGTGCCGATTACCACACTGCCACCGGCGAGATTCGGCGTGTCACTCTCGACGATGGCAGCCGGCTGTGGTTGAACACCGCCAGTGCGGTGAATGTCGATGACGCCTCGCCTGGCCTGCGGCTGGAGCTGGTCAGCGGCGAGGTGCTGATCGACACCGGCCGGGGCCGCCTGGTGGTCGAGACACCGAATGCCCGCTTGACGCCCCTGGGTACCCGTTTCGATGTTCGGCTGGGCGACAGTGATGAAACCCTGTCGGTGTTCGAGGGAGCCGTGAAGGTACGGCCACGGGCCGCCGATCGGGCATCGGAGGCCTCCCGGGTGATCGAGACCGGGCAAGAGTCCACCTACACGTCACGCTCGGTAGCCAGTCCGAGGCCTGCCGAGCCGGCCGGGGATGCCTGGACCGGCGGTGTACTGCTGGCCGATGGCATGCCGCTCGGTCAACTGGTCGAGGAGCTCGGGCGCTATCATCATGCGCGCCTGCGTGTGGCGCCCGAGGTGGCCGACCAGACACTGCTCGGCGCTTTCCCCCTGCAAGACCTCGAGCAGTCGATGCGCATGATCGACAATACCCTGCCGGTGCGGGTCCGCCGTGTCATGCCGTTGTGGATCGAGATCGAGCCCGATCGGGTGGCGTCCGTGACGAAGTAATCGGTCGAAGATGAAAAAAAGTGCGCCTTCGGTTCCCCTTCCGGCGTTGCGGTTCGATTCCCTGGTACATCATCCAAGACAACGCATGAGCAAGGGGAATCATTCATGCCCAAGCATCCGTTTCGTCAGCGGTCCCGGGCCCTGGCCCTGACCGTCCAGGTGGCGGCTATGGGAGGCGCATTCGCGGCCTTGTCGGTCCCGGAGCCCGTCCTGGCCCAGGAAACCGAGCGGCAGCAGGTGCGACAGTACGATATTCCCGCTGGACCGGTGGGAGACGCGCTCAACCGTTTCGCGCGCCAGTCGGGGATCTATCTCAGTGGTGTCGGAGCATTGGCAGAAGGGCGTCGTAGCCCTGGATTGCGGGGCCGCTTCGGCGTGCAGGAAGGGTTGAGTCGATTGCTGCGCGATACCGGCCTGCGGGTGGTACGCCAGTCGGATGGCAGTTACCAACTGGTCGAGCGACCGGACGCATCCGACATGGCGCTCTCGACGATGAAGGTGGTGGGCGACCGGGCCAGGAGAGTGTCCACGGAAGGTTCGGGTTCCTATGCGGCGAGCCGAGCCACCATTGGCATGGCGGAACGGTCGATCAAGGAAACGCCGCAGTCGGTCAGCGTGCTGACCCGGGAGCGCCTGGATGACCAGAACCTCACCACCCTGGCGGATGCCATGCGCCGGACCACCGGGATCACCGTGCAGAACTACGGGCCGAGCCAGTACGAGGTCAAGGCCCGTGGTTATGTCGCCGACTACTTTCTCGTCGATGGCAGCCCCGTCCAGGACGTGGGCAGTGCCTGGGAGGGCAGTGGCGTCTTCGATACCGCCCTGTACGACAGGATCGAGGTACTGCGTGGCCCGGCGGGCATTCAGCATGGCACCGGCGAGCCCAGTGGCACCATCAATCTGGCCCGCAAGCGCGCGCTGGCCGATCCACAGGCGTCGTTGACCCTGTCGACGGGATCCGACGCGGCCCATCGCGGCGTGGTCGATGTGACCGGCGCCCTGGACGACGAAGGGCGGCTGCGTGGTCGGTTCGTGGGCGTTCTCGATAATCGTGACACCTTTATCGATCATGTCGATTCGGACAACCGGATCGGCTATGGCACGCTCGAGTACGACATTACGTCGGACACCACGCTCTCGTTCGGTGCGACGCTCCAGGATGAGGAGTTTCGGCCGCATTCCGGGATCCCCGCCTTCAGTGATGGTCGTTTGGCCGATATCGATCGCTCGACCTATCTCGGTTCGCTCTGGGATCGCCAGACCGGCAATGCCCAGCGCTACTTCGCTGAGCTGGAGCATCGGCTGGACAATGGGGGACGCTTTACCGTCAAGGCCAATCGTCTCGAGCGCGAGACGCGCCTGAGGAAGAGCAGCGAGGGGGTGATGCCGGCGGATCCGGCCACCGGCGAATTCGCGACCCGACAGATCGCCTGGGATCTGAAGAAACAGGATGATTACCTCGAAGCACAAGTGCAGTCGCCGTTCCGGCTCTTCGGCCGCTCGCATGAGGCGGTTGTCGGAGCCAGCTATCAGGATGTCTCGATCGATCAGCGCTATGCCTTCGGCGATCCGCTTTATCGGCCCGGCAATATCTTCGATCCCGTTCATGCGACTCCCGAGCCGACTTTCCCGTCCTGGAATCCCCTGCAGGCGAGCACCGAACAGCAGGCGACCTATGGTCAGGCTCGGTTGAACGTCACCGATGCCCTGACGCTGGCCGCGGGCGGTCGTGTCACCTGGTGGGAAACGACCAACAACGATACCGGTGACAGTGGCACCGAATTCACGCCCTACCTGGGGCTGATCTATCGCCTCAATGACGACCTGAACCTCTACAGCAGCTACACCGGGGTCTTCGAGCCTCAGACGGCGACGCGCCGCAACGGCGATACGCTCGAGCCGCGCGAGGGGGATCAGGTCGAACTGGGCATCAAGGGAGCCCACGGCGATGGTGCCCTGAACTGGCATGCCGCAGTGTTTCACATCGAGGACACCAACCGGGCCTTCACCGATCCCGACAACCCGGCCTTCTCGATTCCCGTTGGCGAAGTGGAGAGCGAGGGCTTCGAGGCGGAAATCAATGGCCGTCTCTCGCCGCGCTGGGACGTCTCCGTCGGCTATGCCTACACCCGTACCGACTATGTTCGCGATGCCAGCAACCAGGGGCTGACCTTTTCGCCGGATACGCCGAAGCACAATCTCAACCTCTGGACGCGTTATCGCTTCAGCGACGACCCGGACCAGGGATGGCGGGTCGGTGCCGGCGTGAACGCGGTCAGCGGCACCTATGCCGAAACCTCGGATGTCCGGATCGAACAGGGCGGTTATACCACTTACTCGGCCATGCTCGGCTATCGGTTCAATGAGCACCTGGAGGTGGCGCTCAATGGCGAGAATCTATCCGACAAGCGGTACTACTCGACGGTACGCGGTATCACCAAGCACAACTATTTCGGGGAACCACGCCACTTCATGTTGACCATGAAATACCGCTTCTGAGCCGCGATATGCATTTGCGTGGCAAGTGGTACGGCGCAAGGCACCGCTCGGCATGGTTCGGCCTGCTCCTGATGGTGGTGTCCGCCGCGGGGTGGACCGAGACTTCGCGGCCCGTGGCAACCTTCGACTGGGGTATTGCCGAGACGCTGCTGGCGCTGGACGTGGCGCCTGTCGCCATGGGGAGCGTCCACGCCTTCCATGACTGGACGGGAGACACCTACGCGTCATCCGAGATCATCGATGTCGGCGTGCAGACGCTACCCAACCTCGAGTTGCTGGACCGGATGTCGCCGCGACGCATCCTGCTGCCTCCGCGGCATCGACATCGCGAGGCGCTCATGAGCCGGCTCGGCAAGACGGCACGGCTCGACCACTATCCCTATGCGGGAAGCGAGGGCGATTTCTGGCCACGCATGCGCGCCTTCACCGAGGAGGCCGGGGAGCTGGTGGGCAAGGCGCCCGAGGCCCGGCGATTGATACGCGAGACAGCGGAGCATTTCGACGAGCTGGCGTCACGCCTGAATGGTCAGGCGCCGCCGCTGCTGGTCGTACAACTGCAGGACGAGCGTCACCTGCGGGTCTATGGCGAACACAGCCTGTTCCAGGCCGTGCTGGAGCGACTGGGACTGAAGAATGCCTGGCAGGGCTCGACCAACCAATGGGGGTACACCCTGGTGGGGCTGGATGAGCTGCTGACGATGGAGGCACGTCTGGTGATCATCGAAGGTGCCTTGCCGGTCGGCATCGAACGCCGCCTGTCGAGCAGCGGCATGTGGCGACTCCTACCCAGCGTACGACGCGGTGACACGATCGTGTTGTCCTCATCGTTCTGGATCGCCGGCACCCTGCCCTCGGCGAACCGGTTCGCCGAGGCCCTGGTCGAGGCCCTGGCGGGCGCTGGCGATGGTTGATGGCTCTCTAACGAGCGTGTCGCCCGCTCGAGTCTGCCTGTTGCTGGGAGCGGGTTGCCTGACCCTGTCGCTCTGGCACCTCGGGGGAGGCGCGGGGTTCATCGGCGATCTCGGTGCCCTGTTCTCGCCTTCCCCTCAGGACACCGGGCAGTTGCTGTTGCATTACGCCTGGTGGCCGCGGCTGCTCATGGCCTTGCTGGCAGGAGGCGGACTGGCGCTGGCCGGGGTGTTGATGCAGCAGGTGCTGCGTAACCCACTGGCCTCACCGACCACACTGGGTGTTGCTGCCGGTGCCAGCCTGGCATTGATGGCCGCGCGACTGCTGGCGCCGGGGCTGCTGGTACTGGGCCGCGAGTGGGTCGCACTGACCGGCGGTGGGCTGGCCGTCGGGCTGGTGTTCCTGATGGCCTGGCGTCAGGGGCTGGCACCGGTGGTAGTGGTACTGTCGGGCCTGGTGGTCAACTTCTACCTCGGCGCGGTGGCGACGGCGTTATTGCTGTTCCACCACGAGTCGCTGGTCGGCCTGTTGATATGGGGCGCCGGTTCCCTGGTGCAGAACGGCTGGGACGACCTGGCCTTTCTCTGGCCGAGGCTGCTGGTTGGGGCCATCGCCGCCTGCTGGCTGCTGCGCCCCCTGGCGATTCTGGAACTGGATGATGCCAGCGCCCGGAGTCTCGGCGTCTCGCTGCGGACTCTACGTCTGGCGGGTCTGGGCATCTCGGTGGCATTGACCGCCAGCATCGTCAGCGTGGTCGGTGTGATCGGCTTCATCGGCCTGGCCGCGCCGAACATCGTCCGCATGGCGGGCGGACGCTCCCTGAAACAGCGCCTGTGCTGGGGCGTTCCGCTCGGTGGCCTGATGCTGGCGGTGACGGATCTCCTGTTGCAGCAGATGGGCGGGGAACTGATCGCCGTCATGTTGCCTACTGGGGCGATCACCGGGCTATTGGGCGCGCCACTGTTGCTCTGGCTGATACCGCGCCTGCATCTCGAGCAGGGGCGGCCCGGCCAGGCAACGCCGTCGCTGGGCGCACGTCATTCGATGCCGGGGCGGCTCGCTATTCGCCTGGCGATCATCCTGGCGGTGGCCGTCGTGATGGCGGTCTGGCTGGGTCAGGACGAGCAAGGGTGGGACTGGCTGTCGGGGGATGCCTGGACTCTGGCGGAGTGGCGCTGGCCGAGGATGCTGTCCGCGGCGGCCAGCGGGGTGATGCTGGCGGTTGCCGGTGCCGTGCTGCAGAGGTTGTCCGCCAATCCCATGGCCAGCCCCGAAGTGCTCGGCATCAGTGGTGGCAGTGCCATCTTTCTGGTGCTGGGGATCTTCCTGTTGCCGTCGCCGACGCAACCGTTGTTGATCGGTCTCGGTACGCTGGGTGCGCTGATCACCCTGGGGCTGCTGGTCGTGATGAATCGCCGGAGTGGCTTCGCGCCATCGCGGCTCTTGCTCACCGGGGTGGCCATTGGCGCGCTTTTCGATGCAGTGCGGAGCGTGCTGCTGGTGAACGGCGATCCTCGGGGACAGGAGGTCATCGCCTGGATGGCCGGGTCGACCTATCATTCCAGTGCGACGAGCGCCCTTGTCGTGGCCCTGCTTGCCGGTGGGCTCGGGGCCGCGGCATGGCCCTTCGCCCGTTGGCTGGACATCCTGCCCCTGGGCAGTCCCATGTCCCGGGCGCTGGGCATCCAGTTGAGCCGCGCCCGCCTGACGCTGCTTCTGCTTGTGGCCCTGATGACGGCCAGCGCCACCCTGGTGGTCGGGCCACTGTCCTTCATCGGGTTGCTGGGTCCTCATATGGCGCGCCTGATGGGCTTTTCCCGTGCAGGGTGGCATCTCGCCGGGTCGGCCCTGGTCGGTGCCTTGTTGATGGTGCTCGCCGATTGGCTGGGTCGGCAGCTGTTGTTTCCTGATGAGATTCCCGCCGGCGTCATTGCCTCGTTGCTTGGTGGAGCCTATTTCATGTGGGGACTTGGGTGGCGCCGTGGGTGACGGGAAGACGCGCTGAAGTGTCCGTTGCAGGGGGCGGAACGCCGCTTGCCGCCACGGGACAGCCATCCGTCGACGGGGTATGGTAGCCCCCTATCTCGCTCGGTGGCTCCGTGGGCCATCGGGTCAAGCATCATTGCGTTGTCATGGAGAACCACGCATGTCGAGCAGGAGCAGTTTTCAGGCTCTGGGACGCCTGTTGCGTTACGCCCGAGGGCATCGGCGGCACATCATCGTCGCCACGATCTGCTCGGTGATCAACAAGTTGTTCGATATTGCCCCGGAGATCCTCATCGGGGTGGCCATCGATGTGGTAGTCAATCAGGAGGACAGCTTCGTCGCCGGGCTGGGGTTCACCACGGCCCGCGAGCAGATACTGGTGCTCGGGGTGCTGACCTTCCTGATCTGGGTCGGCGAGTCGGTGTTCGAGTATCTCTACCAGATCCTGTGGCGCAACCTGGCCCAGCGGTTGCAGGCCGAACTGCGCCAGGATGCCTATGAACACGTGCAGCGTCTCGACATGAGCTTCTTCGAGTCGCAGAGCTCGGGGCGCCTGGTGGCGATCATGAACGACGACGTCAACCAGCTCGAGCGTTTCCTCGATGGCGGCGCCAATTCCATGATTCAGGTCGGGGTCACGGTGGTGGCGGTAGGGGCGGTGTTCTTCGTGCTCTCACCGTTGATCGCGCTGCTCGCCTTTACCCCCATTCCGCTGATCATCTGGGGAGCCTTCTTCTTCCAGCGCAAGGCCGGGCCGCTGTACGCGGAAGTCCGTGAGCGCGTCGGCGAACTGGCCAGCCGGCTGTCCAACAACCTGGCGGGCATCGCGACGATCAAGAGCTTCACCGCCGAGGCGCGCGAGGCCGAGCGTCTGCGCCAGGCCAGCGAGGCCTATGTGGAGGCCAATCGCCGGGCGATTCGCATCAGCTCCGCCTTTATCCCGGTGATCCGCATGGCGATTCTAACCGGCTTCCTGGCGACCTTCACGGTGGGTGGCATGATGGCCCTGCGCGGCGATCTCAATGTCGGTGCCTATGGTGTGCTGGTGTTTTTGACCCAGCGCCTGCTGTGGCCGCTGACCGGTCTGGCCCAGGTGATCGACCTGTTCGAGCGGGCCATGGCCAGTACCCTACGTATCCTCGATCTACTGGCCACGCCGATCCAGGTGCATGACGCCGGTGGTAGCGAACTGGCGCGTCCGGTGCATGGCGCGGTGCGCTTCGAAGGCGTGGGGTTTCGTTACGCCGAGTCTGCAGCTGGTGTCGAGGATATCGACCTCGAGGTGCCGTCCGGTCATACCCTGGCCCTGGTGGGTGCCACCGGGTCGGGCAAGTCGACACTGATCAAGCTGCTGCTGCGCTTCCAGGATCCGGCAGAGGGGCGGGTATTGATCGACGGCCAGCCGACCGAAACGCTCACACTTTCCTCGTTGCGCGAGGCCATCGGCCTGGTCAGCCAGGATGTCTATCTCTTCGAGGGCACGGTGCGTGACAACATCGCCTATGGCCGCCCCGAGGCCGACGAGGACGAGGTGATCGAGGCGGCGCGTACCGCCGAGGCCTGGGGCTTCATCCAGGCATTGCCGCAAGGGCTCGACACGCCGGTCGGCGAGCGGGGCGTGCGGCTTTCCGGCGGTCAACGCCAGCGGTTGTCGCTGGCCCGAGCCTTGCTCAAGGATCCGCCGATCCTGGTGCTGGATGAGGCCACCAGCGCCGTGGACAACGAGACCGAGGCGGCCATCCAGCGTTCGTTGTCGCGTATCGGTCACGGCCGCACGGTGATCATGATCGCCCACCGGCTTTCGACCATCGTGCATGCCGACCAGATCGCGGTCGTCGAGGCCGGCCGCGTCGTCGAGCGCGGTCGTCACGATGAGCTGCTGGCGAAGGACGGGCGCTATGCCACCCAGTGGCGGGTACAGACCGGCGAGTTGAGTGGCGAGGCAGCCACGACACTCGCCTGAGGCACTATCCGTGCGGCCGTGTCCCGCAGCAGGCGCAGGATGCGGCGTTGGGCCTTGGCATCGGTCGGGTTCAGCGCTGCCGCCAGGGTATCAGCCAGCGGGCGATGCTCGACCAGCCGGACGGGGAGGCCATGGCCGCTGGCGCGGAGAGTGCCTCGGTGGTGGCCTTGAGGGCCTGCATGATGGCGTCGAGATGATCGCGGCAGAACTGGCTGTTCATGGCGCCGGGGCAGTTGGCCAGCAGCATGTTGCAGTGGTAGATGGCGATATCCAACGGCTGGGTGGTGGTCGGCACATGGGCGGCATGCCGGCGGGCGTGGTGCAGTTCGCCGGAGAGCATGTCGAGCAGGCTGGTGTCCATCCAGCACGGCTGGGTGTCGTCATGCTTGCCGGCGATGGACTGATGGATGGCCTGAAAGGAAACGTACAGGAAGGTGCATTGATAGAAGAGTTGTGAGCGCTCGGCTTTCATGGCGACACCCCGGCCTGACGTGACAGGTACACATGATAATGAAAATGGTTATCAATTGATATCATGATCCTAGCCCGAATCGCGGGTGGGGTCAATGTGGGCGGGAGCTGGGAGCTGGGAGCTGGGAGCTGGGAGCTGGAAGCTGGAAGCTTGAAGCTTGAAGCTGGAAGAGTGCGGCTGCGCCGCTGGAAGAGGGGGGAAGAAGACAGAGGGAAGAAGGAAGAGGGAAGATAAGGCCCGGAGCGCAAAATGCGCCTCGGGCCTTGGTGGCATCATCGCTGATTCTGCCAGGATACTGCTTGCTTCGAGCTTCGACCTTTCCTCCGTTTCGCTCTTCTTCCTTCTTAACTCTTCTCTCTTCCCTCTTGTTTTTCTAGAACTCGTAACTGAGGGTGGCCTTGACGCTGCGTTCGGCGCCGAAGTAGCAGTACTGCAGCGAGTTGCAGGAGGCGACGTATTCCTTGTCGGTCAGGTTGTTGACGTTGAGGCGGGCCATGACACCGTCCATGCCGGCGTTGGTGAAGTCGTAGCTGAGGCCGGCGTCGACCAGGGTGTAGTCCGGGACCTGTTCGGTGTTGGCGCGGTCGGCCTGGATGTCGGCGCGGTAGCGTACGCCGAGCCCGGCGCCGAGGCCGGCCAGGTTGCCATCGGCAACGCGGTAGTGGCCCCACAGCGACGCCTGGTGGCGTGGTGCGTAGATGGCCCGGCTGCCCTGTTCACCGGCCACATCGCTCTTGGCGTAGGTAATGTCGGTGAAACTGTAGCTGGCCTGCAGGCTGAGCTCGTCGGTGAGCTGGGTCTGCGCCTCGAGCTCGACCCCCTGGGACTCGATCTCGCCGATGGCACGATATGGATCGGTGGGCTGCTCCTTGGTGGCGACGTTTTCCTGGGTGATGTGGAACATCGACACGCTGTAGCGATTCGTGGTGCCCGGCGGCTGGTACTTGAGGCCGGTCTCCCATTGTTCGCCTTCCATGGGCGGGAGCAGGTCGCCCTGCTTATCGACGAAGCTGGTCGGCGTGAAGGAGGTGGAGTAGCTTACATAGGGCGATACGCCATTGTCGAAGGCGTAGAGCAGCCCGGCGCGGCCGCTGAACTGCTGATCGTCGAGCTCGCTGGTGGTGTCGTTGTGGTGCAGGGTGTTCTCGATGTTGACCACGTCATAGCGCCCGCCCAGCGACAGGTGCCAGTTGTCGAGCGACATCTGGTCCTGCACATAGACCCCGGTCTGGCTCAGCTCATGGGTTTCGTCATTGGTGGTGACGATATCGCCGCTGGGGCCGGCACCGTATTCGGGGTCGAAGGCATCCAGGGCCGGGAAGGCGCCGGAGGTCCAGACCACGTCATTTTCGCGGTGCTGATAGTCGGCACCCAACAACAGGGTATGGTCGAGCGCGCCCGTGGACAGCTCGGCCTGCAGCTGGTTGTCCAGCGTCCAGGCCTCCATGGACTCCTCGCCACCCGAGTAGTAGCGGTTGAGCTCGGTATCGTTGGCCCAGCCGAAGCCGTAGACCTGGTTCATGGTCACATCGGTATTGAGATAGAGCAGCTTCTGGCGTGCTGTCCAGCTGTCGTTGAAGCGATGTTCGAGGTCATAGCCGACCATGCGCTGGGTGCGCTCGAACGTGTCGTAGGCGTCCTCGCCATCGAAGAAGTTGTTGTCGATCCTGCGGCCATCGCGGCTCTCCACGGCGCCCTCATAGGGCACGCCGGAGTGATAGCCGCCTTCCGGGTCCTGGTGCAGGTAGGCGTGCAGGGTCAGGCTGGTGGCATCGGTGATATCCCAGGTCAGCTGTGGGGCGATGGCCACACGCTTTTCCTCGACTGGGCCGAACTGGGTATCCGCGGCGTTGGCCTTGCCGGTGAGACGGAAGGCGACCCGGCGCGCGTCGTCCAGCGGGCCGGTGAGATCGAAGGCCGCGCTGCGCTGATTGTTGCTGCCGGCGCTGTAGCGGATCTCGCCGCCATGCTCGAATTCCGGGCGTTTGCTGGTCATCGACACCACGCCACCGGGCGAGGCGCGGCCATACAGCACCGAGGCCGGGCCCTTGACCACCTCGACGCTGTCCAGGAAGTACGGATCGACGACCAGCGAGCTGTAGGAGTTGGCGTCGCCCATCAGCTTGAGGCCATCGAGGAAGGTGTTGCTCAGGCTACCGTCGGAGAAACCGCGCAGCACGATATAGTCGTAGCGGTTGGAGGCACCGACCTGGTTGGCGTAGACGCCGGCGGTATAGCCCAGGGCGCGCTGTACCGTCTCGGCGCCTTTCTGCTCCCAGTCCTCACGGTCGACCTGTGAGGTGGCCTGGGGCGTCTCGTTGAAGGGCGTTTCGGTCTTGGTGGCGACCGTGCCGGTGACCGTCACGGCGTCGAGCCGTTCGGCCTGCTGGGCGAGGGCATTCAGGCTGGTGGCGGTGCCGGCCAGGGCGATGGCCAGTGCCAGGGGTGTGGGTCGTGTCATGCGAGGCATCCTGTCGAGCGGGACATGGGCAATGTCATTACGAATGAGTTTCGTCTATTCAAGTAATGAGAATTATTGCTTTTTCTGTCCTGCTCGGTGTATGCCGGCTGCTCAAGTGGCTATGCGGGATGCTCAGCGTGCCGATTCGGGGGAACTCGACGGCCCTGTCGCGATATCCCGGGCCGTTTCGGGGCGAGGGCAAGCGCCACCCGGGACGACGTCGCGCGGGGAAAAACCGAAATAGCGCCGGAATGCCGTGGCAAGATTGCTGGCGTGACGGTAGCCGCAGAAATGTGCGGCCTGCTGTACGCTGAAGCCCTGCTCCAGGTAGTGCCGCGCCAGGCCCAGGCGGAACTCGCGCAGCTCGTCGAAGACGCTCTGGCCGAAGGCGGCGCGGTACTTGCGGCGCAGGCTGGCCGGGCTCATCGAGGCCTGCGCGGCGAGGGCCGCCAGGCGATGGTCCTCGGCCGGGGCCTGACGCAGGGTCTCGCGCACGCGCTCCAGGCGCTGGCGTTCGCCGGGCGCCGCCATCGAGCCGGTCCTTGAAGGCGTCGCACCCGGCAGGCCATGGGCCAGCAGCTGCAGGCTCAGGCCCTCCAGCTGCAGGCGCTGCGCCGGGCCCGACATGGGGTGAGTGATGGCATCTTCCAGTGTGGTCTGCAGGCTGGCCGGTAAATGCCAGGCACGCATGCGCGAGCCCTGTTCGAGGGCCGAGCCATGGTTCAACTCGCGCAGGCGCGACTCATCCAGCCCCAGCGTCACGGCACGAATGCGCTGTCCGGCCGGCTGAATGGCACACAGTCCCTGACGCGCCTCCAACTGCACACTGAGCGCCATGCCGGCGCGCAACGTCAGGTGTTGATCACCCAGGCTGACCTCGGCCTGGCCCTTGAGCATGACGATGATGGTCAGGGGCGCACGGCTGCGTGAGCGCGAGTCGTAGCGCTCCAGTACTTCGATATCCGAGGCCACCAGTTGCATGCCGGGCCCGGGGTTCAGCTCTTCCACGCGACCCCGCATCACCGGGCGCGAGCGCGCCTGGAGCTCCGGAAAGGAGTAGTCGATGCCGTAGCGTTGCCCATAGACCTGCAGGTCCCGCGGCGTATGGGCGCGGATCGGTGACTCCCCGGTCGGCGCCGGGCTGACCCTGGCATTCATCGTGCTGACGCTCCCTTTGCGGCGCGCTCTTCCCGGCATTCCAGCGGGCAGTTGCCGCAATAGCCCAGTTCGTCGATCAGATAACGGATGCAGCACAGCCGGCGGACCCGCTTGGGCGCGCCGCCATCGCCGTCATCATTGGCGGCATTGACGTAACGAACCGGTTGGAAGAGCGGGTTGCGGCGGCCGTCCGCCAGCTTGCGCGATGCCAGCAGCTGCTGCGCCGGCTCGGCGGTGCTCGCCGAGGCCATGGGATGCATGGGCACCGCCTGGGTGAAGTGCTCGAAATAGTTGCCGGCATTGCTCCAGAACACCTTGGGTGAGGCGCCGGAATAGGCCGCCAGGCCCTCGATGAGCGGTGTCAGGTGGTCATCGATCAGGGTGGCGAAACGCCCGGGACCATCCAGTTCGGCCAGCGGGCGGCCTTCATCCTTGAGGCACAGGCCGGCGACATGGCCTTCCGGTGCCAGGATCAGGCGTAGCTCATTCAGCCCCAGGGGCAGGTCCCGTTCGAGCAGCAGGTTGGCCGCCAGGCTGGTGGACGTCACGGCGGCGAAGTGCCACTTGGTCCACAGCGACACCAGGGCCCTTCGATCGCCTCCCGGATAACGGGCGCTGAAATCCGCCATCAGTGCCTCGAGCCTGGCCGGTTCCAGCAGCTCGGTGGCGGCGATGGTATCCGGCGCCTGGTCGTTCGACACCCGGGGCGGCGTCAGCTGCTCCATGGGCCCGATGTACAGCGATGACAGTGCGAGAGACATGGCGGACTATCCGAGGAATGCGTACCCGGATATTAATAAAAATGGGAATTGTTATCAAATAAAATCGAGCCGGACCGATGCTACCACCGGGCCGGCTCGAGTGCCGTCATCCATCAGGAGGCCTTCAGTAGCTCATCGACCAGCCGAGCGTGAAGGTGCGACCGCGTGCCTGGTAATCATAGAGGTACTCCGGGCCATAGTAGGGCGAGTAGAACATCGAAGCGCGCTGGCCCCAGACGGTGGAGTACTGCTCGTCGAGCAGGTTGGAGACGCCGAGGCTGACCTCACCCACCGGCAGGGCCTGGCTCAGCGACAGGTCAAGCGTGGTGTAGCCGTCGATCTCGCGGTCCGCGGCATCCTCCAGATCGAAGGCATGGCTGGCCTGCAGGCGCGCCGAGCGCTGGGCGTTGGGGTCCTTCCAGCCGATGAAGGCCGTGGCGGAGGAGAGCGAGGCGTAGCGGGCGTCGCGCTTCTGCCAGTCGCCATTCGTGTCCTTCTGCTCCGAGCGCACCATGTGCAGGGTGGTGCCCAGCTCCAGGCCATTGTCGAAGTAGCGCTTCACCGAGCCTTCGAAGCCGAAGTCGCGCTTCTTCTGATCGACCACATTGACGCTGAGATCCTCGCCGTTCTCCACGGCCTTGTCGGACCAGGCGTAATACAGCGCCGCCTGGGTCATCCAGTCGGCACCGCGATAGCGCCAGCCGAGCTCGACCTGGTCGGTCTTGATGGCCGACAGCGGGTTGGCCGCCACACTGACCTCGGCGCTCTTGCCGTAGTACTTGGCCGGGTCGGGCAGCTCGAAGCCCTGGCTGAACTGCAGCCAGTTTTGATGGCCGTTGCCGAAGTCATAGAGGGCGCCGGCGTTGAGCAGGGTGGCATCGTAGTCGTTTTCACCGCCGGGAATGCCCTGGAAGTCCTCGACCTCCACATCCATGTGCTGCTGGCGCACGCCGGCCGAGAGCTGCAGCCCGTCGCTGACCTGCCATTCGCTCTGGGCAAAGCCCGAAAGCCCGTCGACCTGATAGCCGGGATAGCGCGGCTCGACTCCGGCGTTCTGCTGCACCAGGCCACCGCTGGCATCCGAGACCGCCTTGTCGAAGAACATCTGGCTGGCATCGAAGGTCTCGCGATCGACATCGACGCCATAGGTCAGCGATACGCTGTCGCTCAGATCGGCATCGAACAGCGCCTTGAGCCCCGAGAGATCAGTGTTCTGCTTCGAGGCCCGGAACTCATAGCCGCCGTCGGCCGGGTAGGGGAATGCCTGGAAGCTGGCTTCTTCCTCGCGATGGAAGGCCTGCAGATAGAAGTCCTGGCCGAGCAGGTCGCCATGGTGATACTGCGCGTTGAGCATCTTGCGCTCGGTGGCCGGGTTGCGATCCGAGGCGTAGCCATCGCGGATCTCGGCGTCGCCCAGATCCGGCGAAGCGGCATCCAGGTTGGGGAAGTGGACGCCGCGCTCGCCCTCGAAGCCGGAATCGTACAACTGCGCGGCCATCTGCAGGCTCTGCTGTTCGGTCAGCTGGATATCCAGGCTGCCCATGACATCGATGCTGCGATTGTCCTGCAGGTCGGTCTGGGCGATATCCGGGAAGATCTCCTGGCCACTGGCATCATAGTGGCGGCCCTGTTCCTCATAGGCCGCCGAGATACGCCCCTTGACCTTCTCGGTGCCGCCGCTGATCGACTGCGCCAGGCGATAGCTCAGATCGTCGTCCTCGTTGAAGCCGGAGGTCGCGCTGGTCTCGGTCGCCAGATGAAAGCCCTCGCGTTCACCCTTCTTGGTGATGATGTTGATCAGACCACCGGTCGCGCCGCCGCCGTAGAGACTGCTGGCGCCGGACAGCACCTCGACGCGCTCGATGTTGAACGGGTCGATGGAATCGAACTGGCGCGAGATGCCCCGCGAGCTGTTCAGCGAGACCCCGTCGATCAGCACCTGGGCGGTGCGGCCGCGCATGTTCTGGCCATAGTTGGTGCGACCCTGGGGCGCCAGATCGAGTCCCGGCACCAGCTTGCCAAGCGCCGTCTTCAGATCCGCCCCGGCGCGCAGCTGATCGCGCAGATCCTGCTGGCCGATCACCCAGACCGCCCCGGGAATCTGGCTGATCTCGGACGGCGTGCGCGAGCCGACCACCACCATGGTCTCGTCCTCGCTGGCCTGCTGGGCCAGGGCGGCGCCGGGCAGGATGCCGACCATCGCCGCCAGGCCGGCTGTGAGGGCCAGCGGATGGCGCTTGAGCGCGGCACTCGCCGGGCGAGAGGTCGCGCAACGGGACTGAAAGGAATCGATCCGCTTGAATGAATGCATGTCGTGCCTTTTTGAATAGTTCGGGAATATTGGCTATCGGGATGTGACGAGGCTATTGCCGTACTCGTGATGGCGTGCGCTTCTTGTGGCGCAGACGTCTCATGCGATGGGACATGGCGTCCCGGTTCGTGGGCACTATAAAGAAAAGTAAAACAATTGAGAAGTATTCTGATTCATAGTTCTGGCGCGACGCTGATGGTGGCCGCGGTCAGGGCGCGCGTAGTAGCCTGTTCGCCACATCCAGGGACGATATCCACCAATGAGGAGGCCGCATGACGCAAGCCCGCATTCAACAGCAAGGCGTGATTCACTGCTTTCCGGCCGGACTGCGCGACGAGAAAGGCGAGCTGGTCAACGCCGAAGTCTCCGCTGCCCTCTACGACGGCGAGCGCATCGTCCTGGCCAGCGACAAGCCGGTGCCCGGGGAAGGGCGCTCGGCCGTTTTCGCCATGCCGCTCAATGCCGATGGCCCGGACGACAGCGCGCTGGAATACCTGTCCACCGACATGCTCCAGCAGGCGGTGAAGTACGAGGACATGGCGCTGACCACCGACTTCCGCCACGTGCTGGCGACCACCGGCTTCGACCGTATCGACGAGATGACCCATGACCTCAACGACTACAACCACCTGCTGATCTGGCCGCTGGGCCGCCCCGAGGAGGTGCAGGTGGTCGACCCGGACCCGCGCGACGGCGTGGAAGGCTCCCTGGAGCTGCGCCGCAAGCTGACCGGAGCCATCGGTCATCCCTACTACAAGATCGAGGGGCTCGCCGCCGTGCCCGGCGAGCGCGGCGACGGCCTGCTACTGTTCGGCGTGCGCGAGCAGGGCAACAGCTTCGATGACTTCGAATACGTCAGCCGCCTGGTGGGCGCGCACTACCAGATCAACGACCACGGCAACATCGAGTTCATCGATGCCGTACGCGAGCACTACGCCTTCGACCCCGACCAGCACGAGGGCGTGCGCTTCGAATGCGGGCTTTCCAGCCTGGAATACGATCCCTACCACGCCCGGCTCTATCTGCTGACCAGCTTCGAGACCGAAGTGGACGGCGAAGAGCACATCGGCGGCTACCTCTGGGTGGTCAGCCTTGACGACTTCCGCGAAGGCCAGGCCCCCGAGATGGTCACCCATTCCGACGGCTCACCGCTGGAGTTCGAACACAAGGCCGAAGGCCTCGCCGTGCTCGACCGCGAACGCCTGTTCGTCGCCTACGACAACGACCGCAACATGGAACTCGGCAGCGTCGACGAGCGCGACGAACGCCACGCCTGCGAAGCGCCGTACACCATCCTCCAGCTCACCTGAGCCCGCGCCGCGCACGCCAATCGCCGCTGGCCTCGGCCGGCGGCTTTCGGTATCATGCGTCGCGCTGTCAGGGCCCATAGCTCAATTGGTTAGAGCAGAGGACTCATAATCCTTTGGTTCTCGGTTCAAGTCCGGGTGGGCCCACCATAGGACAAGCTCGTACGTTTTCCGTCTTTCTGTACCTGCCATCCTGCCCACATTGTGCCCGGGAATGGGCCTCGGCTTTCCGCCTCCCGAGCGCCGCCCGCTTCATGAGCGCCATTTCCTGACTTGTCATCGGGCGGAACTATTCCGTGTCCTAGGACAGGCATGTCTTTTTCTTGTTACGTGCATATTGTGTCCCCTACATCCTGGGCAGACCTGCCGGTGTTACTCTGCGACGTGCTGCCTCCCACAGTGCCCCGCAGCTTGTGCGCCACGGATGGTAAATGCTGCATCCAGGGAGGAACGCGTGGTCAGGAACGGCCTCTTTGCTATCCAGAGATCAGTCGTGCACCGGGCGGAACCTGGTAGCGAAGCTCTTGGCATGGGCCGGGTGGCGGTTGCTGGCCAGCAGGCCGATCCGAATACCAGATCCGACATTCTCCGGGCGGTGGCATATGGCCTTGGGGTACTGACGAACTTGAGCGATGATGGCCGCCGCCATGCCCGCTATAGTCTCCACCGTATGCCACGCATCCAGACAATGCGCCAAGCAGTCCGACGATTGCTATCAGTCTTCCAATCTTCATCATTGCGATCCCTCCTGCGGTGTTCTCTCGCACCATAGCAAGAGATCCTGTGTTGTCCCGGGAAGAGGGCGACATTCTTGGAAATTGCACCGGGTGTCGCTGCCATGCCACAGAGCAGCAGTGCACAGGCTTGCTAGCATGAGAGTTTATTCCTCACTGGAGATTCATCATGCGTGTACTGAAAACGGGTCTACTGGCCGGGCTGTTGGCCCTAGGACTTTCTGCTTGCGGCACATCGACAGGTGAGCGCGCGCTCAGCGGAGCCGGTGTGGGAGCGGCCGTGGGCGGTGCAGCGGCTGCCGTAACGGGCGGCGATGTCTCTCAGGGGGCTGTCATTGGGGCTGGTGCAGGCGCTGCCACTGGGGCGGCAACAGACGAGGGTGACATCGACCTGGACGATTGAGACTCTCGCTACGCAGTGGCCGGCGTCGGGTGCTGCCCGGCGCCATCGAAAATGCCTCGCATCCCGGGTGCGACTCGCGATGTGTCCTCGATGATACCGGGCTGTGCCGATAGTCGCAGGTTCGCTTCCTGACTGGAGCCACCCTCGGTGACTGTCAAGCCACTTGCTCTGCCGGGTTGTCCGGCCCCCTTTCCTACCTTCTTTTCTTCACTACTGCTTTGGTCTATATGAGACCTTTGGTGTATTGCTCTTCATGACCCTTGGTCCTAGGTTATTTGTATGATGTATGACGTTAAAGCCTTCTCATACTGATAATGCTGGTCTGCCGGCTTTCGATAGAGCCAATTGAGGCTTGCGAGGGTATTTGCTGAAAACTGAGAGGGTGGTGCGAGTATCTCGCTCAGGCCTGTCGGCAAGACGATTAACTCATTAAGGAGTAAGCAATGAAATTACAAAAAACCCTTTTAGCTATCGCTTGCACGGCAACGATGGCTGCTGGCACTGCTCAGGCGGATTATCCCGATCGGGATGTTCGTGTCATCGTTCCCGCGGCTGCCGGTGGTGGTACCGACGCCATCGTGCGGAAAATCTCCAATATTGCGGAAGAATCCTTTCCCGTTTCGATGTATGTCGAGAATGTCGCCGGGGGCATGACAGCCACTGGTCTGCTGCAATTGATGGACGCGCGGCCGGATGGGCAGACAATTGCTGCCATTACTTATGACAGCATCATCACCATTCCCTGGAAGGAGATGCTGCCTGGCTTCAGCATGGACCGGATGAAAATGATCGCCCGCATCACCAAGGAAGCCGATGCGATTACCGTCGCTGACGATGCGCCTTATGAAACACTGGACGACTTGATTGCGGCCGCCAAGGAGAACCCCGGGAGCATTCGCTTCGGCATCCAGAACATGGGAGCGAGGACCCATCTGACACTGCTGCAGCTACAGGACCAGACAGGTGCTGAGTTCAAGATTGTCTCTTACGACAACAGCGCTGCCACGCAGAAAGAGGCGCTGCTCAACGGCGAGGTCGATGGAGTCGTCACCAGCCTGGGGGATCTTGCACCGCTGATCGAGTCGGGTCAGGCCCGGGGGCTTGTCGAATTCTCCGACACGCAGAACGAAGGCTTCCCGGATGTTCCTCCCGTCACCGAGACCGATACCGGGCTGGACCTGCAAATGGGCAGCTTCATCACTCTGGTGGCGCCTGCCAAAACACCGGATGATGTGATCCAAACGCTGGAAGACACGTATCACGAGGCCTACGAAAGTGAGGAGTTCCAGCAGTGGCTGACCAACATTGGCGTGACGCCTGCTTGGCTGGGGTCCGACGAGGTCACTCAATGGTCGCGTGAGACTCAACAGCAGCTCTTCGACACCATGGATAATCTGGTCGAAAAGGGCGTATTGGAGAAGTAAAGCTCCAGTATAGATTCTTGCTGTTACTGCGCCATGCATCTCGCATGGCGCAATGATGTTTAATAGGTTCTGATATGTCTTCCAAACGGCTTTCCCTAGGCGGTGGGTTCTACGTTCCGGCTGTACTGGCAGTCATCACGATTGTTTATCTGATCTCGGCGATTCAGATTGGCCCGCCCATGAAAGATGGCAATATGACAGCCTCTTTCTTCCCCATAGTGACCGCAGTGCTCATGCTGGTCGCTCTGGTTGTCGCGATGGCACAGGATGTTCGCCGAGCCCGCAGCGAGGAGCATAAGACGCCTGATGCCGAGGTCGACGACGATGCCGAATTGAGCAAGACCTATGGCGGAATTTCGGTGGGTGCCATTAGTGTCGTCCTGCTGACGGCCGGATATCTGCTGGCCTTCGATCTGATCGGTTATTTCGTATCGACCTTCTTTTACGTTTTGCTGCTGATGTTCCAGTTCGGCAGTGGTGCGGCGAAGAACTGGCTGATGCGACTGATCGCAACCTGTGCGATTACGGGGGCGGGGTATCTGCTGTTTGAGGTCTTTTTCCAGGTTCGCCTTCCGACCTTCTGGAGTTAATGATCATGGAATCTCTTTACGGTCTTCTGGGCGGATTCGCTGCGCTCGCCAACCCCGAAACACTGTTATACATGGTAGGCGGCTTCCTGATCGGCACACTGTTTGGTGCCGTGCCGGGGCTGACGTCCGTTCTAGCCATTGCACTGCTGCTTCCACTGACGTATAGCCTGGATGTCACCACGGCATTGGTGGCATGTGCCAGCATCTTCATGGCAGGTATGTGCAGTGGCAGCATCACGGCCACGACCATCAATATTCCCGGCGCGCCCTCATCGATGATGACCGCGCTGGAAGGGTATCCGATGCAGCGGCGTGGTGAGGGGGCCAAGGCTCTGGGGCACGCTGCCCTTGGGTCGATGATTGGTGGTTCGGTGGGGGCCTTGCTGTTGATGGTGCTGTCGCCCCTGGCCGCCGATGTGGCATTGCTGATTCGCACCCCGGGCAAGTTTTCCTTGATTGCCTTCGCGCTCATCGTGATCATCATTTCCCAGCGTGGCTCGGTCACCAAAGGCATGATTGCCACACTGCTGGGCGTGATGATTGCCACTATCGGTATCGATGTTGTGCAGCCGTTGGCTCGCTTTACCTTCGGCAGCAGCGTGCTGGTGCAGGGGATCGACATGATGCCCTTGATCATCGGGACCTTTGCTATCAGTGAGTTGCTGATCCAGGCCGATAGCCGGAGTGCTCGGACGGTCGACCCCAGCAAGCTGCAAGCCGCGAAGGTCAAACGCCGTGATTTCATTCCGCCGTTGTCCGAAGTGCGGGAAATCGGTTTGGTGCGCTATTTGAAAAGCGCGGTCATTGGTTACGCCGTGGGCATTCTGCCGGGTGCCGGTGGATCGATGGCGGCCTTTGTCTCCTATGCCGAATCGATGCGCTCCTCCAAGCACCCTGAGCGTTATGGCAAGGGGAATCCCGAGGGCATCGCATCTGCCGAATGTGCCAACAATTCCATGTGTGGCGGTGCCTTCGTCCCGATGCTGACGTTTGGTATTCCCGGAGATCCCACGACGGCCATCGTTCTCGGTGTACTGGTGATCAATGGTTTGCAGCCTGGACCGCAGTTCATGACCCAGCAGCTTGATCTGGTTGCCCCGATGTTCGCCTCGCTCTTTGTCAGTGCCTTGGTTCTGGTGCCGCTGACGCTTTACTTGTTGGGACCGTACTTCCTGAAGATCGTGTCGATTCGTCGCGACGTTCTCTACTCGAGCATCGCGGTTGTGGCCCTGGTGGGCAGTTATGTCGCCACGTACTCGACCTTCCAGATGGCTCTGGCGCTGGTGTTCGGTGTACTGGCCTATTTCCTGCGCAAGCAGAAATATCCCACGGTCTGTCTGCTGCTGGGTTTTGTGCTGGGGCCAAGTCTCGAAGAATATTGCCGTCGTGCGCTCTCGATCAATGACGGCAGTCCAATGGTCTTCCTGACCAGTCCGGATAGCCTGTTCTTCATTGCCCTGACCGCCGTCTTCTTCTACTTCATGGTGATTCGCAAGCCTCGGGAAAATCCTCTCAAGGCGATGTCGGATTAAATCCGGGTAGAATGATTGAAGCGCCACAATCACGGTTGTGGCGCTTTCTTCTTTGCCTCATGCACCATGATGTTGTGCCTGTGTCGTAGGGCGTATTCGTTGTCGTGGAGCCCCGATGGCTTGGATCAACTTCCTCCTTGGCCTGACCCGGTTGGTCGTAACAAAGACCCTCTCGCGCGGTCGGCAGCATGTGACTGGCTTTAAGCGGCGCAGCAGGGGCTGTGTATAGTGCTCAAAGCAGCAAACAGATGCGTGTCAACTGATGCTGATGCCCCGATCCCATCATGGGCGCCAACAATCGCTTCGCCCGCGGTACGCTGCTGGAACCCACCACGCGCCTGGTGACTCTGGCGAAAGTGTCGGCCATGGAGTCACTCGACTTGGCTTCCTGGCTTGCGCACCGCAGATGGCCAGGAGGATTGATGAGCCAGTAAATCAGCACGACCGTCTACATAGCACCATCACGACGTTCCCGCTGGCGCGCTTCCTTCCGTAATGACCCGGCGGTAGATGCTCCGGTCGTCGGTATAGCACCCGCAGGCGGCCTCGATCAGGCCCGCCCGATCCAGCACCGTGATATCCCCGCGCTGATAACTGATCAACCGGCGCCCCTGAAGCGCCATGGCAGCCAGGGTGATGCCGGCGCGCCGCACCCCCAGCATCATGGCCAGAAACTCGTGGGTAAGGTGCAGCCGGTCCGAGTGCGCACGATCCTGGGTCATCAGCAGCCAGCGCGCCAGGCGCGCCTCGACCTGATGAAAGTGAGTACACGCCGCCACCCGACCGAGCTGGTGCATCTGCACATAGAGATAGCGCTTCAGCAGTACCTGAAGCGCCGTGCGCTGTTCCAGGTGGCCGCCAAAGTCAGCCACCGGCATGCGCAGGGCCTGCCCTGCGCCCTGCACCAGGGCGCGCAAGGGCGACTCCTCGAGTCCCAGGATCAGGGGCATTCCATACATCCCTTCACTGCCGATCATGGCCACTTCCAGCCGCTCACTGTCGCTCAGACTGGCAATCAGGGAAATGAAGCAGTCGAGGGGAAAATAGACATGCAGAATCTTCCCGCCGGGTTCGGTAATCACCGCACCAAATGTCAGGTCGATGGTCTCGCAGTCGGCAAGGAAAGGCGCTCGGTCCTGAAGCGGCAAGCTGTCGATAAGGCCGTTGGTCAGCGGGCTGGGGATAAGGGACTGCATGGGTGCGCTCCTGGTGAGGAACCGGCAATCGGCACATGGCGGGCAACCACCAGGCTCCGAGGCCGACGGCAGCCGGGGTGATCAGGCAATCCCCGAAAAGCTACCGAATGAACAATGGCATGTTCATCGTCATGTCGTCGGTGCGCCAGGAGACACACGAGGGAAAAGTGTTGCTCGAGCACGCTATCGCGCCTCGAGGAAATGGCTCCATCACCCGGGAGGATGGTAGCTCAGTAGGCGATCGTACTCTTTCTTGACGGTCGCATAGCACTCACAGACCCGTGCTTCCAGGCCAGGCCTGTCCAGGATACTGATGCGACCACGATGGTAGGCAATCAACCCGGCCTTCTGCAGCTTGCCGGCCGACTCGGTGACTCCCTCGCGACGCACGCCAAGCATGTTGGCGATCAACTCTTGGGTCATGATCAGTTCGTGGCTCGGCAAGCGATCCAGGCTCAGCAAGAGCCACCGACATAGCTGCTGGTCCAGGCTGTGGTGTCGGTTGCATACCGCCGTCTGCGCCATCTGGGTGATCAGGGCCTGGGTATAACGCAACAACAGGTACTGGAGCGTCGAGGCGCGATCGAACTCATCTTTCAGCAATTGCCCCTTGAGGCGATAGGCGCTGCCAGCGCTTTGTACGACGGCTCGGCCCGGCGTGGTTTCGCCGCCCATGAACAGCGAGATGCCGACGATACCCTCGGCCCCGACGACGGCAATTTCCGTCGAGTCACCATCTTCCATCACGCACAGTAGCGATACGATGGAGTCCGTCGGGAAATAGACATGGCGCATCACCTTTCCCGACTCGACCAGCGAGTCCCCCAGTGTTAGCACAACCCGTTCGAGGTGGGGTGCCAGGCGCTGGTATTCATCCTTCGGCAGGGCTGCCAGCAGGTGATTCTGACGAGGGTCATGTTGCGAAGTCATGACGAATACTCCCGTATCAGGCAAGCCCCCGGCAAAGGGGGAGAAGAGCGGAGGTGTCCGACGGTGATTGACGGACCGAGTCAGCCGCTGGAGCGTCTTGCTGGACTTGAATCGGGTCTCGGGCAAGAGGCAGGACGGCCTTCATCGCAACATCAGGAAGCCGACAAGCCATTGATATATCAGGAGAAGTGCTGGCTCACAGGAGCCTGGCTGCATTTCCCACCCGCCGACTGAGTCGCTGGAAACGAAGACCATGCTTTGTACGCTAGCGCACGGAAGCAACGCCGTCACGCCACTACGCTCGTTGGATAGCGGCCAGGCTTCCAGGCAGGGCTCGGGCCAGGCAACGTTATCCCGGCGGAAATCGGACATCGGCAGAACAGGGAACCGGCTTATGGTAATACACGCCCTTCTGATGACCATGTCCCTTGTCTCAAGCCCTCGAGCACCCAGCGGACCCTGCCATCCCCGCTCACCTCATGAGGATCTGCCCCAAGGGCCAGGCGCGTCCCCGGGCCAAGTGCATGAGTAACGGCGCGATGCTTGAGGGCGCCACCGGGACACCACTCGGTTCCGCCTCCTTCCCTGCCGAGCAGCGATGGGCGAGGGCGGCCCTCGACGCTATCAGCGATGCCGTCCTGATCATCGACCTCCGCGGCACAGTCACCTACATGAACCGAGAGGCGGAGACCCTGACAGGCTGGTCACTACGCGAGGCCACCGGAGCGCCAGTCTCGCGGGTGTTGCCTCTCGTTGACGGCATGACAAACCGAACGGCCATCATCCCCGGACGTCGCGCCATCGAGCAGAACCGAACGGCAGGCTTCACCCTGGATTGCGTGCTGGTCCGCCAGGATGGCAGCAAGCTTGCGATCGAGGATTCCGCGGCGCCCATCCGCGACCGTGAGGGGCGCGTTACCGGCGCCGTGATCGTGTTCCGCGATGCCACTCGCTCACAGGTCATGCTGGAGAGAATGGCCCACCTCGCGCAGCATGACCCGCTCACCGGACTGCCCAACCGTGCCCTGTTGACCGAACGGCTCTCCCGGGCCCTTGGCCTGGCCCGACGTCACCGTCACCTGGTCGCTCTGCTCTATCTCGACCTTGACGCTTTCAAGCCCATCAATGATTCGTTCGGCCATGCCGTGGGGGACAGCCTGCTTCAGGCGGTGGCGAGTCGTGTTCAGGAGTGCATGCGCGACATCGACACCGTGTGTCGCCAGGGTGGCGACGAATTCGTGGTCCTGCTTGCCGAGATCAATCGACCCGAGGATGCCACCCGAGTCGCGGAAAAACTGCTGGCCGTCCTTGGCCGGCCGTTCTGCATTCATGGCAATCAGTTCCATGTCACGCTCAGCATCGGCATCAGCCTCTACCCGGATGATGCCGACGATGCCGATGCCCTCATGCACAACGCCGACACGGCCATGTACCACGCCAAGCGCAATGGCCGAAACGGACATCACTGCTTCACGGCCGAGATGCATACTGGCTCGCTGCAAAGCAGGCGCACCGAATCAGGCCTGCAACGGCCTTTTCAGCCCTCGCAACTCGTTCTCGACTTCTAACGATGTGCCGGGCGTTCCGCCGGTATCGGATGCGGGGCTCACTTAATCCGCCAGGCCCCAGGTCTGCTTCAAGCGCGAGACGGTATGCTCCCATTTCGGCGTGGTCGGCTTGCACACGGTATTCTGATTGCCGAACAGGCCGACCTCGCTGAATGCCTGAGAAGTGGGGAATGAGGCGATCCAGCGGACCGGCACCAGGTATTCTGCCGTGTCCGCGCCATGCTCGTCGCTGAACTGATAGAGATGCGGGTATTCAGCGGCTGTGGTGAGCTCGGTCAACAGGGTTGGACCCTGCTCGGTCGAGACCCGGAACTCGTCGGCCCGGCAGCGTTCTCCGGTTACCTCGGCAACGCCCACATAGCCGGTTTTGGGGATATTGACCCAGACCTGGTCACCTTCCGAGAGCATGGAGAGGGTTTTCGAGTACCAGCTCGCACCACCCCCGGCGATAAACCCGTGCCGGCGTGCCAGCTCCCAGGGTCGGTCATCACCGAAGGAGGCATAGAACTCGCCGTTCCAGGGCTCGCGGCGTGGCTTTCGAGCCAACGGTTGTGGCGGCTCGTCGGGGTCGATCATCCAGGCCCGGCTCAGATACTGGTTGCCCTGGTCCTCGAAAGCGGCGAAGAACAGGGCGTTGATCGCGAGCTGGGCATGGTCGTTGAGATAGTTGATGATGCGCTCGCTACTGGCGTCGAGCTGGGTGGCCACCACGACCATCTGGTGGTTCTCATTGAGGGCAACGCTATCCAGCGTGATGCCGAACTTGCCCTCGAAGGCGTCCTCGAGAGACGCATGAGGGCGCTGATAGCGTTCGGCGAAGGCCTGATAGATGTCGATGAGCTGGTAGTCGGCGAGGGTGACCACCCAGGCGGCATAGTCGATGGCCTGGGCCACCACGTCGCGAGGTGTCTTGTCGCGCTTTAGTTCGATGATGATGACGTTGCCATTGGCATCCAGGGCAAGCAGGTCGATCATCTTGTCGAAGTCGGTGCGAACCTGTCGGCCGATCAGTAGCCAGTCCTGATTGAGGATGGCGATGTCCTGCATGATCTGCTCTTCGAGCTGCCCTTCGTCGGCCAGCCCCGTGGGCCGCAGCTTCTGTGGCGTGTGGCCGAGTTTCCAGATTCCCTGTTCGATTCCCATTGTGGTGTTCCCCTTGTCGTGCCTTGTCGCTGTGATGCCGCCCCGTCCGTTGCCACTACCTTGGTGGCAATGGACAGGGCCGGGTGGCATGCCTGTCGATTGTGACCGGTTTTCTGCCTCTCTTGGGAGTCTTCTTGTCGGCATTGCCAGCGCGGTACGCCTGCATACCCAGTGTCCCCCCTGACCACACCCGCCTGTTATGCTGCGAGGAACGATCGCGGGGCAGGATGCAGGGTGCTTCCCGGGTGCCTTTCGGGGAGGGCTGCGCGGTCGGCGGGTCGGTAATGAAAGGGAATCATCATGCCGCGTATCGAGGCTCGAGCCGCCGGAGGGCGGGATGTCTGTGCCTTTCTGGACATGCTGGCGCATGCCGAGATCGGTGAGGCGATGCTGGCGCTGTCCGATGATGGCTATGACGTCCTGGTGGGGTCGCTACCCGGGGCGATGGAGACGTTCTCGAGCTATGCCGAGCATCCCCTGATCGAGGCTGAGGCCATCGAGTATGCCCCCGGTCTGTGGTCGACGGCGGCGGGGCGTTATCAGATTCTGGCTCGCTACTGGCGGCACTATCAGCCGTTGCTGGCGTTGCCGGATTTCGGCCCCGAGAGCCAGGATCGTTATGCGCTGCAGCAGCTGCGCGAGCAGCGTGCCCTACCGTTGATTCAGTCCGGTCGACTGCGTCGCGCCATTGCGGCCTGCGCGAACATCTGGGCGAGTCTGCCCGGCGCCGGCTATGGCCAGCACGAGGTGGCGTTCGAGGAGTTGATGGTGGTCTATCAGCAGGCCGGTGGCCGGCTGGCGTCGCGTGATTATCACTGGTTCGAGGCGGTGATGCAGGCGGGTAGTGCGCCGCATGAATAAAGGGACCCCGTGGGGTCCCTTCGCTGTGCGACGTAGAAGCCAGTCAAGGATATAGAGTGCGAGCGGGATTACTCGGCGGTGATGGTCTGGGTGACCAGTTCGCCGTCCATCTTGATCGGGCCGTCCTCGGAGGCGCCCAGGGTGTATTCGAAGATGCCGGTCTTCATGCCGCCGTCTTCGCCGTGCACCATCAGCATCAGGTGGTCGCCGGCGCTGACCTCTTCGGTGAGCAGGGCGGTGACGTGCATGTTCTTGCCTTTCTGGAGCGGGGCATGGCCGACCACCGGGCCGGGTTTCATGCTTTCGTCGGTGCGGTGCACCACCAGCCAGCCGTTGGTGTTGGTCATGACCTTCTCGGCCGTTACGGCGCCGCCGGAAACGGACTGGTCATCGGCCCAGACCTGGGGATGCTTGTCGCCGTGCATGTCGGCTTGTGCCAGGCTGGCGCCGACCAGCAGTGAAGCGGAAACGAATGCGCTTGCCATCAGCTTGGTCATCATTCTCTTCTCCTTGGTATCCGAGCATGTTCCCACCCTGTGGTGATGGGGACATGGTCAGATACGCAGGGAGGGCGCCGCGGGTTTCAGCGGATACCCGAAATCAGAGGTTACGCGTGGCCGGGTAGAGGTAGCCATGGATGGCCGGGCCGGTAGGCTGGCCGGTCGGTGAGCCGCCCGGTGGCTCGACGCTGATGCCGAAGGTGGCGCGCTTGAGCAGCTCGGGGCTGTACTCGCTGAGGGCGTTGGCGGCCAGGCTCAGGTCGTCGTTGAGCACGCCCACGGAGCGTGGCTTGGGACCCAGGGAATCTTCCTTGATCCACATCTGATAGCTCTTGTCGGGCAGTGGCTCGGCCGCGACGGCCTGCACGTGCAGGTCACGACTGGGCAGCTCCACCGAGACCATGAAGGCCGGCTGCTGGTCGTTCTGCTGGAAGACCGCGACGAAGGGTTCGCGAGCGTCCTGCGGCGGGAAGGGGGCCAACAGCAACACGGCGAGCACCAGGGCGGCGGCCGTGGCCAGGCCGGTGCCCCATTGCCAGAAGCGCAGGCGACGCTGCAGTTGATGGACATTGTCGCGCGGCGCGTCGCTGTCGGTAGTCCGGGTGGCGGCGGCCCGCTCGGCCTCCAGGGCATCCAGGCGGGCCTCGATGCGCTGCAGCAGGTCGGGCCCGGGGGCGACCTCCCGGATTTCGTCGCCCAAGGGGGCAAGACGGGCTTCCCAGGCCTCGATCAGGTCATTGAGCGTGGCGTCGTCCTGGCGGCGCTGCGCGACCCGAGTGCGTTCTTCGGCGTCCAGGGTGCCGAGCACATACTCCGCGGCCAGCATGTCGAGATCGTCGCGGTCGGTCATGATGCCAGACACCCCTTGAGTTGCTTGAGGGCACGGTGCAGCCAGGTCTTGACGGTATTGACCGGCTGCTCGAAATGTTCCGCCAGGTCGGCGCGTGACCAGCCTTCCAGATAGGCCAGCCGAACCATGTCCTGGCGGCGACCCTCGAGTTCCTCCAGGCAGGCGTAGAGGCGTTGCGCATCCTCTTCACCCTCCAGGCGTTCACGGGCGCTGGGCGTATCCGAGGCGGTTTGATCCAGGATGTCGGCCGGCTCGTGGCGGGCCGTGGGGCGTCGGCGCAACTCGTCGATGGCGCGGTTGCGGGCGATGGTCACCATCCAGGTGATGGGCGAAGCCTTGAGCGCATCGAACTGCTCGGCCTTTTGCCAGATAGTGACGTAGACCTCCTGAACGACATCGTCGGTCCGCTGCTCGTGCTTCAAGATACGCAGCACGGCCCCATAGAGTTTCGCTGCGGTGGCCTCGTAGAGTCGGGCGAAGGCCTGGCGATCCTGGTCGGCGACGCCCTGCAGCAGCTCCTCGAGTTGTTCCCGGGTGATGGCACCTGGCATGGCGTCGGGGCCGGTCGAGGTGCCGGCGGCGGGGTCCGAGGCCGGGTCCGAAGCATGGTGCATGCCGCATTCTCGCTTGTGGTGGAGGCGTCGAGGCACGCGGCGAAGCGTGCCAGTCTGATCGGCAGATTGACGCGACTCGTGCGTGGCGGTCAAGTCGACCGGGCCGGGAGCTTCAGCCCTGAAGCATGTCCATCAGCAGGATGACGCTGCCATAGGTGCCGACTCCGGCGATGATCGGCCAGCCCAGCGAGCGCAGGCGGTACCAGACGATCAGGGTAGCGATGACGCCCAGCAGGGTGGCGAGCCAGGCCGTGGTATCGGGCTGGCGGGGCACCAGCGAGACACCGAAGAGGGCGGCGATCATCATCGGGCCGAGGATGCTCAGCCATTGCGGCATGGCCTCCACGCTGTCGTTGCCGTCCAGGCGCCTGAGGCGGCGCCGCATCCATAGCAGCGGCAGCAGGCGGATCAGGTAGGTGCCGAGGGCGCAGGCCAGCACGGCCAGCCAGAGCCGATTACTCATGGGAACCTCGCGAGGCGGGTGAGGCGTTCGGTCGGGCACCGAGCCTGACCAGATAGAAGCACAGCACACCACAGCCGGCAGCCAGCGGAATGCCCAGATTGGTCAGGCCATTCAGGGTGCAGGTCATGGCAATGGCGATGGTCAGCAACAGGGCAGCCGTCCAGCGTGGCGAGGTGAAGCGCGGCATCACCAGCACCAGAAATAGTGCCGGCAGGGCGAAGGGCATGACCTCGCCGAGCAGCGGCCATTGCGCCATCAGCCAGTCGCCGGCAATGGCGCCCAGGGCGGTGCCGGCGACCCAGCTCACCCAGGCCAACAGGGCGGCACCGCTATACCAGCCCAGGCGCTGGGAGGCCTCGAGTTGGGGCATGCGCGTGTGCGCCAGGGCGAAGACCTGATCGGTCAGGCCGTGCATCAGCCAGGGCCACCAGCGACTGGTCGTCAACTAGGGCGCCAGGTTCGGTCCATAGACCATGTGACGCACATTGATCAGCAGGGTCATGGCGATCAGCAGCCAGAGGGGAGCGCCGGCCGCCGCCATGCCGATGAACAGGAACTGCGAGGCGCCGGCATAGATCAAAAGCGAGATCAGAGTGGCTTCCCAGGTGGTGAAGCCGGCCTGGATCGATACCAGCCCGAAGGAGATGGCGACCGGGATGTAGCCACCCAGCAGCGGGATGGCCTCGCGCATGCCGAGCCACCAGGCAGGTGTCGTCAGGCGTCGGGTATCGGTGGTCATGGTTCGGCCTGCATGTCGGCGTAGACGATGCTCATGAGCAGCGTGGCCCAGGTGTCCCGGGTGCGGTAGAGGTGCGGCTGGTCGGCGTGGAATTCGAGGGTATCGCCGGCCCCGAGTGGCCGGATGTCGTCTTCCGGGCCGGCTTCGAGCCGGCCGCTGATCACGGTCAGGGATTCCCGGGCACCGGGCGTGTGGCCCTCGGCATGTCGCACGGTGTGGGGCGCGCAGCGCATCCAGTAGGCATCGACGCGCGGCGAGTCCTGGCCCTGGTCGAGCAGATGGACCTCCACGCCGTCTTCGCCCAGCGGGACCTTGATCGGCGCCACCAGGGTGCCGAAGGGCACATCGAGCTGCACCGCCAGGCGCCAGATGGTGTCCAGTGTCGGGTTGCCGTCGCCCTGTTCCAGGCGCGACAGGTTGGATTTGGCGATGCCCGCGGCGGTGGCCAGCTGCGAGAGCGACCAGCCGCGCGCCCGGCGCAGGGTCTGCAGGTGCTGCCCCAGGGTGCTCAGGGAAAGCCTGTCCATATCGCTCATGATCGTGAACTCGCTCGATGGCACGGTGTTCGTTATATAGAACGTTCTATATAATGAACGGCGGTTTGTCAAACGACTGCCTCACCGGTCTGCGACACCGCACCGCATGTATCGGCTCCGGTCCATGACCAGTGCCGAGATATCATGGCCGGACCCGTCCGACAGGCCATGAATTAATCTTCCAGCTCGGGAAACGCTTTGTGCCTGGCCGCGTATCTGTATCAGCCGGGGCCGGAGGATGGCTTTTGGATCGGACCTGGAGGGTGCGGGTCATCATCGTTGTGCAAGAGGATGCGTCATGAGTGGCAATGCTCAGGATCTTTATCGTGCGGTCTGGCGCTGGCATTTCTATGCCGGACTGATCGTGATCCCGTTTCTGGTCTCGCTGGCTGTGACGGGTGGCCTGTATCTGTTCAAGGATGAAATCGGCCAGTGGTGGAACGCCGATATCGTGCGGGTCGAAGCCCAGGCGTCACCCGCTGTGTCGCCGGAGCAGCAGGTAACGGCGGCGCTGGCGGCGCAGCCGGGCGAGGCGTTTCGCTATGTGCCACCGGCGTCGCCCGCTCATGCCGCCGAGGTGGATATTGCCAGTGAGGCCGGCAAGCAGGCCGTCCATGTCGACCCCTACAGCGGCGAGGTCACCGGCAGCCTGCCGTATCGCGGCAGCCTCATGTGGGTGGTGCGTTACCTGCACAGCCTGAATTATTTCGGCGAGGCGGCGAGCCTGATCATCGAGATCGTCGCTGGCTGGGCGATCCTGCTGGTGCTGACCGGGATCTATCTGTGGTGGCCACGCGGCCGACGCGGTGGTGTGGTCTCGGTACGCGGCAAGCCGGGCAAACGGGTGTTCTGGCGCGACCTGCATGCGGTGACCGGCATTCTTGTGGGCGGCTTCATCCTCTTTCTGGCGATCACCGGCATGCCCTGGTCGACGGTCTGGGGCAGCAAGGTCAACGAACTGGCCAATGGCCACAACTTCGGCTATCCCGATGGCGTGCGGGTCAATGTGCCGATGTCCGAGGTGCGTCTCGCCGAGCACAGCGATACCTCCTGGTCCCTGAAGCAGGCGCAGTTGCCCACCTCGACGCCGCCGGAGGCCGCGCCTGCATCGAGCGAAACGGGTGCCGAGCCGATCGGCCTCGATCGGGCCGTGGCGCGATTCGATGCGCTGGGGCTGGCGCCGGGGTATGCGGTGAACCTGCCGGGTTCCGCGCAGGGCGTGTACACCGGCTCGATCTATCCGGACGACCTAGGCCACCAGCGCGTGGTGCACCTCGATCAGTATTCCGGCGAGGCCTTGCTGGACATGAATTATGCCGACTATGGCCCGCTGGGGCGCGGCCTGGAGTGGGGCATCAATGTGCATCTGGGGCAGCAGTACGGCCTGGCCAACCAGCTGATCCTGGCCCTGGCCTGTGCCGGCATCGTGCTGCTGTGCGTGTCCTCGGGTGTGATGTGGTGGAAGCGTCGACCCAGCGGGCGTCTCGGCGTGCCGCCGGAACCCGGCGATCCAGGGCGACTGCGCGGCGTGCTGGCGCTGCTCGCCATCGGCGGGGTGATCTTCCCGCTGGTGGGAGCGTCGATGCTCGTCATGGCGTTGGTGGATAGCCTGGTCAGGCGTCGTGGCGGCAGAGGCACCGCCGTCGCCGGTCGCTGATCGCCGGTCGAGGAAAGGATGGCGTCACAAAATGGCCGGCCCACGCAGGTGGTGCCGGCCATGCTCGTTGAGGTGTGCACGACTTGCGCTCAGCTACCCCGTGGGGCGAGCAGGATGATCCCGGCGCCGGCCAGGCAGATCGCCGCGCCGATCAGGTCCCAGCGGTCGGGCAGGCGCTGCTCGACCAGCCACAGCCAGCCCAGCGAGGTGACGATGTAGACGCCGCCGTAGGCCGCATAGGCGCGGCCGGCGTAGTCGGCGTCGCTGAGGCTGAGCAGCCAGGCGAAGAGCACCAGGCTGGCCACGCCGGGCAGCAGCCAGAGGGCGGACTTGTCGAGCCGCCACCAGGCCCAGACGCTGAAGCAGCCGGCGATCTCGGCCAGGGCGGCGGCAACGTAGAGGACGAGCGTGCTCATGGTCGTGACACAGGCGACACCAGGGGCGGCCGGCACCTGCACGCCACAGGTGCCGGGACACGGCGGCGCATCACGCCGTGAGGCGTTCGGCGACGGCGTCGATGAAGCCCTGCATGTCGACCACGCTTTCCTTCTCGGGCTCGTTGGTCTTGCCCTTGAGATCGCCGGTGACGATGCCGTCGCCGATGGTGTCGATCAGTGCGGCCTTGAGGCGGCTGGCGTAGTCGCCCAGCTCGTCATTGCCCTCGCGTTCGGCGACGGTTTCCAGGGCATTGCCCATGGCATAGATCAGCGCCGAGGAGTTGAAGTGCGCGACCTTGCCGTCGCTCTCCTGGTACTGCAGGTAGAGGTCGTGGGCGGTGCCGTGGGGCGCCTCGAACAGCATGGTGCCGTTCTTGCTCTCGATGATCGAGCTGGCGGTGGCCAGGCTGCCGCCCAGGGCCGCGGAGATATCCGAGAAGATGTCGCCGTCCAGGTTCTGCGCCGGGTAGAGGGCGTTGCGGGGCGGGTCGGTGATCATTTTGACCAGCTGACGCGAGGGCCGCATGATCATGAACGACGGGGGCGGCGTATCGGCCTTGGCCAGCTCACGACGCGCTTCGGTGATGACGTTGCTGAACACCTCATCGTAATCCATGTACTCGCGCTTGAGGCCGAAGTAGACCTCCTTGTCCTTGCGCGAGGCGTCGCGGAAGACCTGCAGCACCCAGTCCTTGATCGCCGCGCGGTCGTTGGACATCAGCAGGATGGGGTCGCCCTTGCGGACGTGGCGGGCATGCTTCTCCTCGCCGTCGACCACCACCTTGAGGATGCCATCTTCCTCGGCCGGCGCATTGTAGCTGCCGTACTGGTCGCCGCCGCCGGCACTCATGCGCGAGATCGACACCTGGGCCTTGCGGTCCGGGATGCCGTGGCGCTTGAGCTGCTCGACCAGCTTGTACAGCTTGCGCCCGGAGGTGTTGTCCGGCACCCCCCACAGGGCGCGCTCCGGCGGGTTGGCGACCAGCCGCGCGGCCTGGGCGTCGATCAGCTCGTAGTGGTACTCGAGCCCCAGTTCCTCGACCCTGGCCTGGTAGTCGGCCTTGTAGATGTCCTCGATGGCGGCGCGCATCACGCCGTCATAGCCGGCGATGACCGTGTCCTTGAGGCCCAGGTAGATGTCGCGCTGCTCGTCGATGGCACGCTGGAAGAAGCGATGCGCCCAGGCCTTGACCGCTTCCAGGTCATTGGTGGCCAGCAGCCAGGGGTCGCCCTTGTGGACTTCGCGGCGGTGCAGTTCGACCGGGTCGCCGCTGGCGCCGACGAACAGCAGCTTGACCATGCCGGAGCCATCGGCGAGGGCATTGTGGCTGTCCTTGATGCCGCCGTCGTCCATGGTGTCGACGACGATATCGCGGCCCACCCACTGTGGACGCTCGAGCCGCAGGTTGCGGAACTCGATGTCTTCGCGGGTGATGTTGCCGCCGATGCCCTTGCGGATGGCGCCGTTGGGCGACTTGGTGGCCAGCGGATTGAGGCTGGCGCGATCGAGCGCGGGGCGCTCGGCGAGCATGGCATCGAGTTGTTCACGGTTGACCGTCATGCCGGCGTTCTTGACGCCTACGCCATGGCGGTTGAGAGCCTCGATGGCATCGGTGACGGCCTGGCCGTTGGTCGCCAGTCGGTTCTCCGCCGTCAGGTCGATCTCGACCAGATTGATGTCCAGCGGCCGGGTCACGAAGGTCTCGAGAATACGTTCGAAGGCCACCTGCGCCATTTCGTCGCCATGCAGGATGACAAGCGGGGAGGCCACGTTGATCTGTCTGCTCATTGCGCTTTCCATGTCGGTCGTAAAATGAAGGACGGGCTTGCCGCGCCAGTCGCCTGACGATCAAGCGGCATCATGTCATCGCGCATTATACGCGCCAAGTGTCCCGGCATCATGCCCGGGGCCTGTCGTCGCTCCGCGCCTGCGGCCCGGCGGCGTTGTTCAGCTATCCGCCCAGCGCTCATCGGGATGCACCTCGTTGGCCGGCAGCACCGGATCATAGCCTTCGGCGCGTAACGCTTCGATGACATCCCGGGTATGATCGCGACCCAGTGTCTCCAGCGTAGCCTCGACTTCGGTGGCACGCAGCGAGAGGTCGGTGAAGGTGCGCTGATGGGCAATGGTGATGACATTGGCGCGCTGTTCGGCGAGCAGGTTGGTGAGCTCGGAGAGGGCGCCGGGCACATCCGAGATGCCGACGCGCACGCGCACGATACGCCCGCTGCGGACCAGGCCGCGCTGGATCACCGAGGACAGGGCCAGCATGTCGATGTTGCCGCCGCACAGCACCAGGCCGACCCGGCGGCCGCGGAAGCGCTCCGGGTCGTCGAGGATGGCGGCCAGGCCGGCGGCGCCGGCACCCTCGGCGACGGTTTTCTCGATTTCCAGCAACAGCAGGATGGCGCGTTCGATTTCCGGTTCGTCGACCAGGCAGATGTCGTTGACGTGCTGGCGGATGATCTCTCGGGTCAGCTCACCGGGCTGCTTGACGGCAATGCCCTCGGCGAGACTGGCTTGGCCGCAGTGGACCGGCTCGCCGGCCAGCACTTGCTGCATGGCCGGGTAGCGTTGGCTCTGCACGCCGACGATCTCGATCTCCGGGCGCAGCGCCCGGGCGGCCACGGCATTGCCGCTGATCAGACCGCCCCCGCCGATGGGGATGACCAGGCTCTCCAGGTCCGGATGGTCCTCGAGCATTTCCAGCGCCATGGTGCCCTGGCCGGCGATGATGGCCGGGTCGTCGTAGGGATGGACGAAGACCAGGTCGCGCTCTTCGGCCAGGCGCTGGGCATAGGTGCCGGCCTCGTCGACGCCATTGCCTTCGAGGTGCACTTCGGCGCCCAGCTGGCGAGTATTGCGCACCTTGAGGTTGGGGGTGTGGCGCGGCATGACGATGGTGGCGTGAATGCCCAGGCGGGCGGCGTGGTAGGCCACCGCCTGGGCATGGTTGCCCGCCGACATCGCGATGACGCCCCGGCGGCGCTCGTCTTCGGACAGCATCAGCAGATGATTGAGGGCGCCGCGTTCCTTGAAGGCGGCGGTGAACTGGTGGTTCTCGAACTTGATGTACAGCTCGCAGCCGGTCAGCGCCGAGAGCGTGGCCGAGTGCAGACAGGGCGTGCGCACCAGCTGGTCGCGGGTGCGCTCCGCGGCTTGTCGTACGTCATCCAGGGTGACGGTCATGGGCGAGTCTCTCCATCGGGCCGGGCGTGATCAGGATGTCTCGGGGGTCGTGTCGTCCACCTGGCGTAACTGGTGAGCCAATTCCCTGATGTGGGTATCCTCGACGCCGAGCTGGTTGAGGGCGTCATCCAGGTTCAGCAGGTAGTCGCGATTGGGGCCGCTGGGCCCCTGCGCGGTGGCGATCTGACGGGCCATGGTCTCCAGCGGGGCTTCACCGAGAAAGGCAGCGTTGTGTTCGGTGGCGATGTACACCAGACCCTGGGCGGTGTCGCCATCATTGAAGCGCAGGGTGACGACCTCGCGCAGGTAGCCGTTCTTCTCGCGCACGTCCAGTGGGCCGAGCACGTCCGGGGTGATGCGATAGGCCATGCCGTGGCAGGTGGCACCGGGGTCGGGCAGCAGGGTGGCGACGCGTCCCGGCGAGTCGGGGGTGCCACGGTGGTCGTGGGAGCCCTGCCAGAAGCGGCGCGTCCAGCCGCGAATGCTCGCCGGGCGGCGTTCCAGGTAGTCGAAGCCGGCCTTCCAGATCAGTGAGCCATAGCCGAACAGCCAGATGGCGTCCTGGTCGGCGAAGTGATCCCGCTGTTGATTCTGCTGGGTAGTGTCGAGGGTCATGGCGTCCGTCGTGTCGTTGAGTCGTGGCCGTGAAGTGGCGAAGCGTCAGCTGTCCTTGCGCGGCGGTGGGAAGACCACGTCGAAGCCGCGGGCATCGAGCTGGCGGATGTCCTCCGGGCGGCCCTGGTCGTCGAGCACCACCAGACCGATACCGGCGCCGTTCCAGAGGCGCTCGCCGGCCTCGGCACGGTCCGGGTCGCGCGGCCGGATGCGCATGGGCCGACGCTTGGTGAACCAGTTGAGCGGTGAGCGCGGCGCATACAGCCAGCGGTTGGCGCGGTCGAAGGTGTCCAGCAGGGTGTCGGGGAAGGCGTTTTTCACACCGCTCGAGGTGATCTGCCAGATGCGCGAACCCTGCTTGCTGTGGCGAATCTTGATGTCGTAGGCGAAGGAATAATGCACATCGCCGGACAGCACCACGTAATGTCCCGGGGTGCGCGAGTGGCGGAAGATGTTGAGCATCACGCTGGCCGCGCCGCGATGCGCCATCCAGTTCTCGGCATCCACCAGCAGCGGCTTGCCGGCCAGGGTGAAGAGTTTCTGCACGGCCTCGATGAGCTTGACGCCGAACATCGGGGTCGGTGAGACGATCACCACCGAGGGCGCGTCGAGCATCTGCTGCTGCAGGTCGGAGAGCGCTTCCCAGTCCATCAGCCCGGACGGGCGGCCGCGCTTGCGTTCGCTGCGCCAGCGACGGGTGCGGGTATCCAGCACCACCAGCTTGGGGGTGCCGGGTACCTGATACTCCCACCCCTGGAAGCGTTGCAGGTTGTCGAGGAACTGGTCATGGGGTTCGGCGGGCAGCCAGCCGTCTTCCCGGGCGGCGGTCTCGAGCAGTGCCGCGACCTCGTCCATGGGCTCGGCCAGCCGGTCGGGGTCGTTGCCCCAGCCCTGGCAGAGCAGATAGCCCATCAGCGCATTGCCGATGATGCGCCGCGAGAAGGGGTTGCCGTAGGCGGTTTCCTCCCAGGCGGCGGTCAGGTTCCAGTCATCGGTGACGTCATGGTCGTCGAAGATCATCAGGCTCGGCAGATGGGCCAACAGGCGCGCCACGGCCGGCAGTTCCTCGGCGAAACGCTCGATGACGCCGAACTCCTCATCGAAGGTCTCGCGCTGGCTGTCCTCCAGCGCCGGGCGTTCGATCTTCACCAGTTGCCAGGGTGTGGGCGACCAGACCAGCAGGTACATGGCGATGATCTCGCCGAAGCTGATCAGATGGTTGGAGGCATTGGCCGAGGTGAAGATGGGCTTGCGGGCGCCACCGAAGAAGCCCTTGCGGACATCCTTGCTCTCCTCGACATCCGGCAGCAGGGAATCGCGTCGGTAATAAGCCGTATCCGTGGTGGCCAGGGCGCGGCTGTCACGGATGGTGGCGCCTTCCAGGGGCTCGTCGAACAGGCCCAGCTGCTGGATCAGCTGGTGAATGGCCACCAGCATCGGGCCGGCCACGTCATCGGCATAAATCTGGTCGCCGGACATCAACAACCAGGCGGGCCACTGGGTGGTGTCGTCGTGGCGCTCGGCGAGCCAGGCATCGGCGCGTGCCAGGCCGTCCGGGCCGTCGTGATGCGGGCGGCGGCAGGAGCCATGCATCAGCCGGCGCTGGGTGGAGGCCAGCACGAAGCTCGGGCGTCGAGCGCCGTCATGCAGCAGGTGCGGGGCCCAGTCGGCGATGCCGCCTTCCTCGCCGAGGCGCAGGTCATAGTCGATGCGCTGGTCCTGGGGCAGCGACGTGCCCAGGGCGACATCGATCAGGTGCAGGTAGGCATGCCGGCCCAGCGGCAGGCAGCGCACGCGTTTGTCGTTGAGCGCCAGGCGGCGCGGTGGCTGGCCTTCGGGCTGCAGGACCAGCTGCATGTCCAGCGGGCGGCTGCCGACCACCCAGAGCAATAACCGGTCAGGCGACAGGCGTCTCAGCAGAGGGCCGGCCAGTACGGAAGGGAGGGGCTGGGATGCATCTTCCGTTGTAGTCATGTCGATTCCTTTCTCGCCATCTTGTCTCGCCGCGTTCCCGCCATGCAGGCCGGTCGGCAGTGACTCGGACATTGTCGGGGCACGCTGACAGGCTCGGAGAGCGTTGCAGCGCTCGATGTGTCCAGCATACCACTCAGTCGCGGGACTGTGAGGGCCGTCAGTCAGGGGCCAGGGGTTACCAACTGGTCTCGGGCAGCCAGAGGCGGGCGCAAAGGCCGCCGCCGTCGGCGCGCTCGAGGGTCAGCGTGCCTTCATGCAGTTTGACGAGGTCATGCACGATGGCCAGGCCCAGGCCACTGCCGGAGCGCTGTTCGTCGAGCCGTGCGCCCCGCGCCAGGGCGGCCTGGCAGTCGGCCTCGCTCATCCCGGGGCCGTCGTCCTCGACCTTCAGCCAGGTGCCCTCGTCATCTCGCCCGCCACTCAGGGTGACGCGATGGCTGGCCCAGCGCAGGGCGTTGTCGAGCAGGTTGCCGATGATTTCCTGCAGGTCCTGGGGGTCGAGGCGGACGCTCAGCCGGTCGTCCAGATCGTGCTCCAGCACCAGGCCACGCCGCTGGGCCAGGCGCGAAAGCCCGTCGAGCACCGGGCGCAGGGTCGCGTGACAATCGATCGGGCGGTTGAGCGTGCCATCGCCGGCCGCGGAGGCCCGCGCCAGATGGTGACGAGTGGCATCGTCGATGCGTGCCAGTTCGCCCTTGAGCCGACGGCGCGCCTCTTCCGGGAAGCTGTCGGCAAGGGTGGTCAGCACGCTGACCGGTGTCTTGAGGGCGTGGGCCAGGTTGCCGGCGGCATGGCGAGCGCGCTCCAGGCGGCGACGGTCGCGCTCGAGCACGGCATTCATGGCACCGGCCAGTCGCGCCAGCTCGGTGGGCAGGCGGGTGCCCAGGCGTTCGCTGGCGCCGCTTTCCACCGCCTCGAGGTCGTGTCGGAGTCGACGCAGGGGCGCCAGGCCCCAGCGGATCTGCAGCGCCAGGCCGATCAGGATCAGCAGGCCGAGGGCGGCCAGCGAGAGGCTCAAGAGTCGGTTGAAGCGCGATGCTTCCAGATCGATGGCGCGAGTGGGCGCCGCTACGCTGACCTGCAGCGGGGTGTCCAGCGGGGCCAGCTGGATCTGTCGGGAGAGGACACGCAGCTCGGTGTCCCGGGGGCCGACAAGTTCCCGAGGGGCCCCGGTCTCGAGGACCGGCAGGCGTTGGTCCCACAGCGAGCGTGAACTCAGCAGCCGATCGTTGCCGTCGCTGACCTGCCAGTACCAGCCGGAAAGGACCTGGCGAAAGCGCGGCTCGCCCAGCTCGCGGTCATGCACCAGGCGCTGCTCGACCGCGTCGTAGCGCACGCCGGCGATGACCTGGTTGAGCAGGCCGTCCAGGCGTTCGTCGAACACCGTGGTGACCGAGTCGCGGAAATGGTGGGCGAGCCCCAGGCCGGCCAGGGGCAGGAGCAGGCCGACCAGCAGCAGGGCGGCCAGCAACAGGCGGGTGGCCACGGAGGCGCGGGTCAGTCGGTCACGCCAGGTCGTGCTCATGAGGCGGCTTCATGGTCGACGAGCCGGTAGCCCTGGCCGCGCTGGGTCACGATGCGCTGGCTGCCCAGCTTGCGCCGCAGCCGACTGATCTGCACATCGATGACGTTGGAATCCGGCTCGTGGTCGCGGTCGTAGACGTGCTCGGCGAGTTCGGCGCGGCTGACCACCCGCGGCGCGGCATGGATCAGATAGGCCAGCAGGCGCGATTCCTGGGCGGTCAGGCCCACCGGGCGACCGGCCAGGGTCACGCTGGCGGTATGGGTGTCGAAGGTCAGGTCACCGACGCGCAGCACCGGGTGCGCGTGGCCATGGCTGCGGCGCATCAGGGCACGCAGGCGGAACAGCACTTCGGCGGTCTCGAAGGGCTTGGTCACGTAGTCGTCGGCACCGGCGGAAAAGCCGGCCGCCTTGTCGGCCCAGCGTTCGCGGGCGGTCAGCACGAGCACCGGCAGATCGATGCCGGCATCGCGCCACTGGGCCAGCCAGCGGGTGCCATCGCCATCCGGCAGACCCAGGTCGAGAATCACCGCATCGTATTGCTCGGTCTGCACCAGGAAGTCGGCCTCGCCACCCTCGGCGGTCTGTTCGATGAGCACGCCGGCATCGGCCAGGGCGGTGCTCAAGGCATCGGCGAGCGGGCCATCGTCTTCGACCAGCAGGACTTTCATGGTGACTTCCTCATGGCGTTGATGTTCGCGCCTTCCATGCCGACCAACTGGCCGTTGCCGGCGTCGAACTCGAATTCCACGACCTGCCCCTGGGGGCCGAGCATTTCGATTTCATAGAGGGTTGCGCCATCATCACGCTCCAGCTCGACCTCCAGCACCTCGCCCTGGTAACGGGACTGCAGCCAGTCGAGGATGGTCGGTAGTTCGACCAGCTCGCCGCGTTGCACTGCGTCGTGCAGTTCCTGCCAGTCCTCGTCGGCCAGCACCGAGGTCGCCACCAGGGTACACAACAGCATACCTGCGGCAGCAGTACCGCAGCCGGTCGGTGTCAGGCGCAGGCGCCGGGTGTCGAGGAAGCGAGGGATCTTCATGCCGTGGAGCTTGCCATTGAGCACATGAATGCAGCATGAACGGCCCTGTCAGCTTCGGGCAAGGTGGCGGATGGTACAACGTCAGCTGTCGACCCGACTGAATTGCCCGGCAGATTTCGCCCGGGCCCAACAAGCAGAGGACATTACCATGACGTTCAAGACACTGATGATCGCCTCCGTTTCGTCACTGGCACTGGTCGCCGGAACGGCGCAGGCAGATGACCGCCTCGCACTCGACCAGCTCGATAACCTGCTGGAGCGTGGTCAGACCTTCGGGTTCACGCATTACGAGGAAATCGAGGTGGATAGCCAGGATGTGGCGGAAATCGAGGGTTGGCTGGATGATGAATGGTACGCCGATGTTCGCCTGTCGCTGAACAGCGATGAAACGCTGCGCGAGGAGCGTGAACGGCTGGTCAGCGGTGCCTGGGGCATGACCGCCGAGGATGTGCGTCAGGCCTTCTCCGCGGCGAGTGCCGAGGGCATGACCGAATTCGAGAGCGTGCAGATCAATGAAGCCGGTCGCATCGAGATCGAAGGGCGTGGCCAGAATGGACGCGAACTCGAGATTACCACCCGTCAGGGGGAGGACGGAGTGCTCTCGGTCGAACAGGACTGAGGCTCGGCTTCTCTATGCCAGAGGGCAGGGAGGTCGTGGCCGCCGGGCCGGCAGGCAGGAGGATAGCTGCAAGCGATCCGGGACGATCTTGCCTGCCGCCATGGCCCGGCTGTCCATTCGGAGGTCCGAAAGACCGGTGAAGCGTCATGATTTCGTCACACCGTGCAAATAGTGTTTGACCTGTGCGCCGCACAAGCGCATGCTAGTTCGCAGTAGGTTAGCAAGTCGCATATCGCAAGTGGTCATCGAAACGCTCTAGTGTCGATTTCCCGGTGAAACGATTCTTGTTTTACCCACTGCAACTCGGGTATTTCCCGGTAAATCTTCGCTATTGAGGAATTCGCAAAATGGCTACTGGTACAGTTAAGTGGTTCAACGACACTAAAGGCTTCGGCTTCATCTCTCCGGACGACAACGGTGACGACCTGTTCGCTCACTTCTCCGAGATTCAGGCTGAAGGCTTCAAGTCTCTGCAGGACGGTCAGAAGGTCTCCTTCGACGTCACTCAGGGTAAGAAAGGCCTGCAGGCTTCCAACATCAAGGCTCAGGATTAATCTCCTGATTTGATGTTTGTCGTGCTCCTTGCAGCATGACACCCAGGTGGGGCTCGCGAAAGCGGGCCCCACTTGCGTTATGGCCCCCGAAATTCCGCGCGTCGCGTCAGCCCGAGGCTGTCAGTGATTTATTCGCTCCGGCCAGTGCGCTAGGGTGTGTCCTTTGTCTTGTGTAGAGGATGTCGCCATGAGCGCCCCGGAAGAGCTGATCATCGAGCCACGCAACGGCCAGGTAGCCGACGCCTGTGTGTTCATCCTGCATGGCCTGGGGGCCGATGGCCGGGATTTCGAACCCCTGGTACCGGCCCTGCAGCTCCCCCCCGATGCCAATGTGCGTTTCATCCTGCCCCATGCGCCGCGTCTTGCGGTTACCGTCAATGGCGGCATGGTCATGCCGGCCTGGTACGACATCATCGAGATGAGCCTCGACCGCCAGGTCGATGAAGCCCAGCTGAAAGAGTCCGCGCAGCGCATACAGGCACTGATCACCGAGCAGATCGGCCATGGCATCGCGCCCGAGCGGATCATCGTAGTCGGGTTTTCGCAGGGCGGCGCCGTGGCCTATGAGGCGGCCTTGAGCTTTCCCGAGCGACTGGGCGGACTGCTGGCGCTGTCCACCTACCTCGCCACCGCCGACAGTCTCGACTATGCCGAAGCGAATCGGCAACTACCCATCGAGGTGCATCATGGCAACATGGACCCGGTAGTGCCCGAATCCCTGGGCCGTTCCGCCGTGGAGCGTCTGCAGTCCATGGGCTATGCGGTGGAGTTTCGCCAGTATCCCATGGCGCATGCGGTCTGCCCGCAGCAGATCGGTGATATCAGTCGCTGGTTATCGGCGCGGCTGACCGCAGCTGGCTGACCGGCGAGCCACGAGCCACGAGTTACGATCTGCTAGCTTCTAGCTTCTAGCTTCTAGCTTCTAGCTTCTAGCTTCCAGCTTCCAGACGAGGCCGGCCGTGGGGCCGGCCTCGTGCTGTGTCAGAGCAGCTCTTCGCCGGCGAGTGCCAGGCGCGAGCGTTCGACGCTCATCAGGGTGACGTGGCCGGCGTGTGGCCAGTCGCGGAAGTTCTGCACCACGGCGGCCATGCCGCAGGTGTTGGCGGTCAGATAAGGCGTGTCGATCTGCCCCACGTTGCCCAGGCAGACGATCTTGGTGTTGCGCCCGGCGCGAGTGATCAGTGACTTGAGCTGTTTGGGCGTGAAGTTCTGGGCCTCGTCGATGATCAGGAAGGTGTCGTTCAGGGTGCGGCCACGCATGAAGCCCGGAGCGCGGATCTGTACGCGGGAGCCCAGCAACTGGCGCGTGGCTTCCTGATTCCATGTGGTGCTGCCGTCGTGCTCGTCGCGCAGCAGGTTGTCCATGTTGTCGTGGAAGGCGCCCATCCAGGGCGACATCTTTTCTTCCTCGGTGCCGGGCAGGTAGCCGATGTCCTCGCTCATCGAGATCGGGGCGCGGGTGAAGACCACACGCTCGAAGCGCTTGGTGTCCAGCGTCTGCTGAAAGGCCGCGGCCAGCGTCATGAAGGTCTTGCCGGTACCGGCACTGCCGGCGATGGTGACCAGGTCGATGTCGTCGTCCATCAGCAGGTTGAGGGTGAAGTTCTGGCGGCTGTCGTGGGCATGCACTCCCCAGACGCTGGCGCCGTGGCGATAGTCGGTGAGCAGCTCGAGCCTGGCATGCTGCGGGCTGACCTCGCGGATCACGGCCTCGAAGCTGGCGCCGTTGTCACTGTCCGAGACCAGCATGCCTAGGTGCCAGTCTTCCGGAATCTCGCCGTTGAGATGGTAGATGACGCGGTCGTCCTCGCGCTCGACCTTGACCTCGACACGCAGGTCTTCCCACAAACCGCGGCCGTCGTGACCGGCCTCCGGATAGACGCGCGCGCCGCCCAGCATGGCGTCGCTGTCATCGAAGGCGCGATCGGTCAGGTAGTCTTCCACCGGCACACCCAGTGCCGCCGCCTTGACGCGCAGGTTGATGTCCTTGGTCACCAGGATGACCGAGGCGTCTTCACGCTCTTCGCGCAGCCGGAATATCTCGGTCAGGAGTCGGTTGTCGGGGCTGTCCTCGAGGTGTTCCAGCGGCTTGAGGTCGTTGTAGCACAGCAGGCGCAGGCGACCTTCCGTGCCGTTGATGCGCTGAATGGGAATGCCTTCACGAATCTGGCTGATATCGACGTTGGCGGTCAGGTCGGAGAGGGTGCGGCTGACTTGCCGGGCGGTGCGAGCGATCTCGCGGATGCCGTTCTTGTGCTTGTCGAGTTCCTCGAGCACGGTCATGGGGATCACCACCTCGTGCTCATCGAACTGATAGAGGGCGGCGGGGTCGTGGATCAGGACGTTGGTGTCCAACACGTAAAGCCGGGTGGCCTTCTTGTCGATGCGTACCATCGGCGCTGCTCTCCTGATTGTCACCGGATCGACGCCACAAAAGATGACGTCTCGATGTCGACACTGTCAGCGAAAAATGTCAGGTCTGTGACAAGTCGCGACGTGTCTCCTTTCAGCGTGGGATGCATCCTCCTTGTGAGTTTGGACTCTGGATGACGCCGTGAGTGCGATAGGCGGTATCAGCCACGGCATCATGTTCAGCACTCAATGCATTCTTAGCATGGACCATATCGCCTTGTCTGCAAGTGTGCAGGGACGCCGGAGCCCGGGCATTGTCATGGCGTTGTCACCAAAGGGCATCAGGCTTCGTGTATCGAGCCTGATTGACCATTGCTGAGTACAAAAACTGTCAGCCGAGTGACCGACCACGTGACCCCTGGAATGATGAGGAGACCTGTATGAGCAAGGAAATCGAAGACCATCGCCTGTTGAATCCGAGCAGCAACGAGCCCTTTTCCTCGGTGCTCGAAAAGCATGTCTCGCGTCGTAGTGTCATGCAGGGCGGGCTCGGCATGGCGGCCATGACCATGCTGGGTGGCTTCGGGCTGCTGGGCTCGGCCAATGCCAGTGAGTCAGCCGCCGGCGAGAAAACCCCGCTTGCCCTGGCCTTCGATGCCGTGCGCGGTGCGATGACGGATGCCGTCGTGGTGCCGGCCGGCTACACCGCCCAGGTACTCATTCCCTGGGGCACGCCGCTCAACGGCAAGGCACCGGCCTGGAGTGCCGAACGCAACATCACGCCGGAGATACAGGCCAACAGTGTCGGCATGCACCACGATGGCATGCACAACTTCGCCCTGGACGAGGCCACCGCCTCGCGCCACATGCTGCTGGCCCTGAACAACGAATACATCGACCAGAAGGCCCTCTGGGCGCCCCAGGGCGGCCCGACCGGCATGGACGAGGGCGGCAAGCGGCCGGCCGATGAGGTGCGCACCGAAATCAATGCGCATGGCGTGACCCTGGTCGAGCTCAAGAAGGACGGCGATGGCCATTGGCACCCCGTGGCCGACTCGAGCTACAACCGTCGCTACACCAGTGCCACCGACATGCTGTTGAGCGGTCCGGTTGCCGGCAGTGATTACGTCAGGACCCGGTATTCGCCGAATGGCACCAACACCCGCGGCACCAACAATAACTGTGCCAATGGGTACACGCCCTGGGGCACCTACCTGACCTGTGAAGAAAACTGGCCGGGGTATTTCATCAAGGATGCCGGTCGCGAAATGGACGATAACCGCATTGGCATCTCGGAGGGGCGTGGTCGCTATGGCTGGGAAACCGCGGCCGGCGATGCCAGCGAGCAGAATGACGAGTTCGCGCGGTTCAATGCCACGCCGCGTGGTGACAGCGCTACCCAGGATTATCGCAACGAGCCGCGCACCTTCGGTTATATCGTCGAGATCGACCCCTATACCGGCGAGAAGGCGGTCAAGCGCACGGCGCTGGGGCGCTTCCGCCACGAGGGGTGCTGGCCGGGCAAGCTGGTCGAGGGCGAACCGGTGGTGTTCTACTCCGGTCATGATTCGCGTAACGAATACATCTACAAGTTCGTCTCCGAGGCGGCCTGGGATCCGGCCGATGCCAACCGTCCCGGCGCCGAGCGTGATCGCCTGGCGATTGGCGCCAAGTACATGGACAGGGGCACGCTCTATGTCGCTCGCTTCAATGCCGACGGCAGCGGCGAGTGGTTGCCGCTGACCCCGGATGCGACCACCCAGGATGGCCGCACTCTGGCGCAGGCCCTGAATCTGGAGGCCGATGATCTGGCCGGCGTGATCATCAACACCTGTGATGCCGCCGACCTGATGGGCGCCACCCCCATGGACCGTCCGGAGTGGGGGGCCGTGGATCCGGCGTCCGGTGATGTCTACATGACGTTGACCAATAACTCCGATCGCACCGCCGAGGGCACGGACGCGACCTATACCCGGGATGGCTCGGCCATCGAGGAGCCGGGGGTCGCCTACGGCACGGCGCCGACCAATGCCGCCAATCCGCGTGCCGAAAACGCGGCCGGCCAGGTCATCCGCTGGCGCGAGGGTGATGCCGCGACCCGCTTCGACTGGCAAGTGTTTGTTTTCGGGGCCGCTGCCGGCGATGCCGACAACTTCTCGGGCCTGACCGAGCAGAACCAGTTCGCCAGTCCGGATGGTCTCTTCTATGACGACCGCGAAGATGAGCAGGGCATCCTGTGGATCCAGACCGACAATGGGTATCCCGGGGTGGCGGATTACACCAACGACCAGGTGCTGGCCGTGGTGCCGCAGCGTGTCGATCATGCCGCAGGTGATGCCGCCGTGATCGATGGCAGCGATCAGGCGCAGCTCAAGCGCTTTGCAGTCGGACCCAACGACTGTGAGGTAACCGGAGTGGCCTTCACGCCCGACAAGACCGCGATGTTCATCAACATCCAGCACCCGGGCAACTGGCCCTCCGTGGATGACGCCACGGTCGAGACCGAGGGCAGCGTGCGTCCGCGTGCCGCCACGGTCGTAATCCAGCGCGAAGATGGCGGCAGGATCGGTGTCTAGCCGCGCAGACTCGACCGAGTGTCCCGGCCCGCTGGCCGGGCTCGCGGCCAGCAACACACAAGCCCTCGGTACTCGCCGAGGGTTTTTTATGGAAGGGTCCGGGTCGGTTTTCCGTGTGGTGGCCGGCCCGGCGATGGGCTCAACCGGACAGCTGGAGCCCCATGCTGATGCGGTCCTCTGTCGCGAAGCCGAGTGAGCGATAGAACTCGGCGACCTCCTCGTTGCCGCCTCGAATCTGCAGGTTGACCTTGACGCAACCGAGCTCGCGCAGTCGCTCCACGGCGAACTCGACCATGCGCCTGCCGAGACCTTCCCCCTGGCGTGAATCCGCCACGGCAACCGAGTACAGCCAGCCACGATGGCCATCGTAGCCGATCATGCAGGTGGCAATAATCTCGTCGCCGTCCTCGATGACGTAGATGTGATCATCCAGCAGACGCTTGGCGCGTAGTACGGCCTCGGGGGCGTTATAGCCCTGATAGTCGGGAAAGCTGGATCGCCACAGGGCCGCGACCCGAGGCTCATCGTCTGCGGTGTACTTTCTCGGTGTCATGTAGCAAACCTGGCCGAATGAAATTCACCCACACGGGTGATGGCGAAACCCTGAGTTGGTTACATGCTTACCTGCAGAGTGTCAGGGATAATTGCAATATTAACATGGACTGTCCTGATGCGAAGAAGGTCGGAGAAGGAGCGGGAGGCGGTTATGAATATTACCTCAAGGCGGTGGTGTTGGTAAGCATGGTGATTTTTTCATCCTTTTCTTATGGGCAGTGTGCTCAGACATTGAGCAATGGTTCAAGTGTCGATGGGATGATAGCTGAAGCCGGCAGTGCCAGGGAGCTTCTGAAACTTTCCAGGGCCCAAATAGATGAATATGACAAATGGCTTGGTGAGCTCAGGAAATCCATGAATCAAGGAGTTGCTGAAAATGAAATACGGCAGCTATACAGTTCCGGACAAATGGCCAAGAAACTGGAGGAGGAGCTGAGCCGAGCCTTGGAGTGTCGATTGGCTGGGAGTTGAGTGTCGTTCGTTATAACGGATGATGGTGAGGTAAGCTATAAGATAAATGGAGAAGAAAGATGTCCTTTTTCGAGAGGCTGGTTTTCGTTATTAGATCCTTGGGTTATTTGTTTTATCGAGCTTTGTTGCCGGTGTTTTCTGGTTTGTTGGCGGCTCTTCTTATATCGGGGTGCGCTTCCAAGGCGGATTATAGCTATGTCAAAGAGTCCAAAAAGTATGGTAATAAAGGGTTTGAAGCCATAATCCAAGGAAATGAGGGGGTGGCAAAGTCCAGTTTTCATAGATCAACACGAATCCTGGCTGCTGGAGTCGAAGAACATGTTGAGAAAGCCAGTAGTCGTGCAAAGTGGCAAAGAGGGCTTAATGATGCCTTTACGGTTGTTGCCGGAGTTGGCCTGGCCGTGGCTGGAGCTAAAGCACAGGCTAGTGGGACACAGCAACAGGTTGCATCAATAAATAATTCTTTAAACCAAGGCTTGGATGCACTGGTCCAGATAAACAGGTTCATGGATTATGAGATTGATGAATCAGAGCGGGAGGTTCTCGACTCACGTGTCAGCCCAGTAGATCAGGATGTTTGGCGTGCTGCCGTTATTTCTGACCACCCAATATCCGAAAGTGTGGTAAAAGTATTGCCTAGTCGGTGTACGGGTTTTTTTATACAGCCAAGAGTTGTTGTCACGGCTGCACATTGTATTGATGATGGAAAGAAGGTCAAAGTTTACCATGAGAACTTTGGTTCCGGCGAGGATTTTATGACAGGGAATTCATATATAAACCCAGCCGTCCAAACAATAAGGCATCCACTTTATGAGTATAACAATGAGTGCGTTTTTAGAAATACAGAGGATGGTTGTATTACTTATGATGTTTCGTTCGTGGTTACAAAGTATAGCTCTGAGAGCTATCTGCCTCTTTACTTTGGAGAGGTGAGAGGTGGTGAAACGGTGTTTAATGTTGGGTATTCGGCTGATCTGAACAATGGTTTTTTGAAGAGGATAGACTATGGGTGCACGATTAGCGACACTCCTTCGTACGAAGAAGAGGCCTTTATTATTAAGACGAACTGTGAAAGTTATGGGGGGAATAGCGGTGGTCCTGTGGTAGCAATTTCTGAAGTTCCTAGCGGTAAAAGAGGAGTGGGCGTTTTGGGAGTCCATACATCAGCTGTAAGGGATTCGCCTGATCGAGCCGAAAGTCGGTCCAGCGAGGCGTATCTTGGCGTAGGAAAAAATATTTATCGAGCTATCGTCGAGGCCAACCCGGGATCGGGTGATCCATCATTGCTGGACAGGCTATCGATATAATTTATACGGAGTGTGAAATTTCATGATCGCTGGAGGGTTTGAAGCTTTGAGGGGCGGTTACTGGTTTCCTGGCTTATAATGGAGCTGAGTGTTGAAAACTTCTGGCTTGGGCTAGGTGGGTCGAGAAGTGGGTGGCATCCATGGAAGGTTTCGATGAAGGGAAAGCGATAGAGCTGATCTACGCGGCCATGTTGGGTGAAGCGGCCTGGCAGGATTTCATGAGGTACCTTGCCAATAGCGCTGCGAATGGAAAAACCGTGTTGGTTCTGCATGATGAGGCCATGCAAAGGGGCTATATACCCATCGCACATGGTGTGGAAAGCTCTACTCTGAATGATTACGCTGCTTATTATGCAAGTGTCAATCCATTCATGTCTCCGGCATCCGCCATGATGCCGGGAAGAGGAACGCCCGATATCGAGCTGATCAACGAGAAAGCGCTAAAAGCAACAGAGTTTTACAATGACTTTCTATTGCCGCATGAGATGTCGGGCCGCGTTTCCATGACGATTGAACATAGTCATCAATGCATGTTCGTGCTTGCTCTGCTATCCGACGCTCTTGATATTGACGAGAAGCATCAAGTGGCTCAACGATTAACCCGCCTGGCCCCTCATCTTCAGCGTGCATCCAGGTTTTATCGAGAAGCCGGACCCGGTTTTATTCTGGGTGATTTCAATGGTGCGATTTTTGATGCAATCAATAAAGGCGTGGTTGTCATCGGCGAGTATATGCATGTCAAGGCCATGTCGAAAAAGGCGGAGCAGTTGATCGAGGGGAGTGAAGTCGTCGGATTTACCGCATTGGGAAGACTGAGGTTCAAATCTCCAGATATTCAGGAGTCACTTCGAGGCATGCTGGACAGATGGTATATGGGCAACAAATTAGTGACCCACTATGTGGAGAAGATCAAGGTTAGCCTGGTTCTGATCGAGAAAAACGATATCTCAAACTACTTTGAAGGGCCTACTGTTGTCGCCATTCTGGAAGAAACGCAAGGCATGAAAAAGGATTTCGATATCGCGCATTTTTCGAGTTGCTATGGCCTGACACGAGCCGAGACCCGATCTCTCCAGGGGATTGCCAATGGCTATTCAGTATCCGAAATCGCCCAACAGGCGCGGCGTTCGGAAGAAACGGTGCGTACCCAAATCAAGAGTCTTTACAGAAAGACCCGGACCAATAGTCGTGAAGGTATTATTCGCAAGCTTTTTGGCGCTTCCTGACAAGGAGGATGTCTCTTTGGGTGCTGAGATTGAGGTCATGGCGTTCTGAATGTACGCATCTTGAGACTTGTCGGCGGCTCATCCCGCGCGACGCGCCAGGTCTCTCAGCAGACTCTGTATGGGGACCGGCTTGCTGTAGAGGTAGCCCTGGAGGTAATCGCAGCCTCGGTCGGTCAGCCATTGCTCGTGCTCCGGCGTTTCCACGCCTTCGGCGACCACTGCCAGGTCCAGCCCATGGGCCAGCCCCAGGATGGACAGGGTAATGGCGCAGTCGTCGGCGTCCTCCGGAATGTCCTGGATGAAGGAGCAATCGATCTTCAGCTTGTCGAAGGGTAGTTGCTTGAGGCGCGCCAGTGATGAGTAGCCGGTACCGAAGTCATCGATCGATAGCCGTGCTCCTTGGGACACCAGCCGCCGGAGCACCGATTGAAGAACCTCCGAATCCCCCGTAATGACATCTTCGGTCAATTCGAAATCGAAGTTGTCCCCGGCGATGCCATGGCTGATGTAGATGGCCTTGAAGTGTTCCGGGAGACAGGGATCGAGCAGTTGTTCCGGTGCCAGGTTGACGGTCACGCGCGGCAATACCACGCCGGCATGCTCAGCCTGACGCAGGTGCTGGCAAGCGCGGTGCAGGACGGCCGAACCCAGTTCGGCCATCAGGCCGACCGAGCGAGCCAGTTCGAGAAAGTGGGCGGGTTGCAGCATGCCGTGATCGGGATGATCCCAGCGGACCAGCGCTTCGAGCTGGTGGATAGTACCGTCGCTGGCTCGGATGATGGGCTGATAATGAACATCCAGTTCGCCATTGCGGATCGCCGAGCGCAGCTGAGCCTCGAGCAGGAAGCTCGAGCGTGCATCGTCGTTGAGCGAGCTGTTGAAGAATTGTACCTGCCCTCTACCGCACTCCTTGGCGTGATACATGGCCGCTTCAGCGTGCTTGAGCAGGCTCGCCGGGTCCTTGCCGTGCGCCGGGCAGAGACAGATGCCGAGACTGGCGGAGACGCTCACTTCCTGATCGCGTAACCCTGCAGGGTCGCTGGCGATGTCGACTTGTCCATGCAGTTGGATGGGCTGGCGGACACAGTCCAGCAAATAGGTGGCGAGGTCCTGCAACTGATTGGTATCGGTCGGCTGGCGAACCAGCAGGATGAATTCGTCACCACCAGTACGCGCGATGCGGTCCTTGCCGGGCAGGGACAGGTTTCGCAGCCGATTGGCAATCTCGATGATGACCTGGTCGCCTTCCAGTTGGCCGATACCGTGATTGATCGTCTTGAGTCGGTCCAGATCCAGCCAGAACAGGGCGAAAGCTTCCTGATTGCAGACCATACGCTGCAGACGCTCGCGCATCGAGGCCATATTGGGCAGGCCGGTCAACCTGTCGAAATGGGTGATGTAATCGAGTTGTTGTTGCGACTGGCACCAGGCCTCATAGGTGTTGATCAGGCTGATCGTGTCGGCGATGGCAGTGGCCAGCGAAACCTCCGGCAGGGTCCAGTTGCGGTGTTGCAGCGCCTCCAGGCAGATCACGCCACTGAGCCAGCCAACGTCGAAAACCGGAGCATCGAGCATGGAGTGAATGCCCAGCTTGCTCAGGTAGCCGTCATTGAAGTCCCGAGTACGAGGATCCTGGCGTGCATCACTGGCATCGATGACACGGGCTTCGAGGAGGGCATCGAAGTAGGCCGGGTTGAGGTGGCGCTCCAGGCGCATTCGGCTGTGATCGTGGCCTGTGCCTCGGGCGTAGAGTACTTCGCATTCGATGGCATCGGCTTGTTGATCCAGCCGCCAGACACTGACTCGATGGATGTCCAGAAGGTCGCTGCACAGCTGGGTCAGGTCAGCCAGTTTGGCATCACGCCCATGGGCGATGAAGCCCGGGTCGTGACAGAGCTTCAACAACGCCTGGTGAAATGCGGTAAACCGCCTTGTCTCATTCATTATCCCACGCCCAGCATGAAGCGTTCTCATCAAGCATGGCCGTCTTGTTTCAGGCTGTCCAATGCGATTGCCCCGGCAGCTCATGATGGCAAGGGGCAGTCGGGTGGTGGGCGGCCAGGTTGGTTGCTGTCGTGATGGTGCTGCCGGTGTCTTACTCACCAGTTTGCGGAATACTCAACTCTCTCACTATCCTTTATTAAGGTTTTCTCAACTGATGGTGCTGCGGTGTTCTACCGGGTTTGCCTGTTGCCGGCTGCTTGCGTTTGATGGCGGGCACGCGAGTCAACTGCGGGCTTCGGGGTGATGGTGACGTGAGGGAGGAGAGCTCCAATGACCGATGCAGTGGCTCAGGGCGGCACGGATCGTGCCCCCCCGACAGGCCGCAACCGACTGATGCAGCGCCTCGCATCGCGCTTTGCCGCCCTGGTGGTGGTGGCGATCACCCTGGGCAGCGCGGTTTTCGCCGCCGTCTCGGCGGTATGGCTTTACACCTCGTCGCTGGAAGGTGCTGAAACGACGGCGCAGGCATCCCTGGAAGCGGCCAGGCCCACCCTGACCAGCACACTCTGGAAGTATGACTACGCTGCCTTGCGTGACCTGATCGGCGGGCTGGAAAGCATTCCGGAAATCGGCGCCATTCAGGTCAGCACCAGTGACGGTGAGACGCTGGGGACTGCCTTCGATGCGGCGACCGCGGATTTTGAAATGGCAATTCGCGAGACGAATTTCGAAGGCAAGGAGCTGCTGATCGGGCAGCTGAGTGCCAGGCTCGATCGGGCTGCCGTCCAGGCACGCATCGAACACCTGCTGCTGGTGCAGGGTGCGATATTCATCGGTTTGATCATCGTCATCTACCTGTTGGTGCGCTGGACCTTTCGGCGCCTGGTGAACACACCGCTGCGCGGGCTCACCGATTTCGTCCTCCGCCCCGATCTGTTGACCACTGGGCCTGAGCTGCGCATCAGCGACGGCCCCGGCGGTGGCGCGCTGGAATTTCAGCAGCTCGAACGCGCCATCAATGATCAACTCCGCGATCACCGTCGTGATTGGCAGGAGCTGGAAGATTACAAGGCGAGCCTGGAAGACAAGGTGGCCGAGCGCACCCAGCAGCTCGAAGCCGCACAGGATGAAATCGTGCGCAACGAGAAGCTGGCAGCCCTGGGGGCTCTGGTCGCGGGCGTCGCGCATGAGCTCAACACGCCCATCGGTAATGGGCTCACTGCGGCATCGACGGCGAGTGAGACGGTACGCGCGGCCGAGCGCGAGCTCGCCGAGGGCACCCTGACCAAGAGCCGTCTGGAAGACACCCTGGCCAGCACGCGCGAAGCCAGCGATATCATTACCTCCACCCTGGGACGGGCCCGTGAGCTGGTGGGCAATTTCAAGCAGGTCGCCGTCGACCGTCAGAGCGAGAACCGTCGGCAGTTCGCGCTGGATGAGGTCATCGAGGAAACCCTGGCCACGCTGCAGCCATCCCTGAAGAAAACGCCCTACCGGGTGGAAACCGACCTGACGGTCGGGTTGAGCATTGACGGTTATCCGGGGCCGCTGGGCCAGGTGATCACCAACCTGTGTGACAACGCCGTGCGTCATGGCTTCGACGGGCGGGACAGCGGCCGTGTCCTGATCACCAGCGCGGCCACCGACGATGACCAGGTACGGATTCAGGTGCGGGACGATGGCCAGGGTATCCCGGACGACCACCTGAAAAAGATCTTCGAGCCCTTCTTTACCACCAAACTGGGGGCAGGTGGGTCGGGTCTCGGCATGTCCATCGTCCATCGCCTGGTCACCCAGGTCATGGGCGGGCGCATCGATGTCGAGTCCCATCCCGGCGAGGGCAGCGTCTTTACCATTGTGCTGCCGGTCAATGCGCCCACCGCGGCTGAACCCTCTGATTCCACCAGGGAGGAATAACGCATGTCCCTCGATTTTCTGGCCGACGACACGCCGGCCGCGCCGAGCCAGGGCACGGCGGCACCCTGGAAAGTCCTCATTATCGATGACGTCAAGGACGTGCACGATACCACCCGGCTGGCGCTGCAACAGCTGACGTTCGAGAACCGGGGCTTGTCGTTTCTCCATGCCTATTCCGCCGAGGAGGCCAGGGGCATCTTCGCGGAGCACTCCGATATTGCGGTGGCGCTGGTCGATGTGGTCATGGAAACCGAAGACGCCGGCCTTGCCCTGGTGCAGTGGCTGCGCGAGACCCACGGTAACAACCTGGTGCGCATCATTCTGAGGACGGGCCAGCCCGGTTATGCGCCCGAGGCGGAGGTGATCGACCGTTACGAAATCGATGACTACAAGGACAAGACCGAGTTGTCCCGCACCAAGCTGACCACGGCGCTGATCTGTGCCTTTCGCGGCTATCGTCAGCTGGATGCACTCGAGCGCAACCGACATGGCCTGGAGCGGCTGATCAACAGCCTGAAAACGCTGTATTCCCGGCAGGCCCTGGATGAGTTCGCCAATGCGATTCTTCAGCAACTCAGTGCGCTGCTGGACGTCGAACTCGACGGCATGGTGTGCGTCGTGGATCAGTCACGCGAGGCCGGCGAGTCGCTCAATCGTGTACTGGCGGGCGGTGGTGAACTGGAGGCCTTTACCGGCAAGCTGATTGATGAGCTGCCGGATCAGGAGTGTGCCGATCTGATTCGCCGTTGCATCGCCCGGGGTGAAACCCTCTGGGAACCCGTCGGCATGGCACTGGCGTTGACAACCGGAGAAGGCACCCAGGGGGCCGTCTTCCTCAAGGCGCCGCCCGAACACATCGCCGAGGACGACGCGAATCAATTGCTGCGGCTATTCACCATGAACGCCTCCGTGGCCTACGATAACGCCACCCTTTTCGAAGAGGTTCACACCCTGGCATTCACGGACCCCGCCACCGGCTTGCCCAGTTTCAGTGCATTCTGCAAGTCGTTCGAGACGGCTCGTGATGAGGAACGGTCCCTGGTGCTGGGACTATTCGATGTCTATCGCTCGCGGGAAATCGCGCATGGGCTGGGGGAAGAACGCACCGAACGAATGATGCAGAAGATCGGCGAGCGTCTGGCGACGGAGCTGGATGAAGTCATCACCGTGGCACGCCGGGAGAGCGATGAATTTGCCATTCTGTTCGAGCGCGATGCGGATCTTGACCCCCATGAGCTTATCGCGCGCATCGATGAGATCTTTCATGAACCCATCGAGCTGGATGATGCCAGCCTGATGGTGCGCGGTCGCCTGGGGCTTGCCCGCCAGGGCATCGACGGTGACGATCCGCGTGAGCTGGCCCGTTACGCTGCCATTGCGCTCAATGAGCTGCGACGTCAGGGCCACGGCAGGGCGAAGCTGTTTCAGCCGGAGTTGCAGGCAATCGCCAGCGAGCGGCTGCGCCTGGCCTCCATGCTTACGCGCGCCTCAGGGGAAACCGAGACCCGGTTGGTATTCCATCCCGTGGTCGATACCCAGAGTGGCGTGACGACGGCCGCCGAAGCGCTGATCCGTTTTATTGGGCCGGATGGCACTCCATTGCGCACCGACAAGATGATCGATGCCGCCGAAGCCAATGGAATGATTGTGGAGATCGGTGCCTGGGTACTGCGTGAGGCCATGCGGCAGCATGTCATGGTCATGGATGCCGGTTCGCCGCATCGGCTCAACGTCAACCTGTCACCGGCCCAGATTCACACGCCGCGGATCTACGTCGATATCGAAAAGGGGCTATCGGAGAGCGGACTGGACCCGGCGCTGTTGAACATCGAAGTGACCGAAAACCTCTTTCTCGACAATGACGACGAGACACTGGCGTTGCTGCGCTGGTTGCGCGAGCGCGGGGCGCGTATCTACATCGACGACTTCGGTACCGGCTATTCCTCGCTGAGTTACCTCGGCAAGCTCCCGGTGGATGGCCTCAAGATCGATCGCAGCTTTGTCATGAACATGGACGAGGATACTGAAGCCGCCGCGGTCGTGGGGTCGGTGATCGCTATCGGGGCCAAGCTGGGGCTGGATGTCGTGGCAGAAGGCGTGGAAACGCAAGACCAGCGCCGGCTGCTCACCGATCTGGGAGCCAACAAGTTGCAGGGCTTTCTCTTTACCAAGCCGTGCCCGGCCGAAGAACTGAAACAGTTTCTCGGCGGTCGGCAGCTGTGAACGAATGCAGCATGCCAGCCACAGCAGTCGGCGCGTCCGGCGTTGCCTGGCACCAATCTCGTGGAGGTCATCATGCGTTGCACTCGCGCCATCCTGGTGTTACTGGCAAGCCTGATGCTCTGCTCGGCCGGCGGAGCTCATGCCGACAGGATCGTGATCGCTTCCGATGAATGGTGCCCCTACAACTGCGCGCCGGGCAGCGACAAGCCGGGGTACGTGGTGGAACTGGCACGACATATCTTCGAGAAGGCGGGGCACGAGGTGGTCTACAAGACCCTGCCCTGGCAACGGGCACTGCAGGCCGGCGTGGATGGTGACGTGACGGCGGTCATCTCGGTCAGCGAGGAACCCGAAGGTCGGCAGATGATCAAGCCACGCGAGCCCATGGGGTTCTACCAGGTCGCCTTCTATACCCGGGCCGACAGCGACTGGCAGTATGACGGCGTCGCCTCGCTGGAGGGCAAGGCGATCGGGGTCATCGGCGGTTATTCATATTTTCTCGCCCTGGATGCCTACATTGCCCGGCGACCCGACAGGATCAGTACCAACCGCGGCCCGACGGCCCTCGAACGCAACCTGAAGATGGTCGCCAACGGCCGCCTCGAAGTCACCATGGATAACAGTGCCGTGGCCAATTACACCATCGTGCAGTCGGGACTCCAGGACAAGCTGCGTCTGGCCGGCAAGAACCCCACGGCCACCACATTGCATCTGGCCTTCACGAAGGAACAGCCGAACACCGCCCACTACGCCCGGCTCTGGACCCAGGGGATTCGCCGCCTGCGCGAGTCCGGCGAACTCGCGACCTTCCTGGGGCGTTATAATGTCGCGGACTGGCACCGGGAATGAGTGCCTTGCCTCATGACGCTTGTCGCGAGCCGTCGCGGTACTCCAACAACGCCTGGAAAGGCATCGGTCTGGCGAAATAAAAGCCCTGGACGATGTCGACGCCGGCCCGGCGGATGACATCGAGTTCCGCCTGCGTTTCGACGCCTTCGGCAACGACGCTCAAATCGAGTGCGCGCCCCATCTGTACGATCGCGCGTACCAGAGCCTGATTCTGGGGGGTAGCATCGATATCCTGGATAAACTCGCGGTCGAGTTTCAGCCCGCGACACGGCATGTGGGCCAGGCGTGACAACGATGAGTAGCCCTTGCCGAAGTCGTCGATGATCAGGTCAGCGCCCAGGGACTTCAGCCATTCAAAGCCCTCTTCGTTCTTGGTCCACTCCGACTCGGTGATCTCGAAGCGCATCTCGACCGCTTCCTGACAGTTGACTGTCAGCCTGTAGATCAAGGGTTCCAGCCGCTCCCTGGCATAAAGCTGTTCGGGACTGAGGTTCACCTGCAGAACGAGTGGAGCTCCATGAGACTCGCGCATTCGCGTCGAGGCCAGATCCCGGCACAGCGCCTCGACCAGAGCATCGGCTACCTCATGAATCAGGGGCGATTGCAAGGCGAGGGGCAGGAATTCGTCGGGCCCCAGAAGGCCGTGCTCGGGATGATTCCAGCGCGCCAGCACCTCGGCACCGATGAGCCTGCCACCCTGTATTTCGACGATGGGCTGATAATAGGCCTCGAACTGCCCCTGTGCCAGGCCCTCGCGGATGGCGTTCTCACGCTGAACCCGGCGGTCGCTTTCACCGCGATCCTGGGGATCGAAGTACTCGATACGGGGGCCCGGGACCTGCTTGGCACGGAACATGGCTCGGTTGGCCGTGCGGTGCAGGATCTCCAGGACGTCTTCATCGCTGTGTGCGGAGAAGTCGTGAATGTCCGAGCGTGCCAGCCCGATACTCGCGGCTAACCGGACATTGGCAGCGTCGATATCAAAAGGAGATGAAAAGGCCTCCGTCAAACGGTCGAGCAGGTCTTGCCGGTCGTCTCCCGTCGGGTCGATGTCGATGAGGATACCGAATTCGTCGCCACCGATGCGGCCGATCGAGCCCCCTTCGCGCAAGGCGTTTTGAAGGCGGCCGGCGACGAGTTCGATGATGCGGTCGCCTCCGGGGTGCCCCAGACTGTCGTTGACCGCCTTGAAATTGTCCAGATCGAGAAATCCGTACCAGAAGGGCGAATCGTCGCGCCGTGCTGCGACGATTCGCGTCTTGAAGCGTTGCTGGAATTCCTCGCGGTTCGGCAGGCCGGTCAACTGGTCGTAACACGCCCGATAGGCGAGGGCATCGCGGGCCTCCACGAGTTTCTGGTTCCAGCGTCCATGCAGCCAGCCATATATCAGGGCGAATTGCAGGATGACCACGGCGACACTGGTTACCGCGACGAACTTCAGGAGATGCAGCTCCGGTATGGCGAAGGGGTGCGGAACCCAGGCGGATAGGCTACGAGGCTCGAGAGCGTAGAATCCCCCGACTGCCAGTACGACCAGCAACGCCCAGCCGATACCGGCGCTGGTACTGTGAATCACCAGCGCGAAAATGGGCACCGTCACCATCCATAACAGGCTCGGGGCCGCGATGCCGCCGGTCAGCCAGGAGAAGGCGAAAACGGTGCCGAAGAGTCCACCAGTCGCCACCAGGGCACCGAGGCCAAGGTTGCCCCGGCGTTTCATGAACAGCGGGCCACACAGGATGGACAACCCGCCAACCACGGCAATCAGGCAGGCCAGGTAGGCGGACATGAACAGGTAGAAAGCAGAGGCACACCAACCGATCGCTACCACGCCGATGGCGAAGACCACCAGCAGTCGCGCGCGGTACTCGTCGATCGAGTCAGTACCCTTCAGCTCGTCGGGAATGAACCCGCTCACGAACCGGCTGTGTACCGTATGCTCTATCCAGTTCAAAATCGTCCCGGGACCCAACAAGTATGTGCGTTTCACCGGATTGTTTGCCGTTTTGCGTTATCGGGCTGGGTGGCGTTTGACGAGATGGGATAGCGTGCAACAGCCCGTCGTCATCCAGTGCAAGGGAATGGCCATACAGCTGGCAGAATGCCATTTCCCAAGAATGGTATCCTGCACGCTGCCTGTCCAAGATGGTTGACCGGCTGCCCCGAGGCCGGCAGCGTCATGAATCCGTGGGCGGCTGGTATGACTCGAAGACTTCTCGGCCGGTGAGGTTGTGGGTGTCATTGCCGAAGTGGTACCAGGCCGGTTTTTCGTCGATGAAGATCTGTGAATCCAGTGTCCAGGCTTCCCCCTGGTCGACGAGGCCCGCCGGCACGGCGTAATGTTCGCCGGTCTTGAACCGGTAGAAGAGGTGGGTGCCGCAGTGGCGGCAGAAGCCGCGTTCGGCCCATTCGGAAGAGGCGTAGAGGCTGACCTGGTCCTCGCCTGCCAGTGTCACGCGGCGCACGGACTCCATGGCCAGCAGGGGACCGCCACCCCAGATGCGGCACATTCGACAGTGGCAGGCGGTGACGTTCTGGCGCTCGGCCTCGACGGCGAGCGACACGGCACCACACAGGCAGCTTCCGCGCAGTGTCATGGCATCGTTCATGGTCATCTCCAGCATGGCCGAGCATGTCGCCCGGCCGCCAAGGGAATGGAAGCAGGTAGGGATTTGCCCCTACCTGCAGATGGTACGGCCGGTCAGGGCGGCGCCGGGGCAAGTGGGCGTATCCGGCCGATGTCGCCCCATCACCTGCCCAGGAGAGGCACCGAACCCTGTGTCCGGCAGTATAGCGTGGCGTGCGCTCAGAGTTGCCCGAGGACCGTTTCGGCACTGCTCTGGTCGACGCCCTTGGCATCGACGCCGAGGTATTCCACCACACCGTCATTGGCGATCAGCGCAAAGCGCTTGCTGCGCGTCCCCATGCCGCCACCACTGGCATCCATGTCCAGCCCGAGGGCGCGGGCGAACTCGGCGTTGCCGTCGGCCAGCATGGTGAACTGCTGAGCGTTCTGGTCCTTCTGCCAGGCGTCCATCACGAAGGCATCGTTGACGGCCATGCAGGCCACCACGTCGACCTTGTCGAGCAGCTTGTCGGCATTGACCACGAAGCCCGGCATGTGGGTATTGGAACAGCCGGGAGTGAAGGCACCGGGAACGGCAAACAACACGACTCGCTTGCCGGCGAAGAGCTCGCCGGTGGCGATGTCCTCCGGTCCCTGGTCGCCGTTGGTCTTGAGGGTGATGTCGGGGATGCGGTCACCGATAGCGATCGTCATGTCAGGCTCCTTTCACTTTGGATAGAGGCGGCGACACGCCGCGCTCTGTGCCGCTCCAGCATGGCCATATATGAGAGGCTGTGCAACGTGGCGAGCCGGGATATCACCGCAACACTAGCGGTTGGGGCTGAACCGTTGGGATGGATGGTGGTGCCAGTCTTTGCTGTCGGGAGAACGCAAAACGTCCCCCGGCGCCTTGCTGCATCTAGGGCAGGATCAGGAGTGCCGCTCTCAACGCAGCAAGAGGGCGCCGAGCGCCTTCTTGTTGATCAAGGGCAAGACACAGAACGTCGCCACTCCCGCCATATGCACACCAGCATGGTGCCGAAAAGATCGCCTTCATTGCATGGCGAAGTGACTATTCTCGTCGGGGCAGCTCAGGTAGCTGGATTGACGCAGCCACTCCCGATCGGGGTAATAGGTGAAGAGATACTGCTGATTCTTGATGCTGTCGATCAGCGGGCGGGCCACTTCCTGACGCACCGCCGGACAGCCGTGGCTGCGTCCCAGGCGACCGGCCTTGTCGATGAATTCCTCGCTGACATAGTCGGCGCCATGCATGACGATGGCCCGATCATAGGCGCGGTCGTTGACTCCCGGTTCCAGTCCCTTGAGACGCAGCGAATAGCCGTTGCTGCCTTGATAGCTGTTGAGGGTGCGAAACAGGCCGATGCTCGACTGATGGCTTTCGGGAATGTTGGAAAAGGTGGTGGCCATGTTGTCGCCCGAGCCCTGTCCGTGGGAGACCAGCTCGCGGAACATGAGACGCGTACGGGCCAGATCGAAGACCCAGAGCCTGGGCTCGGTGGAGGGCAGCGAAAAGTCGATGACCGCTAGACGTTCGGCGCCGGGATCGGCACAGTCAAGGGCGCGTGCCGCGAGATGGAGCACGCCGGGGTTGGCTTGCGGTGCCAGACGCGTCAGTTCCTGCGCCAGAGGAGAGTGATCGAATTGCCGGGGGGAGTAGGCCTGGTCCATGAAGTCGCCCGCCTGCAGCGGAGAGGTAAACAGCGCCAGGGCACCGGTCAGCAGGCAGCCGACACCATGGCGGAGCTTGTAATATGACATCCCGCGAGTTCCCGTCGGTGATCATCTGGACTGGACCCTGGGTCCAGCGAAGGATTCGTCCTGGCGCGTGTTGAAGCGGCGCCTCGAGGCAGTATTATGGCAATATTGGCCAGGATGGCCAATATTGTCGACTATTTGCAGGGAGATTACCTCATGTTCGCCGCCGATGTTTGTCGAACAGCCCGATGTCGCACGGCCCTGGCATTGGGGGGCTGGCTGATGCTGGCTGCGCCGGCCCTGGCCCAGTCGGAGGCGCCTGGAGCGTTGTCGGGCGAGGCCTGGCAGACGCAGCTGGCCGATGCCTCAGCGCGACTGAGCCGGCTGTACCAGGTGCGCAGTGAACGGCCCATCTGGCAGGACGCCCAGCGCGTGGAAGCCCTGGTCCAGGCCCTCGGGAAGCTGGATGCCGATGGCCTCGTCCCCGAGGATTATCGGCCCGGTGAATTACAGGAGAAGGCGCGGGCGGCGCTCGCGGACCCTACCAATGCCGAGACCAGGGCACGCTTCGAAATCCACGCCAGCCGTACCATGTTGACGGCATTGACGCATCTGCAACGTGGCAAGGTGGATCCGCAGCGGCTCTCCTCTGACTGGGAGCTGGACGTCGAGTCCCCGGACCTGGATATGGCGGCTATCTCACAGGCTCTGGACAAGGGGAACGTCGAGGCAGCATTCGATCAGGCACGCCCCCCTTTCGACCCCTACCAGCAGCTGCGCGAGGGCCTGGCGCACTATCGCCGCATCGATCGACAGGGAGGCTGGCCGACCCTGGAGCATGAAGATGTCCTGCGCCCCGGAGACAGCGGCGAGAGTGTCGAGCGTCTGCGCGAGCGGCTGGCGGCCATCGGCAATACTGAGGTCGCGGCGGCGGACGCCAGCTTCTATCCGACCATCGAGCTGCAGGCGCCGGACCCCCATGCTTACGACGACACCCTGGTCGAAGCCGTACAACGTTTTCAGCGTCACCACCTATTGGCCGATGATGGCATTGTCGGCCCACGGACGCTCAAGGCACTGAACATGAGCGTCGATCAGCGCATCGACCAGATCCGCGCCAACATGGAGCGGGCACGCTGGTTGCTGCATGGCCTGCCGGAGTCGTTCGTGCTGGTCGATATTGCCGGCTATGATCTGCGCTACTTCCGTCCCAATGGCGAGACCTGGCGCTCCAGGGTCGTGGTGGGGCAGCCGTACCGGCGTACGCCGTCGATGCGTTCGGAAATCACCCACCTGACCATCAACCCGACCTGGACGGTACCGCCGACCATCATGCGCGAGGACGTACTCCCCGAGGTGCGGCGTGACCTCGATTACCTTCAGCGCCAGAACCTCTCGGTGCTGAGCCCTTCGGGCGAGCCGCTGGATCCGCAGAGTGTCGACTGGTCGAATCCGGGAGGGGTGATGTTGCGTCAGCAGGCCGGGGCCGGTAACCCGCTTGGCCGGATGGTCGTGCGCTTCCCCAATGACCAGATGATCTATCTGCACGATACGCCATCGCGAGGGCAGTTCGCGCGTTCCAAGCGTGCCCTGAGTTCCGGCTGTATTCGGGTGGAAGGCGTCATGGAACTGGCCCAGCTACTGTTCGACGATACCGGCACGCAAGCCGATGCCAGTCGCCTGGTGGCCGATGGCAAGACTCGCAACGTGTTGCTGGACCGTCATGTGCCGGTGGTATTGCATTACTGGACGGTACAGCCCGAGCCTGACGGGGAGCTGGCATTTCGACCGGACATCTATGAACGCGATGACGATCTGGTGGCGGCGCTGGACAAGCCGGTCGCCCTATAATCCAAACGACAACGCCCCACCGTCCTGAGGGGGGTGGGGCGTCGCGTTGCTGGTGGCCGGAGTGTCGGGCCGTCAGCCTTCGTTGTCGTCGTCGCTGTCGTCCTTGTCCGCGACGCTGGCCACGACCGTGCCGGTCTGACCGCTTTCCAGGGCTGCCAACACGGGCTCGGCCCGGCGCTTGAACTCGGCCAGGGCCTCGCCGCGCAGGCTGCCGCCTTCCGGCAGCTCGACATTCATGGCATTGACGGCCTGGTTGTCGACCAGGACTTCATAATGCAGGTGCGGCCCGGTGCTGCGTCCCGTATTGCCGGATAGCGCGATACGCTCGCCCATCTCGACGCGATCACCACGACGTACCGTCGGCTTGGAGAGGTGCAGGTAGCGCGTCTTGTAGCCATTGTCGTGACGAATCACGATGTAGCGTCCCGCCGCGGGGTGATGCCCGACCAGCTCGACCCGGCCGCTGGCGGGCGCTGCCACCGGGGTGCCGGTTGGCATGGCGAAATCGGTGCCCTTGTGCGGACTGATGCGCCCGGTGACCGGATGGTGGCGCTTCAGGTTGAATGGCGAGCTGATGCGATATTGGCCATCGAACGGATAGCGGTTGAAGGAGGGATTGAGTCCCTTGCCTTCCGGGGTGTAGAAGTGGTTGTCCTGCTCGTTGCGCACCAGGGTGATGTCCATGCGCGAGCCGTTGTAGTCGACGGCCAGGATGCGCGGGTCGAGGGTTTGGCCATCGATGATGTCGGACTCGACCAGGACCTCGAAGCGGTCACCGCGCCGGGTGTCGCGACGGAAGTCGAGCTTTTTCTCCAGCACGTGCGAAAGGCTGGAGACCTCCGAACTGGTCAGTCCCGTGGCCTGAGCCGAACGAGCAAAACTGCCGCTGACCGTGCCGGCATAGAGTCGCTGGGTCTGCTGACCGGCACGCTCGATGGTGGCAACGTCCAGGCCCTCGCTGCTGCGGGTGATCAGAAAGCCGTCGCGGATATTGCTCATGATGCGCAACTTGGCCAGCTCGCCCGCTTCGTTGAGCTGGTAGTCGAACTGGTCGCCAATGTCCCAGCGCGTCAGCAGCTTCTGTTCCGGCAGCTTGTCCAGCAGGTTCGAGACCTCGGAATAGCCCAGGCCTAGACTGCTTTGCGCCAGCTCGGTGAAGGTATCACCGGACTTGACGGTATAGGTCTGCCATTCGGGGACGAAGGGTTCGTCGGCGGCGATGGCATGAGCCAGCTGGATCGGGCCGTCGTCGAACAGCTGAAGCTCGTCCTCATCGATATCCTTGTAGGAGGTCGCGTCGACCACCATCGGTTCGCCGGATGGGGTATCGCTGTTCAGATTCCCCAGGACCACGGCAATCTGTCGGGCGCTTTCGTCGATGTCCGGCAGTGGGGCGGCCTTCTCGACACTATTGACGGCAAGCGCCGCTGCGGTCTCGACCCGGGGCGTCGTCTCGTTGTCCGCCTTTTCCACTCTGGCGTGAGCCGGATTGATGAAATCGACATTCACCACTTCGCTGGGTTCGAGCTGCGAGAGCGGGATGTGCTGGCGGGTTGCATCCATGGCGCGTGAAGCGGCATCGATCGCCCTGGAAACCGGTGTCTGGTCCATGGCCAGGGAGGGAACGCCCGGACTGCTGTCCGCCTCGAGCGGGATCATGATCGTCTCGGTCTGAGCGGTCGTGTCCTGCTCGTATTGGGCTTCGTCCAGCGTCGCGACAATCTTGTGAGCGCCCAGCACGGTGACCATGGTGGCAACCGGTAACAACAATAACTTGTGCGTGCGGGGCAGCGAATGAAGGATTCGCATCATGAAATTGGGCCGTTGTGACTGTGATGAATAAACAAAAATGACATAGAAATAGGCATGCGAACCTTAACCGATCAAGTCGGTAGTGCCTAGTCTATATATTTTTACAGTACACGAACGGCTCGCCTCGAGAGTGCCCGGGGCAAGAGGTGCGTCAGCAATTAAAACAGCGTTTGCTAATCCGCACCGTGGCATGCCGTCATGTTGCCTGACAAGCCTGTGAAGCGAAAACAAGCATGAACTGTCGATCCGGCATATTCATCGGCCTTGTCTTCCAACTCCCCGTTAATAAAGCCCTTTTTCATGAAGGCAGGGTGGCAGGTCAGCGCCTCGAGTGTGCACGCCGCCGCTTTCACTGGCAGCGTGTCAGATGCTGAATCGGGGCGCACGAGGCGCTGAGTGTGCCCTCATCAGGCGGGCGAAACTGCCAGGCTGCCGTCCCGATAATCGCGCATGGCCTGCTCGATTTCGTGTTGATGATTCATCACGAAAGGGCCGTGGTGGGCGATGGGTTCGCCATGCGGCTCACCGGCCAGCAACAGCAACTGAGTCGCTTCACGGCCTGTTAACGTCAGGGTGTCGCCCGGGCCGAAGGTGGCCAGTTCGCCCTGGGCAATGGAATCGCCGTTGGCGTCGAGGCTGCCCGCGAATACCAGCGCCAGGAGTGTCGTTGCGGTATTCGACAGGCTCAGGGACGCTTCGCTGTCGAGCCGCAGGTGGGCGACAGCGCCCTGGCCGGCCAGGGCATCGAGGGGGCCATCCAGACGCTTTCCGTCGAGAACCTGCCAACTGCCCCCAAGTGCCGTCAGGGTCGCGCCGTCCTGGGTATGCTGCGGCATCTCGGCAGCCTGCACATCACGATAGGTGGGGGCGCTCATCTTGTCCCGGGAATGCAGGTTGAGCCACAACTGAAAGGCATGCAGCCCCTGGTCATCCGTGAAAGGTGTTTCGCCATGGATGATGCCGCGACCGGTATGCATCCATTGGGCATCCCCGGCGCCGATGCTGCTGCGATGCCCCATGTGGTCCTCATGACGCAAGCCGCCGTGCAGGACAAAGGTCAGCGTCTGGATGCCGCGATGAGGGTGCGGCGGAAAGCCGCCGATGGCGTCGTTTTCGGGAGCTGCGATCAGCTCGTCGAGCATCAGGAAGGGGTCGATGCCGCCGCCGAAATCGTGCAGGCGCTGGATGGCCACGCCATCGCCATCACGCGAGGGCTGACTGTGCTGGCGGCGAATGACGGGGCGCAGAGTGGAAGTCGTCATGGTCGTAATCTCCACGTTGGAGGCTTTGATTGGCATTTTAGTCCAATATTTTCGAAAATTAAGCGCATAGTTTTGCGCTTTAGGTTCGAGGAAATCGAAAATGTCTCGCGTTACGCTCGCTCAATGGCAGATGCTCGCCGCCGTCGTCGACCATGGCGGTTTTGCTCGCGCTGCCGAGGTGGTTCACAAGAGCCCCTCCACGCTCAATCACGCCGTACACAAGCTGGAGGAACAGCTGGGTGTCGAGGTGCTGGAACCATCCGGACGGCAGGTACGCTTGACCGAGGCAGGGGAGCTCCTGCTGCGGCGGGCGCGTCAGTTGCTCGAGAATGCCGATGCGCTGGAGGATGTTGCCGAACGTCTCGGGGAAGGGCTGGAGGCGGAAGTCGTGCTGAGCGTCGATCAGATCTTCCCGCCCGATGCGCTGGCGAGCGCCATGGAAGCCTTCTCGAGGGACTACCCGCATGTGCGCGTGCAGCTGCACGAGTCGGTGCTCAATGGGGGCGTGGAAATGCTCTACGATGGCTCGGCGGATCTGGTCATCTCGGGGCTGGCGGCTCAGGGCTTTCTGGGCGAGCCACTGGTCTCGGTGCGCTTCATTGCGGTGGCGCATCCCGAGCATTCCCTCCACCAGCTGGACCGCGTGCTCGACTTGCGCGACCTGGAACAGCATCGCCAACTGGTGGTGCGTGACTCGGCACAGCGCCAGCCCCTGAATGCCGGCTGGTTGAAGGCCGAGCAGCGCTGGACGGTCAGCCACCTGAGTACCTCCATCGATATGCTGGAGCGGCGGCTGGGCTTCGCCTGGGTCCCCGAAACCCTGATTGCCGCCGCCCTGCAGAGTGGCCGCCTCAAGCCCCTGCCGCTCTCGGTGGGCGGCACCCGCGAGGCGCCGATGCAGTTGATTCATCGCGACCTGGATCGGGCCGGACCGGCGACGCTTGCCATGGCGCAGCACCTGAGGGAGGCGGTGGCGACATGCCCCGATGGGCGAAGGGTCGAAAAAGTCGAACAATGAGCGGCAAAAACTGCGCTTGAGCAGCGAACTTTTCGGCTTAAGCTGGCATCAATTCGATGATCGGAGGATAGCCGCATGGGTTTGTTGATTGAAGGGCAGTGGCATGATCAGTGGTATGACACCAAACGGCATGGCGGAGAATTCGTGCGCGAATCCGCCAAGCTGCGCGACTGGGTCACGGCAGATGGCAGCCCCGGGCCGGATGGGCAACCGGGGCTGTCGGCCGAGGCCGGCCGTTACCACCTGTATGTCTCGCTGGCCTGCCCCTGGGCGCATCGCGTGCTCATCATGCGCCGGTTGAAGGGGCTGGCGTCGCTGCTCGATGTCTCGGTCACCAGCCCGCTGATGCTCGACCAGGGGTGGAGCTATCAGCGCGACGAAGGCTCGAGCGGCGACCCGCTCAACGGCGTGGCGTATCATCACCAGCTGTACACCCTGACGGACCCCGCCTATACCGGTCGCGTCACCGTGCCGGCGCTGTGGGACAAGCAGCAGGGGCGTATCGTCAACAATGAGTCGGCCGAGCTGGTGCGCATGCTCAACACGGCCTTCGATGACGTGACCGGCAACCGCCTGGACCTGTATCCGTCCGATCTGCGCGAGACCATCGACGCCGTCAATGCCGAGGTCTATGACGGCGTCAACAACGGGGTCTACAAGGCCGGCTTCGCCACCGACCAGGCAGTCTACGAGAAGCATGTCACTGCCTTGTTCGAGACCCTGGATCGGCTGGAGCAACGTCTCGGTACGCAGCGTTACCTGGCCGGCGAGTGGCTCACCGAGGCGGATATCCGCCTGTTCACCACCCTGGTGCGTTTCGACGCCGTCTATCATGGCCACTTCAAGTGCAACCTGCGGCGACTGGAAGACTACCCGAACCTGTCGAACTATCTGCGCGAGCTGTATCAGTGGCCGGGCATCGCCGAGACGGTCAACTTTGACCACATCAAGCGCCACTATTACGTCAGCCACGGCACCATCAATCCCACCGGCATCGTCCCCGCCGGGCCGGTACTGGATCTCGAGCGCGCCCACGACCGCGAACGGCTGGTGGGGAAGGGGATCAGACAGAACGCAGCGTAGCTGCTTGAAGAGGGAAGAACGGCGCTACGCGCCTTGAAGAGGGAAGAAAAAACCTTGACTCCATGCCGTCGTGGGTCATGCTGCCTTCCTTCTTCCTTCTTCCTTCTTCCTTCTTCCTTCTTCCTTCTTCCTTCTTCCTTCTTCCTTCTTCCTTCTTCCTTCTTCCTTCTTCCTTCTTCCTTCTTACCCGGCGTTCTTCGCCAGCCATCTATCGAGCGCATTGGCGAATTCGCGGCGGTCGACGTCGGAGTAGCCTTTCGGGCCGCCGGTGTGTTCGCCGCTGGCGCGCAGGGTTTCCATGAAGTCGCGCATCTGGACACGGGCGCGGATGTTGCTTTCGTCCAGTTTCTCGCCGCGGGTGGTCATCACGCTGGCGCCGCGTTCGATGGCGGCCATCGCCAGCGGCAGATCGGAGGTGATGACCAGGTCGCCATCCGCCAGGCGGTCGACGATCTCGTCATCGGCGGCCTCGAAGCCATGGCTCACGGCCAGGCCCTTGACCCATCTGGAAGGGGGCAGGGGGACCTGATGGTTGGCCACGAAGGTCGTCAGGGTCGTGGTGCGTTCGGCGGCGCGGACGATGATATCGCGGGCAATGCGCGGGCAGGCGTCGGCGTCGACCCAAAGGCTGGGCATGCGGGAGGCTCCATGTGAAAAGGACTGGTCAGCGCAGGCAGACGATGGTAGCATACGCGCTCCTCGCATGTGCTGACCCCACCATCATGACGACGCGACCCGTTCATTGCTGTGAACGCGGTGGTCGACAACGCCGGGCCGAGGCCCCAAGCGTTTTCACTGTGTAGATGGAGCGCCATTCCCTGTTCGCCACCCGGTGAACTCGGCGCAGACGGTCGCCACGACGATGCACTCGCCATCAGGGCGAATGAGCATCGGATGCTGGGTGCGACCGGCGTCCCTGACTCCGCTTGAGATTTCCGCCATGGGCGGAATCCGACTGTACGCCAGGCGTATGGGACGCCATGACTGTTGTTTTTTGCCGGTAAACCCCGGCCTACCAAGGTGTGATTCATGACCTCGACTTCTGTCGCCAATTTCAGCGATCTGGCTCTGCTGCCTGCTGTTCTCTCCGCCATCGAGACGCTGGGCTACCAAACGCCGTCGCCGATTCAGGCCCAAACCATTCCGGCACTGCTGGATGGCCGCGATATGCTGGGTCAGGCCCAGACCGGCACGGGCAAGACCGCTGCCTTTGCCCTGCCGATCCTTTCGCGTCTCGACCTCGAGCGTCGTGAACCACAGGTGCTGGTGCTGGCGCCGACCCGTGAACTGGCGCAGCAAGTCGCGGTGTCGTTCAGCAAGTACGGCCAGAACCTCAAGGGCCTGGAAGTGGCCACCCTGTGTGGCGGCATGGAATACCGGGATCAGCTCCAGGCGCTGCGCCGCGGCGCCCAGGTGGTGGTAGGTACACCGGGGCGTATCATCGACCACCTGGATCGTGGCAGCCTCAAGCTGGGTGGCCTCTCGGCCCTGGTGCTGGATGAAGCCGACGAGATGCTGCGCATGGGCTTCATCGACGACGTCAAGCGTGTCGTCGCCGATACCCCGACCAATGCCCAGCGCGTCTTCTTCTCCGCGACTCTGCCGACGGAAATCGAGCGCATCGTCAATCAGTACCTGGTGGACCCGGTCAAGGTGGCCATCGAGTCCAAGGCGTCGAGCGGCGACAACATCGAGCAGCGGCGTGTGCGCGTGGACGGTGGCGCCAAGCTGGAAGCCCTGTCACGCATCCTGGAAGTCGAGCCGGTCGACGCGGCGATCGTCTTCGTGCGCACCCGTGCCGCCTGCACCACCCTGATGGAGCAGTTGACTGCACGTGGCGTCAACGCCGCCAGCCTGTCCGGCGACCTCGACCAGAGCCTGCGTGAGCGCACCATCACGCGCCTCAAGCGCAGCAAGGTCGATGTCCTGATCGCCACCGACGTGGCGGCCCGTGGTCTGGATGTGCCGCGCATCACTCACGTCATCAACTACGACCTGCCGCAGGATGCCGAGGCCTACACGCACCGCATCGGTCGTACCGGCCGTGCCGGGCGTCCCGGCGTCGCCATCACCTTCGCCGGCAACCGCGAAGGCCGCAAGGTCGGCTGGCTCGAGAAGGCTGTGGGTCGTCAGATGCAGGACATGGAGCTGCCCGACGAGGCGGCGATCCGCGCCCATCGCGACAACGTCTTTCATCAAAGGGTGATCGGCTCGCTGACCAAGGATGCGGATACCCAGCGCGAACTGGTCGAGCGCCTGATCAGCGAAGGCTATGATGCCGCCGAACTGGCCTGTGCCTTCGCCGCCCTGGCGCGTGCCGACGAAGCGCCCATCGGTCGCCTGCAGGCCCCGCGCAAGGACAACAAGGAGCGGGCGCCGCGTGACAGCAAGGCGCCGCGCAAGGAGCGTGCTTCCAGCGAGGGCATGACCCGCTACCGGGTTTCCGTGGGCCACAAGGATGGCATCAAGCCGGGCCAACTGGTGGGCGCCCTGGCCAACGAGGGCGGTATCGAGGGCAACCGTATCGGTCGCATCGATATCCGTAATGCCTTCTCGGTGGTCGAGTTGCCGAGTGGCCTGCCCACCAGCATACTCAGCAAGATGGCGCGTGCCCGGGTGGGCGGACGCCAGCTGGAAATCAGCGAGGATCGTGCTCCGCGCCGTTCCGCCTGAGCCGGATGCCGGTCCGCGCGACCGGCCTGAACAGCCAGCCGCCTGAACGGGCGGTGACAGAAGTCAGTACTGACGGGCCGGGGGATTTCCCCTCGGCCTGTTGTCGTTTGCGGGCAACAAGGAGGTCCTGCCATGTGGCAACAACTGCCGTTTCGTCTGCGCGGTTATCTGATCGCCATGACCGGTGTCCTGCTGCTGTCGCCGGACGCCCTGCTGATCAAGGATACCCAGGCGGAGGTGGCCACCTTCATGTTCTGGCGGGGCCTGCTGCTGGGCATCGTGCTCTCGGGAGTGGCCCTGCTGCGCTATCGTTCGCGTCTGCCACAGGCGCTGCGGAATTGTGGTTCGGCTGCCTGGTGGTGCCCGCTGGCCTTTGCCTGCAGTGCCTGGGCCTTCGTCGTCGCCGCGCGGCTGACGGCGGCGGGCAATGTGCTGGTCATGATGAACCTGGCACCGCTGGTCGCCGGGCTGATCGGGATGGTGGTATTCGGTCAGCGCCTGCGGCGACAGACCTGGGTCGTCATCGTGATCTGTGTCATCGGGGCTTGCCTGATGGCCGCGGGAGAGGTTGGGCAGGGTAGCCTGCTGGGCCTGGGCGTCGCCTTGTTCGTGCCCATTTCGATTGCCGTCAATACCACGGTGGCCAGCGTACAGCGGGGCGAGCGTCAACGCGGGGTGGATACCACCGTGGTGCTGCCGCTGGGCTGCCTGGTCATGTTGATCCCGGCTGTGCTGCTGGGCGGGGTGCAATTACCGCCCGCCGATGACGTTCAGCGCCTGGCGCTGATGACGCTGTTCCTGCCGGCGGCCTACTTCCTGATCCAGACTGGGCCGCGCTATCTGCCGGGGGCCGAGGCCAGTCTGGTCATGATGCTGGAAACCCTGGTCGGGGCGCTGCTGGTGTGGTGGTGGCTGGACGAGGTGCCACCGCCCCTGGCCTTCGTGGGGGGTGGCATGATCGTCTCGGCCATGCTGATCAGCGGGCTGCGTGACCTGCATCGCCAGCGCCGCAAGGCGGCTGCCGGCGCACTCGATGAACGCCTGCTGCAGGAGCAGGCCATGCAGGAGTCCGGGCCGGACGACGCACACCAAACCGCCGATGGCAGTCGTGGCTAGCTAGCCATGGCCCCACCGCTGGCCACCAGCCGGGCAAAGCGCGCCAGCAGGCCGGTGGCTTCGGGCGTCTCGGTCACGCCTGCGATCAGGCGCTCCGGATCCTGGCCCTGTTCACTCAGCGCCTGGCGTTGATGGCTCAGATAGCCCCGCATCACCGGGGCCGTGAATTCGGGGTGGAACTGTACGCTCCACTGGCGCGGGCCATAGCGGAGGGCCTGGTAAGGGTCATGGGCATTGTGGCCGAGTATCGCGGCACAGTCCGGGGGGCGCAGCACCGACTGGGCGTGGGTCAACTGGGCGGCAAACTGCCGGGGCAGCTCGCCGAAGAGGGCGTCGCCGTTGATGGCTTCCGTCATCTCGACCCGGAAGGTACCCGACTCGCGGCCGGCCGGATGGTAGCCACTCTCGCCGCCCAGGGCGGCGGCCATCAGCTGGTGGCCGTAGCAGACGCCGAGCATCGGCAGGTCACGCTGCCAGGCGTCGACCAGCCAGGGCTTCAGTGCCTCGCTCCAGGCCTCGGCGTGGCTGACCATGGCATGCGAGCCGGTGATCACCAGGCCATCGCCCTCCGCCAGTTCGGGCGGTTCGCCGTCATGGCGGGCATCGTGGACGGCCAGCTCGAGCTCGGGGTAGGTGTCGGCCACCGGGCCCATGGCACTCAGGAAGAAGTGCTCGAAGTCGCCATGCTCGGCGATGACATCGGCAAAGGCGTCGCCGGTCTTGATGACCCAGAGTTTCATGAGTTCCCTCGTGTCGATAACCGCTCGCCCAGGGCGCGCATGAAGGCTTCGCCCTGGGCCAGCTGTGCCCGGTCGATGTACTCATCCGGCTGGTGGGCCTGACTGATGCTGCCGGGGCCGCAGATGAGGGTGGAAAGCCCCTGGCGCTGGAACTGGCCGGCCTCGGTGGCGTAGGCCACCGCCGAGGTATCGGCCGCCTCGCCGAGCAGGCTGCGGCAAAGGGCCAGTACCTCGTCGTTATCGCGGTCGGCCAGGGCCGGCACGGTGACGTTCAGGGCCTGGGTCTCGATGCCGGTCTCCGGGGCGATGCGTTGCATCTCGGCTGCGAGTTCGGTGGCATAGGCATCCACTCGGCCACGCAGGTCCGCGAAGTCGTCGCTGGGCAGGTGGCGCACCTCCCACTCGAAGGTGCACTGACGCGCCATGATGTTGATCGCCGTGCCGCCCTCGATGCGCCCGACATGCAGGCTGGAGTGCACCACGTTGAAGGCCTCGTCGACACGTCCCTCGGCCTTGAGCTCGCGCATCACGTCCTCGATCCGGGTGACCAGGCGCGCCGCCACGTGGATCGCCGAGACACCCTGATAGACCTGGCTGGAGTGCGCCTCGCGGCCGGTCACCGTGGTGCGCAGGTTGGTCGCACCCTTCTGGGCGACCACCGGCTGCATCAGGGTCGGCTCGCCGACGATGACTGTCGACGGGCGCGGGTGGTCGGCCATGAGGCGCTCGATGAGGCGCGGCACGCCGACGCAGCCGACCTCCTCGTCATAGGAAAAGGCCAGCCAGATGGGCTTGTCCAGTCTCAGCTCGGTCCAGCGCGGTACCTCGGCCAGGGCGCAGGCAATGAAGCCCTTCATGTCGCAGGTGCCTCGGCCGTACAGCCGGTCGTCGTCCCCATCGCGCAGCACGAAGGGATCGCTGGACCAGGGCTGGCCATCCACCGGGACCACGTCGGTGTGGCCGGACAGCACCACGCCGCCTGCCTCGTTCGGCCCGATGCGCGCCAACAGGTTGGCCTTGCTGCCATCGTCGTTCTCGACGCGCCAGTGGTCGACGCCATGGTCATCGAGCCAGGCTTCGACCCACTCGATCAGGGCCAGATTGGAGTCTCGCGATACGGTGGCAAAGCCCACCAGGCGTTCCAGGATCTCGACAGCGGTCACTTTGGGCTCCAGAGCAGGGTTTCAGGGGAAGATTATCATGGGCATCGGGCCGGTCGCAGTGCCGGCTGCCATCGGGCCTGCTGTTCAGCGGCGCCACGCGCGGTGCGTCGGCATCATTGGCCGCGGCTATCGAGTCAATCGATACACACTGGTCGCATAAAATAATTAACATGCTTATTGTGTGCGCAACTTATCGATTGCTCGATGCATTGCTCACAGGAGCCTGATCATGTCGCATCCCACGCTCTTCACACCGCTTCAACTGGGCAGCCTGGACCTGCCCAACCGCGTCATCATGGCACCCCTGACCCGTGCCCGGACGCCCGACAGTGTCCCCGGCGAGCTGCAACAGGCGTACTATGCCCAGCGCGCCGGCGCCGGCCTGATCATCAGCGAGGCCACCAACATCTCGCCGACGGCGCGCGGCTATGTCTACACCCCGGGGATCTGGACCGATGAACAGCAGGCCGGCTGGCAGCAGGTCGTTGAGGCCGTGCATGCCAAGGGCGGTCGTATCGCCCTGCAGCTCTGGCATGTGGGGCGTGTCTCGCACGAGCTGGTGCAGCCCGATGGCCAGCCGCCCGTGGCTCCCAGTGCGCTGAAAGGCGAGGGCGCCCAGTGCTTCGTCGAGTTCGCGGATGGCTCGGCCGGGCAGCACCCCACCAGTACGCCGCGTGCCCTGGAGACCGAGGAGATTCCGGGTATCGTCGATGATTATCGTCAGGCGGCCCTGCGCGCCAAAAGCGCCGGCTTCGACATGGTGGAGGTGCACGCCGCCAACGCCTATCTGCTGAATCAGTTTCTCGCCACCGGCAGCAACCAGCGCACCGATCGTTACGGGGGCTCCCTGGAGAACCGCGCACGCTTTCCGCTGGAAGTGGTCGATGCCGTCATCGAGGTCTTCGGCGCCGACCGGGTAGGCATTCGTTTGACGCCGTTCATCGAGATCTTCGGCCTGACGGACGACGAGCCCGAAGCCATGGCACTCTACCTGGCCGAGCAACTGGACCAGCGTGGCTTGGCCTATATCCACCTCAACGAGCCCAACTGGGCCGGCGGGGAGATCACCTTTCCGGACGGTTTCCGCGAGAAGATGCGCGAGCGCTTCAGCGGCAGCCTGATCTATTGCGGCCATTACGATGCCGAGCGTGCTCGGCAGCGGCTGGAGGAGGGCACGGCGGATGCCATCGCCTTCGGCCGGCCCTTCATCGCCAATCCCGACCTGCCCGAGCGCTTTCGTCTGGGCACCACGCTCAACGAGCCGAACCATGCCACCTTCTACGGCGGCGACGAACAGGGCTATACCGACTACGCCTTCCTCGATAACGGCCACGACCGCACGGCCTGACCCTCTCAGCCAGCACGAGACTCCTTGTGACTGCTTGCCCGGCCGCCTGGTCGGGCTTTTTTGTGTTACCCCGCCAGTACCTGAGGATCGGTCGCCTGAAGGGCCATGGCGATGCCGCCGAGGCAGGTCATGTCGCGATCCCAGGGGCAGCTGGCGATGCGGGTAGAGCCGACCAGCTCGGGCACCAGGGCCTCGTCGATGGCGGTGTGCATGGCGTCGTGCATGGCCGGGTAGCCACGCACCCCTGAACCGGTGATCAGCACCAGGTCGGGGTTGAACAGGGTCAAGAGATTGCCCAGACCGTAGCCCAATGCGCGCCCCGCTTCGGCGAAGATACGTTGCGCCTCGGGTTGACCCTGCAGGGCCAGCTGCGTCAGCGCCTGCATCTGCGACTCCGAGGGGTGGGCGCTATCGCCGGCGGGCAGCTCGATGACCTCGCTCGCCTGGCGATAGAGCGCATAGTCGCTGATGTAGGCTTCGATACAGCCGCGCTTGCCGCAGGCGCACAGGGCGCCACCCGGCTGGTACTTGCTGTGGCCGAATTCGGCGGCGGAGCCGTTGGCGCCCAGAAAAGGCTTGCCGTCGATCAATACCGACATGCCGATGCCGTAGCCCAGCATGATGACCACCAGGTTGGGGTGTTCGGCGTAGGCGGGCTGTGTCGCCAGCACGCTGGCGATGCAGTTGGCATCGTTCTCGAGCAGCACCGGGCAGTCAAAATGCGCCTCCAGCAACGCCGCCAGTGGCGCGTTGCGAAAGCTCAACGCCGGCGACCAGATCAGCGTGCCGCTATGCGATGACACGACCCCCTGCACCGCCAGACAGATGCCGGCCAAACGGCGGTGGCGAGTCAGTGCCAGGTCGCAAACGGCGGCGGTCTTGTCTTTCAGCAGCGTGACGAGCGCCTCCTGGCTCAAGCCCAGGGTGTCGATGCTGTGGTGCTCGCTGTGGGTGATCTGGCCGGCGTAATCGCCGACCACCAGCTGCAGCTCATTGATCGAGAGCTTGATGCAGATGACGCAGGCCGCCTCGGGAGCGAGCTGGATCAGTGTCTTGGGACGTCCACGCTCGTTGGGCCGGGGCATGTCGGGGGGGCGTTCACTGATCAGCCCCTGCTGCAACAGGTCGGCGCTGATCGAGGTGACCGTCGCGGAGCTGATGCCGTTGAGGGTGCCGAGGTCGACACGCGCCACCGGCCCCTTGTCACGCAGGCTGCGTATCACCGCCAGGGTGTTGTCGAGGCGGCTGGTGTCATGGGACCTGGAAGCCATGTTTGTCGCCATTGCGGAGTGAAGTCTGATGCGACCCGGGCTTGATGAGACCTAAGTTGCATTGGTGGATATTTATTTTAGCGACTAAATTAAATGTCAGCCAACCGCATGACGCCATCGGCAGGAATACTCATCGGCGTTAGCCACAACAACAATGAGGGAAATTGACATGCGCGAGCCGATGGCCCGCTATCCCAGCCTTGCCGAGCGCGTCGTCTTCGTTACCGGGGGCGGTGGCGGGATCGGTGCGGCCCTGGTGCAGGCCTTTCACCTCCAGGGAGCCAATGTCGCCTTCGTCGATATCGACGACGCGGCAAGCCAGTCGCTGTGCCGTGAACTCGAAGCGCGCACGGGCCGCTCGCCCTGTTATCGCCATTGCGATATCCGCGACATCACGGCCCTGCAGGCCATCATCGAGGAGGTGAGCGAGACCCTGGGGCCGATCCGCACCCTGGTCAACAACGCTGCCAATGATGATCGCCATGACTGGCGCGAGGTCAGCGTCGACTACTGGGACGAGCGCATGTCGCTCAACCTGCGGCCGATGTTCTTCACCAGCCAGGCAGTGGCAGAGCGAATGGCCGAATCCGGGGGCGGCTCGATCATCAATTTCGGCTCGATCGGCGTGCGTCTGGCGCTGGGCAACCTGCCAACCTACGTGACCGCCAAGGCAGCGGTGCACGGTTTGACCCGCAGCCTGGCGCGTGACCTGGGAGAGCGTAATATTCGCGTCAACACGGTGGTGCCGGGCTGCGTCCTCACCGAACGCCAGCTCGACAAGTGGATCGGCCCCGAGGACGAGGCACGCATTCAGCAGCACCAGTGTCTCAAGGTGCGCCTGACCCCGGAGCATGTCGCGCCGATGGTGCTGTTCCTGGCGGCCGATGACAGCGCCCAGCTTACCGGCCACGAATTTTCCGTCGATGCGGGGTGGGGATGATGAGTGCCCAGGAACAGCCGCGGTTGTCGGCTCACCGTATTTGTCGCTCGTTCGGCCCCAACCAGGTGCTGTTCGATATCGATCTCGACCTCTATCCCGGTGAAGTGCACGCCCTGCTGGGCGAGAACGGTGCCGGCAAGTCGACCCTGGTGCGTATCCTCGCCGGCTATCTGAGTCCGACCCGGGGCGATGTCTGTCTCGATGGCGAGGTGCGCCATTATCGCGACAGCGGTGAAGCCGAGGCCGATGGGGTGGTGATGATCCACCAGGAGTTGGCGCTGGCCGAGCAGCTGAGCGTGGAAGAAAACATCTTCCTGGGACGCGAGCTGCGTCGCGGCCCCTTTCTCGATCGCCGCGCCATGCGTGCACGCGCCAGTGAGACACTGGCCGAACTCGAAACGCGGGTCGACCCGCACACCCGGGTCAAGGACCTGGGGACGTCCGATCAGCAGATGGTAGAAATCGCCAAGGCGATCACGCGTGACGTGCGCGTGCTGATCATGGATGAGCCCACGGCAGCGCTCACCGAGCATGAGGTCTCCGTGCTGTTCGAGTTGATTGCCCGGTTGCGTCAGCGTGGCGTGGCGATTCTGTATATCTCCCACAAGTTGCGCGAGATCGAGCAGATCGCCGATCGGGTCACGGTACTGCGCGATGGCCAGTTGATCGACAGCGGGCCGATGGCCGGTCGCAGCAAGGAGGAACTGGCGCGGCTGATGGTCGGGCGCGAGATCCATGACATGTACCCCGAACGCAGCGTGCTCTCCAGCGATGCGCCGGTGGTGCTGGAGGCGCGCGATATCGTCGTGCCCGGCGCCGTCCATGGGGCAAGCTTCACCCTGCGCCGTGGTGAGGTGCTGGGCTTCGGCGGGGTGGTCGGCGCCGGCCGTACGGCGCTGATCGAGGCGCTGCTGGGGTTACGTTCCCACAGCCGGGGGCAGGTGTTGCGCAACGGCCGGCCCGTGGTACTGCGCCACCTGCGCGATGCGGTGAACCAGCGCATCGCCTATCTCACCGAAGATCGCAAGGGCAAGGGGCTGGTGCTCAACATGGGACTGCGTCCCAATCTGACGCTGCTCAACCTGCGTGCCTATTGCCATCCACTGATCGATCGGCGCCGCGAGGAGCAGGCCTTCCAGGAGGCCATCGAGCGCTTCGATATTCGCTTGCGCACCCAGGCGGATACCGCCGCCGAACTCTCCGGTGGCAATCAGCAGAAGCTGATGCTGGCCAAGGTCATGACCATCGATCCCGAGATCGTGATCATCAACGAGCCGACTCGCGGCATCGATGTCGGCACCAAGCAACAGATCTACCATTTCGTGCGTGAACTGACCGACGCTGGCTGCTCGGTAATCCTGATCTCCTCGGAGATGTCCGAGCTGATCGGCCTCTCCCATCGGGTTGCCGTGATGTGCGCCGGCGTGCTGACCGGGGTGCTCGAGGGCGCGCAGATCAACGAACAGGAAATCATCCAGTACGCATCCGGTATCAAGGGGGTAGGAGTCGATGAACAGCGCCATGCCTGACACCAAGCCAAGCGGCCGCAAACGCGCCTCCGTCGATATCATGACCTGGGGGCCGTTCATTGCGCTACTGGCGCTGGCGATGCTGGGGGTCTTGATCAACCCGGCGTTTCTGGGGCTGGACAATCTCTCCAACATGCTCACCCGCAGCGCCTTCATCGGCATCATCGCCATCGGTGCGACCTTCGTCATCACCGCCGGCGGACTCGATCTGTCGGTGGGGTCGATGGCGGCCTTTATCGCCGGGGTCATGATCATCCTCATGAACAGCCTGGTCGAGCAGTTCGGGGCCGGCCTGACCACCGTGCTGTTTGGCGTGGGTGCCTCGCTGCTGCTCGGCCTGTGTGCGGGGTTCATCAATGGTGTGGTGACCACCAAGGGCAAGATCGAGGCGTTCATCGTCACGCTCGGCACCATGGGCATCTATCGCTCGCTGGTCACCTACCTCGCCGATGGCGGCACCCTGTCGCTGGACTGGGGGGTGCGCGATATCTACCGGCCCGTGTACTACGCCAGCCTGCTGGGGATTCCGATACCGGTACTGGTGTTCCTGGTGGTCGCCGTGAGCGGTTACATCCTGCTCAACCATACCCGCTTCGGCCGCTACTGCTTCGCCATCGGCTCCAACGAGAAGGTGGCCGAGTACAGTGCCATCAGCGTCGATCGCATCAAGACCCTGACCTACATGCTGCAGGGCCTGTGCGTGGCGCTGGCGACCATCATCTATGTACCGCGGCTGGGCTCGGCCTCGGGTGCCACCGGGGTGCTCTGGGAACTCGAAGCGATCGCCGCGGTGATCATCGGTGGCACCGTGCTCAAGGGCGGTCATGGCCGCATCTGGGGCACGGTGGTGGGGGCGATCATGCTGACCATGATCGGCAATATCCTCAACCTCACCGATGCCATTTCCAATTATCTCAACGGCACGGTGCAAGGGATCATCATCATCGTCGCGGTGTACCTGCAACGTGCCTCGTGGAGGAAGTTGGCGCCATGAGGCGCTCAACAGGCAGCAACACAACAAGCACAAGCAGCAAAGGAGCGTCACCATGCCCAACAAGCATCTGCCAGGTACGAACCAGCCCCGCACCAGCGTGACCTTTCCCAGGCGCACGCTCGCGGCCTTCGCCACAGTGGCGGCACTGGGGTTACCCACGCTGGCCATGGCCGAGGAGACCGTCATCGGGGTATCGATTCCCGCCGCCACCCATGGTTGGACCGGTGGGGTCAACTTCCATGCCGAACAGGCCAAGGAGCGTCTCGAGGGGTTGTACCCCGATATCTCGATCACCATCAGCACGGCCGGTGGCCCGGGCGAACAGGCCAATGACCTCGAGGATCTCGTCTCGCTGCGCGGTATCGATGCGCTGGTGGTGTTGCCCTTCGAGTCGGGACCGCTGACCGGACCGGTGCGCCGAGTCAAGGAATCCGGGGCTTTCGTCACCGTGGTCGACCGTGGCCTCGAGCAGGAGGGTATCGAAGACCTCTACGTGGCCGGCAACAACCACGAGATGGGCCGTGTCTCCGGTGAATACATTCGCCAGGAACTCGATGGACAGGGCGATATCGTGGTGCTGCGTGGTATTCCCACGGTGATCGATGACCAGCGCGTGCAGGGCTTTCAGGAGGCCATCGAGGGCTCCGATATCAACATTCTCGACATGCAGCATGCCAACTGGAATCGCGATGATGGCTTCGAGGTCATGCAGGACTTCCTGGCGCGCTTCGACAACATCGACGCGGTGTGGGCCCAGGATGACGACGCCGCCCTCGGCGTGATCGAGGCGGTGCGCCAGGCCGAGCGCGAGGACGAGCTGTTCATCGTCGGCGGGGCCGGCATGAAAGACATCATCAAGCGCGTCATGGAGGGCGATGAACTGGTGCCGGTGGATGTGCTCTACCCACCCGCGATGATCGCCACTGCCATGGATCTCACCGTGCAGAACTTCGTCTCCAACGGTCCGGTCGTCGGCGAATACATTCTCGGTTCGCCGCTGATCACGCCGGAGAACGCCGAGCAGTACTACTTCCCCGACTCGCCGTATTGATCGACGCACGCGGACGGGCGCCCCTTGCCCGTCCGCGCCTTGCTATCAGCTACCCGGTAACCCATCGGAGAGCCCCTCATGCAGACCATCAAAGGACCGGCGCTGTTTCTTGCCCAGTTTGCCGGTGACCAGGCCCCCTTCAACAGCCTCGACAGCATCGCCGCCTGGGCGGCGGAGCTGGGCTACAAGGGGGTACAGATTCCCAGCTGGGACTCGCGCCTGATCGACCTGAAACGGGCCGCCGAGAGCCGTACCTACTGTGACGAGATCAAGGGCACGCTGGCGGAACATGGCGTGGCACTGACCGAACTCTCCACCCATCTGCAGGGCCAGCTGGTGGCCGTGCATCCGGCCTACGACGAGGTCTTCGACGGCTTCGCGGCCCCCGAGGTGCGTGGCAATCCCAGGGCCCGTCAGGAGTGGGCGGTAGAACAGCTAATGCTGGCTGCCCGTGCCTCGCACAATCTTGGCCTCACCGACCACGGCACCTTCTCGGGCTCGCTGGCCTGGCCATTCCTCTACCCCTGGCCGCAGCGCCCCGCCGGGCTGATCGACAGCGCCTTCGATGAACTGGCCAAGCGCTGGCGACCGATCCTCGATGCCTTCGACGAGGCCGGGGTCAACCTGTGTTACGAGATCCATCCCGGTGAGGACCTGCACGACGGCATCACCTTCGAGATGTTTCTCGAGCGGGTCGGCCATCACCCGCGCTGCCACATCCTCTACGATCCCAGCCACCTGATCCTGCAGCAGCTCGATTACCTGGGCTTTCTGGATGTCTACCGCGATCACATCCAGATGTTTCACGTCAAGGATGCCGAGTTCAATCCCAGCCCCAGGCAGGGCGTCTACTCCGGCTATCAGTCCTGGACCGAACGGGCAGGGCGCTTCCGCTCGCTGGGCGACGGCCAGGTCGATTTCAAGTCGATGTTCTCGTGGATGGCGGCCAACGACTATCACGGCTGGGCGGTGCTGGAGTGGGAATGCTGCCTCAAGCACCCGGAGGTGGGGGCCCGCGAGGGGGCGGCCTTCATTCGCGACCACATCATCCAGGTCACCGAGCGGGCCTTCGACGATTTCGCCGACGCCGGCGCCGACGAGGCGACCAATCGCCGCCTGCTGGGCCTCGGCTGAGGAATGGAACCACTGAGGGATAGAACGACATGAGCCAACATCACGAGACTCCCCGCCGACTGCGCCTGGGCATGGTCGGCGGCGGCCAGGGTGCCTTTATCGGCGGTGTGCATCGCATCGCCGCGCGCATCGACGACCATTTTGAGCTGGTAGCCGGCGCCTTCGCCTCCGACGCGGCACGCAGCCGGGCGGCCGCCGCGGAACTGCACGTGGCCGAGGAGCGCGCCTACCCCGACTACCGCGCCATGGCCGAGGCGGAGAGCCAGCGCCCGGACGGCATCGACGTGGTCGCCATCGTCACCCCCAACCACCTGCATTTCGAGGTGGCGAAGGTCTTTCTCGAGGCCGGCATCCACGTGATCTGCGACAAGCCGATGACCACCACTCTGGAGGATGCTCGGACGCTGGCGGAACTGGTCGAGCGCAGCGGGCTGTTTTTCGGCCTGACCCACAACTATTCGGGGTACCCGCTGGTACGTCAGGCGCGCGACATGGTCGCCGCCGGTGAGCTTGGCGAACTGCGGGTGGTGCAGGTCGAATATCCCCAGGACTGGCTGTCGACGCGCCTGGAGGACAGCGGCGTCAAGCAGGCCGAATGGCGTACCGATCCGCAGCGCAGTGGCCCGGCCGGTTGCCTGGGCGATATCGGCACCCATGCCTATCACCTGGCGCGCTTCGTCACCGGGCTCGAGCTCGAGTCACTGGCGGCGGACATGCACACCTTCGTCGAGGGGCGCGTCCTGGATGAAAACGTGCACATGATGCTGCGCTTCAGGGGCGGCGCGCGGGGCATGTTGTGGTCGAGCCAGGTGGTGCCGGGCAACGAGAACGGCTTGAAGCTGCGGGTCTACGGCAGCCAGGGCGGCCTGGAGTGGCACCAGGAAACGCCCAACCGACTGTTTCATTCGCCGCTGGGTGAGCCATCGCGCATCCTGACGCGCAATGGCCCGGGCCTCGGTGAGGCCGCGCTTGCCGCATCACGCATTCCGCCGGGGCATCCCGAGGGCTATCTGGAAGCCTTCGCCCAACTCTATACCGACTTCGCCGAGCAGGTTCGCGCCCACCAGGCGGGGCGCCAGGCCGCGGCACTGGCGGCCAATACCCCGGGCGTGACGGATGGCGTCGATGGTCTGGCATTCATCACCCGCGCGCTGGAATCGTCCGCCGCTGGAGGTGGCTGGGTGGATATGTGACACTCTCACTCGCTCACACCTTGAGGCCTTGATATGCCCCGCGACCAACCCCGCCGTTTAGCCGAGGTGGGGTTGGTTCATGCAAGGAGTCGTCAGTGTCCCGAACAACTGTGTCCATATCGCGCTGTACCTGCGGAGCAGTCGAGCTCGAAGTGACCGGCAGTCCCATCCTGGGCGCGGCCTGTCATTGTGATGACTGTCAGGCGGGCGCGCGGCAGGTTGAGCAGCTGGACAATGCGCCGTCCATTCTGGACGCGGCGGGCGGTACTCCCTATCTGCTTTACCGCAAGGACCGCGTGCGCTGCCCGCGAGGCGACGAGAATCTCGTCGAGTACAAGCTCAAGAGCACCTCGCCCACCAGCCGGATCGTCGCCGGTTGCTGCAATACCTTCATGTACCTCGACTTCCAGCGAGGCCACTGGCTCTCCATGCACAGGGCGCAGTTCGTCGATGCCAGCTGGCCGCTTCAAGTGCGCATACAAACCCGCTTCAAGCCCGAGGGCAGCACCATGCCCGATAACGTGCCCGCCTACTCGGCCTATCCGTTCAAGCTGATCGGCAAGCTCGTGGCGGCACGTCTCGCCATGCTGTTCAAGCGCTAGAATATTCGCCGAGCGGCGCCCGAACAGGTCCACGCCATCGACATGTCAGCGTTATATGTTCACAAAACGCTGTTTTTTCGACACGTCTCGTGGACATGTTGATGGTATCGACATGTCCCGACAACATGTTTAAGAAAGTCATTTTTTTCGACACGTTCTCTGGATATGTCGATACCGTCGACATAAACTGACGATGTGTCGATTTTTCTGGAAAAGATGAACATGAGCTGGCGCCCCGATCATCCTTACAACGACCTGCCGCCGCTGCCCCCCGCCGAAGAACTCGAGTCGCCGGCCGTACTGAAGGCCTGTATTCCGGCTCGGGCAGCACTGGCGGAGCTGAAGCAGGCGGGTGAGTTGCTGCCCAACCAGGGACTCCTCATCAACCTGTTGCCTCTGCTGGAAGCCCGCGACAGTTCCGAGATCGAGAACATCGTGACCACTACCGACAGGCTCTTTCAGTTCGCCCAGGAAGATACCCTCGCTGATCCTGCCACCAAGGAAGCGCTGCGCTATCGCACCGCGCTGAACCGAGGCTATCGAGAGCTGGCCATGCGACCTCTGTGCACCAACACGGCGGTGGAGATATGCAGCACCATAAAAGGCGTCGACATGGAGATTCGCCGGGTGCCTGGCACCACCCTGGCCAATCAGACCAGCGGTGAGGTGATCTATACTCCGCCGATGGGAGAGGAGACATTGCGAGAGTTGCTGGCGAACTGGGAGCGCTATCTCCATGAAGAAGATGGTGTCGACCCCTTGATCAAGATGGCCGTAGCCCACTACCAGTTCGAGGCGATCCACCCCTTCACCGACGGCAACGGGCGTACGGGTCGCGTGTTGAACATCCTCTACCTGATCGAGCAGCAATTGCTGTCGCTACCGATTCTTTACCTAAGTCGATATATCGTGCTGCATAAGCCCGATTACTATCGCTTGCTGCTGGGAGTGACCCGTGAGGGGCAGTGGCAGGAATGGCTGCTGTACATACTGAAGGCTGTCGAATATACGGCCCGCTGGACTGCTGACAAGATTGCGGCGACCCGCACGCTACTCGAGGATACGACCCGTCATATCCAGCAGCGGTTGCCCAGGGTCTACAGCCACGAGCTGGTGCAGGTGATCTTCGAGCAGCCCTACTGCCGCATCAATAACCTGGTGGAACGTGACATCGCCAAGCGCCAGACCGCCTCCAGCTACTTGCAGCAGCTGTGCGAGATCGACGTGCTCGAGGAAGTACGCGCCGGGCGCGAGAAGCTGTTCGTGCATCCCAAGCTGGTGCGCCTCATGACGGAGGACAGCAATGAGGTTGTTCCGTACCCGCCATCATGATGTCGCTGAGTAAAATTGTGGCGCGGCGTATTTTACTTTCTGCCTGAACGTCAAATAAGGCCGGCACTGCCAGCCTTGATCGGAACTCGATATGACCCACAACGACATCGTCCCGAAGCTGTGGAACCTCTGTGACGTGCTGCGTGATGATGGCATCAACGACTCGGACTACGTCACCGAGCTGGTGATGCTGCTGTTCATCAAGATGGAGCACGATATGGTCGAGGCCGAGGTGCTCAAGCCGGCGAAGTCGCGGCGGCGCAGCACCAATACCGCCGGGGGAGAATCCTGATGGCTTCGCGGGATGATGGGGAGTTTCTGACCGATCGTCAGCTCATCACGCTGGCGGGCGAGGCGGCTTTCGGCCGGGGGCTGGATTGTTACCGTCAGGGCATGGTGACGCGCTGGAGCCAACAGGGCACGACCATCAGCGCCGATGTGGAGGGCAGTCAGCCCTACAGGGTCCAGCTCCGGGTAAGCCAGCGCGGCCTGGACGGGAGCTGTAATTGTCCGGCATCGGAGGGCATCGACTTCTGCAAGCATTGTGTGGTGGTGGCCATGGCGTTTCGCGCCGAGCAGGCCGAGCAGTGGCGGCTGGCCGAGGGCGATGCCACGGATCGCGTGCATGCCTATCTGCAGCAGATGAGCAGGGACTCGCTGATCGAGTCCCTGCAGTCTCTCATCGAAAGCGATCCGGCGCTGTATCAGCAATGGTCGATGCGTGCCGATGCTGTTCTCGGCGGGGTGGATCACAAGGAGCTGAAGAAACGGATCACGGCCGCCTTTCCCATCAATCGCGACCTGTTTCGCTATGGTCAGGTGCGCGCCTATTTCGCCGCTGCCGAGCCGGTGGTCGACCAGCTTATCGAGCAGATACCGCAGCTCCCGGCGGACAAGGCCCTCAAGCTCGCCGACTATGCCCTGTCGCGTCTGGATCGCGCGCTGCAAAGCATCGATGATTCCGGCGGCTTCCGCTTCCACTGTGAAGAGGCGCTGCAGACACTGCATGTCAAGGTTGTGGGGCAGCAGGACTGGTCCGCCGAGAAGCGTGCCGCCTATCTCTTCGAACTGGCATTCGGCGATCAACATGAGTTTTATGCCGCCATTCCCGATGCCTACACCGAGGCGTTGGGCGCGGCAGGGCTCGAGGCCTATCATGCTTGCCTGCAACGCGTCTGGGATGAGTTACCGAAACTGCCCGCCAATGCCGATTGGTCGCAGCGTTTCTACTACATGCGCCTGCGCGACCCGCTGATCAAACGCGCCGAGGCGGCCGGCGATCTGCCGGCCATACTGGCGGTGTATGAGAAAACCGCCAGCGACGACAAGGATTGCCTGGACGCCGCCAAGGCTTGCCTGGCCCATGGCGATTGGGAGCGTCTCGAACAATGGTTGGCACGGGTGCCGGCGACCCGGTCACCCTGGGCGGACGAGCGGCAGCGGCTGGCGATTCGCCTGCGCCTGCATCGCGGGGAGCCGGAGGCCGCAGCAGAGCTGCAATGGCAGTGTTATCGGGCCACGACGCGACTTGAGGATTACCGCTACCTGCTGGAACTGGCGGAAACTCACGCACTGACGGTTGATTATCGTCAAGGTGTGCACGACTGGTTGACGGAAAGGCTGAATCACACCAGCTCGCCGACTTTCCTTGACGCGCCGTGGCCGGCGAACTGCCTGTTGGAAATCTACCTGCTCGAGTCGCGCCTGGATGAGGCCAGGGTATTGTGTGGTGAACACAAGGTTGCGTCGGGGTTGCTGTATCAATTGGCTCAAGCTCTCGAGCCCGAGCAGGGCCTGCCGCTGTATGCACGCCTGGTGCGCCATCTCGTGCAACAAACCAGCAATCAGGCCTACCGGCAGGCCATCGTCTGGTTGCAGGAGTTGCATGGGCGCCTGCATAAACCCGCCGATTATCAGGCCTTCAACGCGCTACTCGCCGAGGTGCGGGCCGAGTTCAAGCAGAAGCGCAACTTCATCAAGTGGCTGAACGAGACTTTTACCGACTGAGTTGCCATATGCCTGGCATGTCAGGGCGGTGGTTGGCTCGACACCGCGTTATGTATCACGCGCATTCCGGGGAAAAGTGTGTTGAGCTACTGTCTCTGCCGCCAGGGAAGTCGCTAGCCATGATCAAACGTCTATCTGTCGCCACCCTCTGCCTGATCCTGTCATCGGTCGCCCAGGCCGATGTGGCTTATTCCGGGCACTATGCGACCTGCATGGAGGAGGCGGGCGGCGTCACCATGAAGATGATCGAGTGCATCGGCGCCGAGTATGAAGCGCAGGATGCCCGCTTGAATGGCGCCTATCAGGCGTTGCGCGACGGGCTGCCGACCGAGCGTCGTCAGTCACTGCTGGAGGCTCAGCGGCTGTGGATCGACTACCGGGACGCCAACTGCCGGTTCTACGCTACGGCCGGCGGCACCTTGGCACGGGTCGCCGCGAATCAATGCATGCTGCGCGAGACCGCCGAACGGGCGGATGAGCTGGAAGCGGGGCGGCGTTTTTGACAGGACGACGGAGGGCAGTGGTGTGAGTGGACAAAAACTGGATTCTGTCGATGCTTTCCTGTGCTCGTTGGAGCCCATGAAAGCGCGCACGTTATGCCGGGTCATCGAGGCTATACTGACCGACTTTCCCGAGCTTGAAACCCGGATGGCCTGGAATGTCCCCCAGATCTGCCGTGGTGGGGATTATGTCTTTGGTGTCTCGGCGGCAAAGAGCCACCTTGCTCTGGCTCCCTGGAGCAGCCAGGTCATCGAGGCATTCAAGCCGACTCTAGAGAGCCAGGGCTATGTAGTGAAAAAGCACCTGTTTCAGGTGCCTGTCGATTGGCAGGTCGATTCAGCGCTGTTACGTGAGCTGGTGAAGGCGCGACTTGCCGAGTTGGCGTGAGGGGATCCTGCATTGGACCCACAGACGACTTGCCTCGGTGCGATCAGGAACCTTGATACCCGCGCTCGGTTGCTACACTCAATAGAATGATACTGGTAAATGAAAGGAGAGAAGACGCCGTGAACAGCTGATCGTGCCAGCTGTTCACCCCATGGCTGACCATGAGAAACATAGCATGCCATCTGCGCCGCTTGATTCCATTGCAGGCTATGGATAGAACGCAAAGCTAACCAGGTGGTTCTGTCAGGGGCGTCCATGAAAACGTATAAGAAAGCAGGTGCGGGAAAGCGGGGATTTTCCGAGAGCGGGGTCAATTCCATATCGCCGCTCTTGCTGACCGAGATATTCGATAATTTCTCGGAAGCCGTTATTGTGGCCGATGCCAGTCGACGTATGGTGTACGTCAACTCGGCGGCAGAAGTTCTGTTCGGGTACTCGGTCGATGAACTGCTGGGTAAAGAGACCAGGCTGCTGTATGCCGATGAGAGTGAGTATTCGGAGCAAGGGCGCAAGCGTTACAATGCCGCCAGCAACCTGGCCACGAAAACGTACCGGGTTGCATACCGCCGCGCGAGTGGAGAGCGTTTTCTCGGGTTGACGACGGGAGCGGCCATGCGCTCCAAAACAGGCGGAGTGGCCGGCTTTATCGGCATTGTTCGTCCCGCTAGGAATGCGGATAACTCACTGGAAACCTTGCAAAAAGTACACACCATAACGTCCGATGTCATCCTTTCGGACAACCACAAGATCGCATCATTGCTTCGGCTGGGCCTGCGCCATTTCGGATTCGAGATCGCCATCCTGTCTCGCGTGGTGGGTAACGACTATATTGTCGAATACTGTGTGGACGGCAGGAATGAGCTGAAACCCGGAACACGCTTTGATGTATCGGGGACCTGTTGCGAATACACCCTTGATGCCCAAAAGACGGAGGGGTGGTGTTGCGCGGGAAAAGGCGATATACGACGCCATCCCTGTTATCAGACCATGCAGATCGAGTCCTACATCGGCAGCCCGGTATGGGTGAACGGAGAAGCTTACGGAACGCTCAATTTTGCCAGCTGTTCTCCGGCAGAACCCTTCTCCCGGGATGATTACATTCTCATGGGGTTATTGTCCGATACCGTCAGCTATTTTCTATACAAGCAGATATTCGAAGAGGAAATCCTGGCGCTGGCGAGAACCGATGAACTGACGGGCTTACCGAACCGTCGTGCTACCTGGGAGCGGCTGAACGATCTCATGGAAATATCGAATCGTTCCGGGTTTCATCTGACGGTTCTCTCGGTCGATCTTGATTACTTCAAGCAAATCAATGATCAATGGGGCCATGCGGTGGGCGATATGGCGCTGGGTGCCTTTGCGCGCATCGCGGGGGAGCTGGGAAGAAAAACGGACTTCTGTGGCCGAGTGGGAGGCGAAGAGTTCCTCTTCGTGTTTCCCGGGGCGACGCTGGATGATGGGTGGGAGTTCGGCGATCAGTTGAGGCGGGAGCTGAGGCTGACGCCGGTGGAACCGGTCAAGGGTGAGTTCTTCACGCTCAGTGTCAGCGTGGGCATCGCCATGCACGAGAGCGGTGAGTCACTCGCGAACCTGCTGGCACGTGTTGATGCCGCCCTGTACCGAGCCAAACAGGGGGGTCGGGACAGGATATGCCAATGAGCCGGGCGCCACGGTTGGAACCGGGCAGAAAAAGCGGTCGCCGACGTGTGGCACCTTGCGTGGCAGCTTACTCGCGCTCACTGCGGGTCGATCGCAGCAGTACTCTGTCCATGCCTCGCGTGCTGAGTAGCCGCTTGAGGGCGGCGAACAGGTGGGTGGGCAGGGTGACGGCATAGCGCGCTCTGGGCCGCGGGTGTTCGAGGGCGTGGATCAGCTTGGCGACGACGGCATCGGCTTCCAGCGAGAAGGGAGTCTTGCCGTTCGGGTCGGCGAGTCGTGCCTCGACCCTTTCATAGGTCCTGGCGTGGGCGCTGCGGGCAGTATCGATATGCGTCTTGAAGGCAAGGTGGGCGTTTTCACGAAAGCGGCTGGCAATGGGGCCGGGTTGGATCAGGCTGACGTGTATGCCGCTGCCCTGCAGTTCCTGACGCAGGGTATCCGTCAGACCCTCTAGCGCGAACTTGGAACACACGTAAGCGCCGCGATAGGGCAGGGCGGCGAAGCCCAGTACCGAGCTGTTGTGGACGATTCGGCCATGGCCCTGAGCGCGCATTATCGGCAGCACACGCGCGGTCAGTTCATGCGTGCCGAGCAGGTTGGTCTCAAGCTGCTGGCGCAGTACATCGCGCGTCAGGTCCTCGACGGCGCCGGGCTGGCCGTAGGCGCCGTTGTTGAACAGCGCGGTCAACTGGCCCTGGGTGCGCTCCTCTACCTCCACCACGGCGGCCTGAATGGAGTCGCTGTCGGCGAGATCGAGCCTCAGGGCTTCCAGGCCTTCCTCCCGCAGTCGCTCGACATCCGTCTGTTGTCTGGCACTGGCCAGGACGCGCCAGCCGCGTGCCTGCATGGCATGGGCGGCGGCGTGCCCGATGCCGCTCGAGCAGCCGGTGATCAGCAGGCTGGGGGCCGGGGTATTAACTGCCATGGTGGGCTCCTCGAGGAAATTCGCCGTGTCGTCGAAGGTTCAACGTTCAAGCGCAAATGAAGTTGCTAGAGTGTACTGGAGTACGTTGGCACGCCTGCCGCGTGTCGCAAGGCCAGGATAACAATGACCATGGAGGCATTGGATGAGCGATAGCAAGTACGCGCAGCAAGGCATGTCATTCCGCGAGAGTGTGGAGCACATGGTGGACCATGCCATCGAGATCATGGAGCTGGACGAGGGGATCGGCAATGCATTGAAGATCTGTCAGAGCGTGGTCCAGGTGTCCTTCCCGGTGGAAATCAATGGCAAGGCCGAGATCTTTACCGGCTGGCGAGCCACCCACAGCGACCATCGTCTGCCATCCAAGGGCGGGATTCGTTTCGCGCCCATCGTCGACCAGGATGAGGTCGAAGCCCTGGCAGCACTGATGACCTACAAGTGCGCCATCGTCGATGTGCCCTTCGGTGGCTCAAAGGGCGGCCTGGTCATCGATCCGCGCCAGTATGAACCGCATCAACTGGAAGCCATTACCCGGCGCTTCGCGCGTGACCTGATCAACAAGGGCTATCTCAGCCCGGCACAGAACGTGCCGGCCCCCGACATGGGTACCGGCCCGCGCGAGATGGGTTGGATGGTGGATACCTACCGCCAGATGTTCCCCAACGACATCAATTACATGGGCGCACTCACCGGCAAGCCGGTGGAGCATGGCGGGGTGCGTGGGCGCAACGAAGCGACCGGGCGGGGTGTGCAGTATGCGCTGCGTGAACTCTTCCGCCACCCCGAGGAACTCCAGCGCTGCGGCCTCTCCGGCACCCTCGAGGGCCAGCGTGTCATCGTGCAGGGCCTGGGTAATGTGGGCTATCACGCCGCCCATTTCCTACAGACCGAGGATGGCAGCCTGATTACGGTGATCAGCGAGCGCGATGGTGCAGTGGTGAACCCGCAAGGCCTGGACGTGGCTGCCGTGCGTGAACACATCGCCGAGACCGGTGGGGTCAAGGGCTTCAGTGGAGGCGAGTACATCGAGGACGGCATGGGCGTGCTGGAGATGGAGTGCGATATCCTGATTCCGGCGGCCCTGGAAAGCGTGATCACCGTGGACAATGCCGAGCGCATCCAGGCCAAGCTGATCGCCGAGGCGGCCAATGGCCCGGTGACCTTCCTGGCCGACAAGATCCTGCAGGAACGTGGCATCGAGATCCTGCCCGATGCCTACTGCAACGCCGGCGGCGTGGTGGTCTCCTATTTCGAATGGATCCGCAACCTCAACCATGTGCGCTTCGGTCGCCTGGAACGGCGCTTTCACGAAGCGCGTGGTGAGCAGATCATCGAGGCCATCGAGCATGCCACCGGCGTCGAGGTGCCCGAGCATCTGAAAGACCGTATCGGACGCGGTGCCGACGAGTTCGACCTGGTGCGTTCCGGCCTGGACGACTCCATGCGCCTGGCGCTGCAGTCGATCATTCGTCTGCGTCAGGAAAACCCCAAGATCAATGATTACCGCATGGCCGCCTATGCCCTGGCCATCGAGAAGGTATCGCGTCACTACAAGGACATCGGCTTCTAATCCTGGGCTCGCTGTCGAGCCCAGGAAAGCGCTGCTCGGCATCGACGAAGCAGCAGCCAGTCCATGTATCCCTAACGCCCCTGCGGGGGCGTTGCCTCAGGCATCTTCCGCCATCACTTCCTCGACCCATTCCAGCCAGGTGTGCGTCAGCCGCTGGCCCAGGCGCAGCGTGTGCCATGGCGCGCGCTGTTCAGGCGTCAGGGTCTCGGGGGCGCTGAACCATGTCTGTTCGATCTCGGCATAGGTGGCCAGTCGCTGATTTAGCTGTTGTTTCAGTGCCTGAAGCTCCCGTAGCCGGGCTTCGCTCGGCCAGTCCTGCCAGGCAAAGAACTTGGCGAATAACGGCTCGCGTACCGGTCCGGCACTGAGTGGCTCGGCCAGCCAGGCTTCCAGCGTCTGCCGGCCCGCGGCGGTGAGCTGATAGACCTTGCGGTCCGGGCGTTCGGACTGCGCTACCGCCCGACACTCGAGCAGCGCCTCGCGGCGCATGCGGTCCAGCTCACGGTAGATCTGCTGATGACTGGCCTGCCAGACGTGGGCCAGCCCTGTTCTGAAACGCTGCAGGATGTCATAACCCGTGCCGGGCTCCTGCTGCAGTGTAATGAGGACAACGGCGCGCAATGACATGAGGCATCCAGGCTCCAACTTTGTTATGCACATGGTTGCATATAGAGTAGTGGTCGACTAGCTTTATGCAACTAGTTGCATAATTTTCGGGAGGGCATCTTGTGGCGTTCACGTTGCACCTTTACGCCTCGTTTCTGGCATTGGCGCTTGGTGGGCTGGTGCTGTTTATGCGCAAGGGAAGCTGGCTACACAGGACGCTGGGGAGCATCTGGGTGAGCAGCATGATGCTCTCGGCGCTCAGTTCCTTCTGGCTGGGGAGCAGCCTGCTGCCGCTGGTCGGTCACTTCGGCCCGGTGCACCTGCTTTCGGCCTGGGTGCTGGTATCCGTCACCATGGGGCTGGTCAGCATACTGGGGCGCCAGGCACGCCAGCATCGTCAATGGATGGTGGGTGCCTATCTCGGTTTGGTGGGTGCCTTCGTCGGCACCCTGATGCCGGGGCGCTGGGTCTCGGCGCAGCTCGGGCTCTGGTAGTGGCTGTCGCCCCTCTCGCTTGTGGCCGGGCAGCCCGAGTTACTCGGCAGGGCCGGTGTCGAGCAGGTGGCGGGTCTCGGTGATGATCGCCTGGAGCGCGTCGGATTTGACCACCAGGCCGACATGGCCGATGCCGGGTAGCAGGGTGACCGGCACATCGCGGCTGGCGTGCTGGAACACTGTCTCGAAGTGTGTCGGGTCCAGGACCTGATCATCACGACCGGCGATCAGTCGTGTGGGATGGTCGATGGCCTGGATGGTGGCACGGTAGTCGGCCCGGGGGCGGTAGTTCTGGGCAAGGCGGAACGAATAGGCAGGGGTGAGCAGTCCCCGGGCATCCTCGGCCAGGGCGAAACGCACCACGGGCAGGTGGTTGAAGGCGCTGATGCCCAGCTGGTTGAGCAGCGCGATGCTGATATAGCGGGGAATGCCGACCTGGGTCCAGCCGCCGGTGTCGGGGCGGTGGGTCGGTGCCTCCTGACTGATGAAAGGGGACAGCAGCAGGTAGTGAGCGAAGAGGTCCGAGCGCTCGCTGCCGGCGATGCGCAGGGCGAAGCCGCCCCCGGCGGAGAAGCCGGTCAGGGTGCGCGGTGTGTCGGGATTCACCGCGTCGACGAAGTCCTCGAGGTCGTCTTCCAGCTGGCCGATGTAGGCGATATCGCCCCGTGGGCCCGAGTCGCCGTGGCCGCGCACATCCAGTGCATAGGCGCTGAAGCCGGCCTCGGCATAGGCCGTGGCGAGGGGATGCAGGCTGCGGCTGTCGGCGGATGAGCCATGCAGCAGCACCACGCTGCCGTTGCTGGCGTCATCGCGGGTCTCGGCCGGATAGTGCCGGTAGGCGAGCTGGCTGCCATCACGAGCCTGGTAGCTGTCCAGCTCCGGCAGACCGCTGTAGTCCAGGTTCTTGAAGGGCTCGTTGATGCCGGCCATGGCGGGAGGCTGGGAAGGGCCACCGAAGATCAGTGCCATGACCAGTGCTGAGGCCAGCACCAACCCGATAACCAATATCACACCGGCCGCAATTTTCATGGCGCCACCTCCTTGCGTGTCAATGACTCACCAGTGTGGCACGGCTGGTGCCGTTACCCTCGGGTGAGACGTGAATCTGTACCGGGATGCGTTCATGCATTTCCTGCACATGCGAGATGACGCCGACCCGGCGCCCCAGGACCTGGAGGCCGTCGAGGGCGTCCATGGCCAGGGCCAGGGAGTCGGGGTCGAGGCTGCCGAAGCCCTCGTCGATGAACAGCGATTCGATCACCAGTTCGCCGGAGGCCATGGAGGCCAGCCCCAGCGCTAGCGCCAGTGACACCAGGAAGGTCTCGCCGCCGGAGAGCGAATGCACGGAACGCCGCTCGTCGCCCATGTCGCGATCGATGACCAGCAGACCGAGTTCGCTGCCGCCGCGTACCAGTTGATAGCGTCGACTCAGGCCATACAGGTGGGCATTGGCGTGTTCCAGCAACTGTTCCAGGTTGTAGGCCTGGGCAATCCGCCGGAAGGTCTTGCCATCGGCCGAGCCGATCAACTCGCTGATGCGCCCCCAGCGGTGATACTCCTGACGGGCCGCTTCGAGTTGTGCCTGGCCCTGTTGCTGGCGTTCGCGTCGGCGATCGTCGTCGCGCAGGGCGTGCTGGGCGTCATCGCGCTGCTGCTGGGCACTCTCGAGTTGCGGCGTCAGCGCTTGTCGCTCCTGTTCCAGGGCCTCGAAACGCTCCACGATGGTCTGGGTGACGTCATCGCCGAGCAGGGCGGCCTCGTCATGCGGCGTCGCCAGCAACGCCTGGTCGCGGCGTTGTGCGATCAGTGCCTGGCGACGCTCGGCCAGGGTGGCGGCGGCTTGTTGGCGCGCCTGCTCGGCGTCGTTCAACTGCTGTTCCTGGCGCTCTGCCTCGGCCTCGGATTGCGCCAACAGGCGTGTCAGGGTGGCGTCATCCAGATCGGGGTGAGCCTGTCGCCATTCGGCCAGCTGGCTTGCCAGGCTGTCGCTTTCCTGGACGAGCGCATCCAGCTGGCGCTGTTGATGATCGCGCTGCTGGGTCAGCCGCTGTACTTCCTGTTGTGCCTGGTTGGATTGCGCCAGGGCGTTGTCCCGCGCCTGATAGGCGGACGCCTGGGCCTCGTCGAGATGCTGTTGCCAGGCATCCGCCGAGGCGTGTTGTCCCAGCAGCGTTGCCAGACGTTCGGCGAGTTCATCCCGTTGTGACTGTAGAGGTGGCAACTGCTCGGCCAGTTCGTGGAGCTCGCCGTCGAGACTTTCGCGGCGCGTCTCGAAACGCGCGAGCCGGGTGGCGTCTTCCTGCAGGGCCTGCTTGAGCGGCTCGAGTGCCTGTTCCGCCTGTTGCAGGCGTCCCAGCGTGGCTTCGTGATGCGCCCGATCGGCCTGGCTCTGGTCGAGCTGCTCGGTCAGCCAGGTATCGCGCCGATCCACCTCGATGGGCTCGAGCTCGGCGTAGAGGGTCTGACGCTGCAGTGTCTGGTGGCTTGCCTGATGCTGCTCCCGGGCTTGTTGAGCCTCCTGACGATGCTGCTTGAGCGAGGCCTCGAGGGCGCTGTAGTCGCCGTCGAGTCGGTCGCGTTCCTGGCGGGCCTGTTCCAGGGCATCCCTGGCCTCTTGAAGCTGGCGTTCTTCGTCCTGTTGCTGGGCGGCCAGCTGTTGGGCCTCGGGGGTGGTCGGAGGGTGGTGACGCCAGGGATGCTCGAGCCCGCCGCACACCGGGCATGGTGCGTCCTCGGTCAGGGTCTGGCGCAGTGCGATGACCGTTTCGCTGCGCACCGCGCGGTTGCGCTCGATGGCGGTATTGAGTGTGTCCAGCCGGGTGTCTGCCGCCGCGAGTCGATGGCGGGCCTGCTGGCCCTGCTCCAGCCGTTGCTGCAGCTGTGGCTCCGTCTGCTGAATGTGTTCGCTGAGGTGCTGATGGCGGGTCTCGGCCTGTTGAAAGGCCTGCCAGTGGCGAGTCAGCTCGTCCAGCGCCAGTTGACGCTTGGCGGCCGCGTCGAAGGCCTGCCGGGCCGCTTGTCGGGCGGTCTCGAGGTCGTCGTGATCGCCCAGCAGCTCGGTCAGGGTGGCCTGCCACTCTGCCTGCTGTTGGCGGCGCTGCTGGTGTGCGCTCTCGGCCTGGCGGTGCTCGGCATCCAGGGTGGCGAGTTGTTGTTGGCGCTCGGTTCGGAACCTTTCCTTGTCGCTTACCTGCTGTTGCAGGCTGGCCAGGTCGGTCGCTTGCCGGCGAGCCTCGCGCAGGGCCGGCTCGGCCTGTTGGCGAGCTTCCCGGGCGGCCTGCAGGGCCTGCTCGGCGGTCTCGTGCGCCTGTCGTTGCTGCGCCAGTTTCGCCTCGGCTTCGCCCAGCGCCTCGAGGGTGTGGGCGTGTTCGGCTTGCTGCCGGGCGATCAGACCGGAGAGGTCGGCCTGGCGTTGCAGGAGATGGCGTTGCGGCAGGATGACTCGGCGCCATGCCTGGTCCTCGCGCGCCCCGGCCAATGCCTGCCAGGCGTGTTCCGCCTGTTGTTGCTGGTGGCGGCCCTGGTCCAGCGCCTCGCGAAGACGCGCATCGGTCTCGTGCCAGCTCTGGCGGGTTTGTTGCTGCTGGCGTTGCTGCTCCAGTCGCCGCAACTGATCGCCGGCCTCCCGGGCATTCTGTTCGATCTCCGCGCGCGCCTCGGGCTCTGCCGGCAGGTCATCGGCGAGGCGGCTTTCCAGTGCCTCCAGGTGGCGCTTCGCCTCGCTGGCACGCCGGTAGGCGGCGCCCGAGATGGCGGAGTACTCCGCCGTCCCGGTCAGGCGTTCGAGCAGATCGCTGCGCTCGTTGTCATCGGCCTTGAGAAAGGCGGAGAATTCGCTCTGGGCCAGCAGCACGGCCCGGGTGAACTGCTCGAAGGTCAGACCCAGGCGTTCGGGCAGTTGCTTGTCGAACTCCCGTTTCTGGGTGGTCAGCAGGCGGTCATCCTCGAGGTCGCGCAGCGATTGATCGACGCTCTGCAGGCGGCCGTCGGCCTTGTGGCGGGCGCGGCGTACCGCCCAGCGGGCCCGGTAGCGGCGGCCATCGCGGCCGACGAAATCGACCTCGGCATGGCCGCTGGCGGTGCCGCGACGCAGCAGGGTGCGGGGGTCGCTGGTGGTCACTGGATCGCCGGCCGGGTCATCCACCTGGCTGTCGCGATTGGGGGCCTGGCGCAGGCGCGGCGTATTGCCGTAGAGCGCCAGGCACAGCGCATCGAGCAGGGTGCTCTTGCCCGCCCCGGTGGGACCGGTGATGGCGAACAGGCCGGCATTGGCCAGGGGCTCGGCGGTAAAGTCGAGTTCCAGCGGGCCGGGCAGAGAGGCGAGGTTTTCCAGGCGCAGGGCGAGGATCTTCATGCGTTGCCCTCCGTGTCGTCGAGCACTTCCTGATGCAGGCGGTCGAAGTCGGCCAGGACGTCGTCATCCGGCGGCGTGTCCCAGCGGTTCTGCCAGGTGCGTTCGAAGAGCTTGCGCGGCCCCAGGGATTCCAGGTCGACCCGCTGTGTCGCAGCGTCGCCGGTGGTGTCGGGCAGGTGTCGGGTGAGGCGCAGCAGACGCAGTGCCCGACCTTCCAGGGCCGCGTCGAGGCGGGCGCGCAGGTCGGGCACCGGGGCATCCAGCTGGACGCTGACTTCCAGCCAGGGCCAGTGCTCGCGCGGCAATTTGGGGTCGTCCTCCAGGGCCGCCAGTTCATCCAGCACCTCGTCCAGTGCGGCCGGGCCCAGGCGATGCATGGCCACCGCACGGGGGATGGGCACTGACTCGAAGCCGGCGAGCTGCTCGCCCTCGAGCGCTACCTCGACCACCTGATGCGGGTAGCCGACCTCGCTGAAGTCCAGCGGCAAGGGGCTGCCGCTGTAGCGGATGCGCGCCTCGCCGACCTGCTGGGCGCGATGCAGGTGGCCCAGCGCCACATAGGCGATGTCCGCGGGGAAAAGCGTCGCCGGGATGGACTCCTCGCCGCCGATCACGATGGGGCGCTCGCTGGCTTCCGAGACCGTCGCGCCATGCAGATGGGCATGGCTCATGGCGATCAGCGCCTGGCCGGCCTGCCGGCGCTGACGCGCGGCATCGATCAGTGCCTGATGAACCTGCGAGATACCGACGACATAATCCCGGGCCTCGCCACCGGTGACCTCGGCGGGGCGCAGAAAGGGCAGTGCCAGGCACCAGGCCTGCGTCTCGCCGCTTTTATCATGCAGCGGCACCAGCAGGTGGTCGGCATCCAGCTCGCCGTCGTCGCGCCATGCCACACGCCCCAGCGCATGAGTACGCAGGCGGCGCATCAGGGGCGCCGGCAATTCGATGCGATTGCCGCTGTCGTGATTGCCGGCGATCAATACAATGTCGAGTTGTGGCAGACGCTCATGGGCGTTGACGATGAAGTCGTACAACAGCTCCTGAGCGCGCAGCGAGGGATTGACCACATCGAAGATGTCGCCGGCCACCAGCAGGGCATCAGCATCGCGCTCGACCAGGGTCTCGAGCAGCCAGTCGAGAAAGGCACGATGTTCGGTATGGCGTTCCTGGCCGTGGAAGCTCTGGCCCAGATGCCAGTCAGCGGTATGGATCAGTCTCAACATGGGCGCCCCGGTGGCGGATCGTGAAGCAGTGTCGTCAGGACAAGGGCGCCCAGTCTAACGCGATTGGTGCTGGCGCATCAGGCGCTTATTGTCGGGCAATGCGTCGCTGGCGCCTCGCACCGACGGATCAACAGGACACGGAGGCCTCATGTCGCCAACCGCGCTGCACGACTGGAACCTTGACCCGGGCGAGGCGATCGCCCTGCAGAAGCAGCTGGCCGCCCGGGTCGAGCGTCAGGACCGCCTGGCCGAGGTGACGCGCATTGCCGGCGTGGATATCGGCTTCGAGCAGGGGGGCGAGGTGACCCGCGCGGCGGTGGTGGTACTCGCCTGGCCGCCGGGGGCCGATGGGGCCTTCGAACGGGTCGAGCAGGTGGTGCATCGCGAGCCGACGCGCCTGCCATACATTCCCGGACTTCTATCGTTTCGCGATCTGCCCGCCGCACTGGCCGCCTTCGATAGACTGACGAGCTCGCCGGAGCTGGTCATGGTCGATGGCCAGGGGCTGGCGCATCCGCGTCGGCTGGGGGTGGCGAGCCATCTGGGACTGTGGCTGGATCGGCCGACCATCGGCATCGCCAAGTCACGGCTGTGCGGGCATCACGTCGAGCCGGGCAACGAGCGCGGCGACCGGGTACCTCTGGTACACAAGGAGGAGACCATCGGCGCGGTGCTACGCTCGCGTGCCGGCGTCAAGCCGGTGTTCGTCTCCAGCGGGCATCGCGTCAGCCTGCCCACGGCCCTCGACTGGGTAGTAGCCTGCCTGGGACGCACCAAGCTGCCCGAGCCGACCCGGATGGCTGATCGCCTGGCGTCACGGCGTGGCTGAGCCTGGCAGCTGCTTTACTGGGGACCTTTTCTACCAGCCTTCTTGCGTTGCAGCTGCCCGCGCGATGCCCAGAATCGTTATACTGCTTGTCCCTTTTCCCGCCACCTCCGAGCCCTTCATGTCCGATCCCGTTGATCCCCTCCAGGTGACCCGTGCCTGGGTCGAGTCCTTTGTCGTTGGCCGCGAGGTCTGCCCCTTCGCCGGTCGGGAGGTGGCGCGGGATAGCGTGCGCTACGTGAACATTGAGGCGGCCGAGCCCGAAGCCGCGCTGATGCGCTTGATGGAGGAATGCTGGCACCTGGATGGCCATCCCGAGGACGAGACCACGTTGCTGGTGCTGACGGGGTGTCTGGATGACTTCGATGATTATCTGGATCACCTGGCGCTGGCCGAGACCTTGATGGAGGCGCAGGGCTATGAAGGTATCTACCAGCTGGCGAGCTTTCATCCGGATTATCAGTTCGAGGGCGAGGACGCCGACTCGCCGCGCAACTACACCAATCGCGCACCCTGGCCAATGTGGCACCTGATTCGCGAGGCCGGGCTGGAACGGGCACTGGCGCATTATCCTGACCCGGAGAATATCCCCGAGCGCAATGCCGCCAGCATGCAGGCGCTGGGCACCGAGCGGCTGGCGGCGTCCCTTACGGCATTGCGTGGCACAAGGTGAGCGGGCAAGGCTCCGTCCCTAGCCGACAAGTATCAGCACGCCCAGCGCCACCAACCCCAGGCCCAGCAGGTTGGCCAGCCACTGCCAGGGCGAGATGAGCTTTTCCAGCAGGATGATCAGCGTCAAGGCGGCCATCCAGGCCAGGCTCATCACGCCACCGACGAACATCAGGGCCATGAGCGCCCAGCAGCAACCCGCACAATAGACCCCCAGCCGCATGCCGGCGGTCAGGGTGCGCCAGGCTGTGCCCGGGAAGCCCTCGGCGAGCATGCCCAGCGGGCTGCGACAATAGCGCAGGCAGGCCTGCTTCCAGGGTGTCCACTGGAAGATGCCGGCGGCCGCCAGCATCAAGCCGGCGAGGAGCTCGCTGCGCAGCGCCTGGGCCGGTGTCAGCATGTCCGAGGCATGCAGCCCCCATTGTGCGGCCGTGGCCAGGGCCGAGTAAGCGACCCAGGCCAGCAGGTAGCCGAGCGTGAACAGGTAGGGCAAGAGCGCGGCATGCCGACCCTGGGGACGTGACGCCGCCAGCATCATGATGCCGGGTGCGGCACTCGGCAGCATCATGGCGATCATCATCACCACCCACATGCTCAAGGTGGCCCAGGGGCGAAAGGGCATCGGGGCCTGCATGGACGGCATGCCGTTGGCCATGTGCACCAGATACCACCAGCTGAGTAGTGTCGCCACGCTGAGGCCGGCGAGTAGCCAGCCTTGACCCTGGCGGAATGAGGCTAATGACAGCACGGTCATGGTGAATGTCTCCCGGGCGTATCACGCCGCCTCGTACTGGAAGGCCGAATAGAAGGCGGTGCGTCCCCCGAATTGCCAGTCGAGGCCGTGGCCCTGATGCGAGACATGTTCCGAGCATGCCAGGGTGCCGCTGTTGCCCGGTGCCACGGCGACCGGATGGCCGCTGAGCGTGACCTCGCCACCATTCTGTCCCTCGATGGCCGTCAGTGAAGCACTCGCGACGTCGCCGACGTCGAGCCGGTGATGGCGGCCCTCGATTAGATAGCGCATCGGCAGCGACTCGACGCCCAGGATCTCGCCGACGAAGCCTGCCAGGGTAGCCGGATGGCCGCCCACGGAACCGCCGAAGATCTGTATCAGTGCATCGTGTTGTGGCTGGCTGGCGTCTGCATCGACATAGACCACGACACGCCAGTCGCCGGCCGTCATGTTGCCCGGCACATGCAGGGCCATGGCCAGGTTCAAGCCGTCCAGGGCGAGGTCGTACATATGGCCTTGCGCGATGTGCCAGGCGACCAGCGCATCACAGCTGCCTTCGGTGGGGTCGCCGCCAAACAGGCAGGGGCAGGCCCCCTTGCAGGTGCAGGCCTCGAAATAGGTGCCTGCGACTCGCCATTGGGTAGTCATGATTCGTCCTCCTCGATGAAGGCATGAATGGCGTTGGGCGATCCAGGAGAAACCACTCCCGTGCCCTCTGCTTCAGGTATAGCGCCTGGAGGAGCTGCATTCACGAGGCGTCGATGAGAATTCCATGAGGATTGCTCCGGGTCAGGCGGACCTGGCCTTGCTAATCTGACAGGACACGGCAGGCGGTGAGAGGCGATGACACAACCGGCGGGACTCATCCCGGGCACCAGGGAGCTCATGGTCGGCCGGGATGTCGAACTCGAGCAATTGATGGCACTGCTGGATGAGCAGGGGCCCCGGGTGCTATGGCTGCATGGCGTGGCGGGTATCGGCAAGAGCATGCTGCTGGGACACTTCGTGCAGCAGGTCGGGCAGGCGGATGTGCCATGCCTGTGCCTCGATGGTCGCGAGGTGGAGCCGACACCCGATGGCTTCATGGCGGCCCTGGAAGAGGTGTCGGGGTGCCGGATGGCGGCATCGGGGCGGCTCGATGCGCTGCTCGGAGACGGCCGCAAGGGGCCGCTGATCATCGTCGTGGATGCCATGGAATCCTTGTGCCTGCTGGAGGTGTGGCTCCGCCAGTCGCTGATACCGCGGCTGCCCGAGGGCGTGCGACTGTTGCTGAGTGGCCGTCATCGCCCGGCCACCGGGTGGTTCGATGGCCATGCAGAACCCGTGCGCTGCTTGCACCTGGAGGCGCTGGCCGACGCGGCGGCGGAGGCGTGGTTGCGGCGGCTGGGCTTTTCCGCGGCGCAGGCTGGCCATCTGCGCCAGCGGTTGCATGGGCATCCACTGGCCATCCGGCTGGCCGCCGCACTATTGCCGGCGCACCCGGATGTCCGGCTGCCCGAGGCATCCCTGCAAGAGATCATGGATCAGCTTGCCGAGCTGTATCTGGCCGATATTCCCGAGCACTTCCAGTGTCAATTGCTGGAAGGCGCCAGTCTGGTGCGACGTGTCTCGGAGCCCGTGTTGCAGGCGATGTTTCCCGGCGCCTCGTCCGCTGCCGCCTACGCCAGCCTGCGTTCGCTGGACGTCGTCGAGGCCTGGCCGGATGGCCTGAGGCTGCATGACATGGTGCGCGAAGCGCTCGGTCGCAGCCTTCACGCGCGTGACCCGCAGCGCCACGCCGCTTACCGGGCGCGCGCCTGGCAGGCACTGGTGGCGCAGACGACAGCCTCGGGGCGTCGCGAGCTGTGGCGATGCACGGCGGACCTGCTGTATCTGATCGAGAATCCCGTGGTGCGCGAGGCCTTCTTTCCCTCCGACCGCAACGAGCTGGCGGTGGAGCCCGCCAGGGCCGAGGATGCCACCTCGCTGAAAGCGATCATCGATCGCCACGAGGGACCGCAGGCTGCCCGGGCGCTATGGCACTGGTGGCAGGCGATGCCCGAGGCCTTCCGGGTGGTGCGCGATGCCCGGGGTGAGTGCCAGGGCCTGTGTTGTTGCTTCGACCCGGCGCAGGCGCCGCCCGAGTGTCTGGCCGAGGACCCGGTGACAGCGGCCTGGTGCCAGGCCCTGGAGGAGGATCCGTTGCCCGCTGGGCAGCGGGTACTCTTCATTCGCCGGTGGCTGGGGCGCGAAGAAGGGGAGCGGCCGGGGGAGGTGCAGGCCGCCTGCTGGCTGGCGCTGAAGCGTGACTACATGGCCATGCGGCCGGCATTGCGTCGTGTCCATCTGGTCCTCGCCGATCTCGCGCCCTATGCCGCCGTGGCCGAGACGCTGGGTTTCAGGCGGCTTGCGGAGCGGGTCGTGACGCTTGACGGAATCCCCTATCACTCGGCGGCTCTGGATTTCGGCCCGCGCTCGGTGGATGGCTGGCTGGCACGCCTGGCGGCCGAAGAGCTCGGGGTGCCCCGGGATACGCTGATGCTCGATCGACAGGCGCACGAGCTGGTCCGCCAGGATCGACGCATCCGTTTGACGCCGCTGGAAGCCGGGGTACTGGCCTGTCTGCTCGATCACCCGGGCGAGGCGCTCGCGCGGGAGCGACTGCTGGCCATGGTATGGGGCAGCCGCTACACCGAGGGCAGTAACAAGGTCGATGCCGTGGTGGTCGGATTACGGCGCAAGCTGGGTGACCAGGCAGGGCTTGTCGAGACGGTGCCCGGGGTCGGCTATCGATTTCATCCCTGGTCCGCCGAGTGAGCAAACACCCGACCCGGCGCATGGCAAGCATGGGCACGGCCCGGGGCTGTCAGCCCGGCGCCATCCCACGCATCCTCTCGTTGCGACGACGCAAGAGCTCCAGGGTGGTCAACAGCAGCATCGAGAGCAGCACCAGCAGGGTGGCGACCGCCAGGATGGTCGGACTGATCTGTTCGCGAATCCCTGACCACATCTGAATCGGCATGGTGCGTTGCTCGGCGCCGGCGATGAACAGTACCACCACGATCTCGTCGAAGGACGTGATGAAGGCGAATAACGCCCCGGAGACGACCCCCGGGGTGACGAGCGGCAGGACCACCTTGAAGAAGGTCCGGGTCGGGTTGGCCCCGAGGCCATGTGCGGCGCGGATCAGGGTGGTGTCGAAACTCGACAGTGTCGCCGTCACCGTGATGACCACGAAGGGGATACCCAGTGCGGTGTGCGCGAGCACCACACCCAGGTAGGTCTGGGCCAGGTTGATCTTGGAAAAGAAGAAGAACATGGCGGCCGCCGAGATGATCAGTGGCACGATCATCGGCGAGATCAGCAGTGCCATGATGGCCCCGCGCGCCGGCATGTGGCGACTCGACAGACCCAATGCCGCGATGGTGCCCAGCACGGTGGCCAGAAAGGTCGAGGCAATGCCGATGATGAAGCTGTTCTTGATCGAATTGAGCCATTCGCTCGAGGTGAAGAACTCTTCATACCAGCGCAGCGAGTAGCCCGCCGGGTCCAGGCGCAGCATGGCTTCGGAAAAGGTGAAGTAGGGTTCCGCGTTGAAGGAAAGAGGAATGATGACCAGCAGCGGGCCGACCAGGAACAGAAAGATCAGCGAGCACAGGCCCAGGAACACGTAGTGCCAGATTCTCTCGCCGCGCGTGGCATAGGATGGAATGGCCATGACTTACCCCAGTTTGACCTTGTCGATACCGACCAGTCGGTTGAACACCAGATAGAACACCACCACCACGAACAGCAGGATCGAGGCAATCGCCGCGGCCAGGCCCCAGTTCAGCGAGGTCTGCATGTGATAGGCGATGTAGTTGGTGATGAAGCGCCCGGACTGTCCACCCACCAGCGCCGGGGTGATGTAGTAGCCGATCGACAGAATGAAGACCAGGATGCTGCCGGCGGCAATCCCCGGGATGGTCAAAGGGAAATAGACCCGTCGAAATGACAGGAAGGACTTGCCGCCGAGCGAGCGGGCGGCACGCATGTAACTCGGCGGGATGGTCTTCATTACCGAGTAAAGCGGCAGGATCATGAACGGCAGCAGAATGTGCGTCATGGCGATGATCGTGCCGAGCTTGTTGTGGATCATTTGCCAGCGAGCTTCATCGGCAATGATGCCGATAGCGACCATCATGTCGTTGAGTACGCCCTGCGACTGGAGAATCGCGATCCAGGTCGTGGTGCGCACCAGGAGGGAGGTCCAGAACGGCAGGAGTACCAGGATCATCAACAGGTTGGAGCGTCGCAGGGGCAGGTTGGCGAGCAGGAAGGCAATCGGAAAGCCCAGTGCCAGGGTCGCCAGGGTGATCACGGCACTCATCCAGAAGGTCCGCCAGAACAGCGTGCCGTGAATCTTCATGTAATCGGGAACCGAGACGATTTCACCGCTGGGGGAGTATTTCTTGTCGATCGCTGCCAGGTAGTAGGACAGGGTATAGGGAGAGGATTCGCGCTTGATGATGCGCCAGGTGTCCACATTGCCCCAGTCCTCGTTGACCTCGATCAGTGACTCGCGATACGGCGGCTCGAGGTTGCGCAACCGACGAGCGGTGCGGCTGATCGTCGAACGCATGCCGGATTGTTCGTAATTGAGACGGCTGGATAGCAGTCCCAGGTTGCGCTCGGCCTGGCCTTCACGCAGGTCTTCCGCCAGTGCGGCAAATACGGGTTCGCCGGGCAGTTCACCGCTGTCGCCTTGCCATTCCTGCAAAGCGCTAACGGTCCTGGGCAGCGTCGAGGAAACTTCGGGATTGTCGACGCTGCGCCAGAGCATTTCGAAGATGGGCATGACGAAGGCGATCATCAGGAAAAGCAGCAGGGGGGAAACCAGCAGAAAGGCCCTGATCTTCGAGCGGCGCACCGCCCGCTGCAGGCTTTTCCTGAGTGGCACGCCATCGGCCGTGGTCAGCTCGCTCGCCGGTGACCGGGTGGATGACTCAGCCTGGGTTGAGTCTTCCGATGCAGCGTTGGAAGCAGATGTGGATCGGGACACGCGATACCTCCAGCACATGATGGACAGGATGTCTCGGGACATGCCGGTGGCATGTCCCGAGCGTGTCGATCAGAGGGTTACTGGGCCAGCCAGGCGTTGAAACGCTGGGTCAGCTCGTCGTTATAGTCCGCCCAGAACTCGTCATCCTTGGGAATGGCGGTGGCGAAGTTGGGGCCGTAGGTGGGCATGTGCTCCTTCATCTCGATACCGGTCTCGGCATGGGTCGATACCATGGGGGAGGAAGACTTGCGCGCCGGTCCATAGGAGATGTACTTGGCCTGATCGGCTAGGCGCTGGGTATCGGTGGCGAAGTGCAGGTAGTCCTTCACCTTGTCGAGCTTGCCGGTGGGCACGACCCAACCATCCAGCTCGAAGACCTGAGCATCCCAGATGATCTCGAACGGCTGATCCTCGGTCACCATGGCATTGAAGATACGTCCGTTGTAGGCGGAGCCGAAGGCCACCTCCTGGTCGGCCAGCAGTTGCGGCGGCTGAGCGCCTTCTTCCCACCAGATGACCTCGTCCTTGATGGTGTCGAGCTTGGCGAAGGCGCGCTGGATGCCTTCCTCGGTCTCGAGCACATCATAGACGTCCTCGGGGGCCACGCCGTCCGCGACCAGAGCCCATTCCATGTTGTTGATCGGCTTGCGCATCAGGGTACGCTTGCCGGGGAAGTTCTCCAGGTCGAACACATCGGCGATGCTGCTGGGCTGGTTGTCTTCCGGGAACATCTCGGTGTTGAAGGCGACGATATTGGAGTAGACGATCGAGGCCACGAAACACTCGTCCAGCGCGCCATCGACGAAGTCCTCGCTGGGGGGAGTGCCATCCGGGGCGTCGGCCAGCAGCTCGTCATGATTGAGTGGTTCGATGAGCCCTTCGGCACAGGCGATCAGGGCATCGGCCGGCAGCATGTCGACGATGTCCCAGGTCACGTTGCCGGCCTGGCTCTGGGCGCGCAGTCCCGCCAGGGCATTACCGCTACGGTCGATATTGACGATCTCGTCGCCGGACTTTTCCATCCATGGCTCGTTGTAGGCCTTTTGTTGGCTCATGCTGTAGGCGCCGCCCCAGGAGACGATGTTGAGCGTTTCCGCATGCGCATGAATGGCCAGTGGCAAGGCGGCCAGTCCAGCAATGGCGACACTGGTTCCCTTGAAGATTCGGTTCTTGCTCATGGCAACTTTCTCCGCTTGTTGTTGTGCTTTGCTTGGTTGATGTCGAGCACGACATGACGTTGCTGCTCAGGTTCTCCCAGTGTTGTAGAGGCAATGCCGGGAGGATTTCATGCCCGCCGGGCCACCCTTAGATATCCAGGGCGCGACAGTTGGCTCTCGACCAGCCGACCTGAATGGTCTGCCCGGGACGCAGGTGATCGAATCCTTCGGCGTTCGGCGTCTTGAGGATGAATTCCTCGCTGCCGCACACCGACAGGCGCGTCCGCAGGTGGTCACCGAGATAGATCACTTCCTGGACACTGGCCGTGAACTGGTTGTCGAAGGGAGCAGCGGCATCATCGGCGATGCATACCCGTTCCGGTCGCAGGGAAAGGGTGGTGCGAGTGCCCACCCCCTGGGTGGCAACGGCCTTGGCCAGCACGCTTTCGCCGCTGTCCAGACGAACCGTGCAATCGTCGCCCTGCTGCTCGGTGACTTCTCCCTGTAAGCGGTTGTTCTCGCCGATGAAATACGCCACAAAAGCGTTATTCGGCTGTTCGTAAAGCGTTTCAGGGGAGGCCAGCTGCTGCACGACGCCATCGTTGAAAACGGCAATGCGGTCGGACATGGTCAGGGCCTCGGCCTGATCGTGGGTCACATAGATCATGGTGACGCCGAGTCGCGCATGAATGCGCTTGATCTCGTACTGCATTTCCTCGCGCAGGTTCTTGTCGAGGGCCCCGAGGGGCTCATCCATGAGTACCAGGTTGGGTTCGAACACCAGGGCTCGGGCCAGGGCCACGCGTTGCTGTTGACCGCCGGACAACTGGGCGGGGCGTCGGTCGCCGAAGTCCTCGAGGCGCACCATTTCCAGGGCCTGGTGGACCTTGTGCTTGATGTCGCTCTTGCTCAGATGGCGGACTTCGAGAGGAAAAGCCAGGTTTTCCGCCACCGTCATGTGAGGAAAAAGGGCATAGTTCTGAAAGACCATGCCGATGCCGCGCTTGTGGGGTGGCAGATCGTTGATGGGCTCGCCCTTCAGCAGGATCTGACCGTGGGTGGGCGTCTCGAAGCCGGCCATCATCATCAGGCAGGTGGTCTTCCCGGAGCCTGATGGCCCCAGCAGCGTCACGAACTCCCCTTGCCGTATATCGAGGTTAAAATCCTTGACGACCAATTCGAGGCCGTCATAACTCTTTTGCACGTTGCGAAAGCGCGCAAAGCACGCACTCTCGTCCGCCGCCTCCTGCGGTTCAACTTCGAGACTCTGACTCATGCAAGATTACCTGCGTAGGAATTGTTGTATGCAGCGGTCCTTGCGTTCGGAGCGTACCGGGCAGGTTCGTGTGATCAGCCTGCTTTGTTGTATTTTTCGACGCCCCGAACGTGCTTGACGTGACTCAGCGTCGACACTCCAACTCTTGAGCAAGATGTGGGTTTCTACAAGTCGAGAAGGGATAAATAGCGTTGAAGTACCGGGTTCGTAAAACGGCTCTTGACCCACAAGGCCGGCATCACCGGGCCCGGTGATGGAGAGGGCAATCGGGCCCGGATCAGGCTCGCTCAGCCGCGAAGGTCTCGGGGCGGCTTGCCGGCTTCACCGGGGCCGCTGGGGCGTGACGTCGGGTGCCAGCGCCATCCAGTTCTCGCACAGCCAACGGCCGCCGCGTTCGATGTCGGCGTCACTGGCGCCGGCATAACCGAGTACCAGCCCGGGGCGTCCGGAACCCTGCTGGTAATAAGCGGACAGCGGCGATAACAGCAGGTCGGCCTGCCTGGCGCGTTCGACCAGCTTGCGTTCGAGGGCGTGGCTCTCCAGGAAGGCCACCAGATGCATGCCGGCGTGGCCGGAGGACAGCCGCAGCCCCTGTTGCACGGCAGGGGCCAGGGCGTTGCGCAGCAGGGCCTGACGATGGCGGTAGCACTGGCGCATGCGTGCCACGTGGCGTGCGAAGTGCCCCTCGCTGATGAAGTCGGCCAGCGCGGCCTGGGCCACATACTGGCCCTCGCGATGCAGGCGGGCATTGAGGCGCTGGAAGGGTTCGACCAGAGACGGGGGCAGCACCAGATAACCGAGCCTGAGTCCCGGGTAGAGTACCTTGCTGAAGGTACCGACATAGATGACCGGTGCATTGTCCATCAGTCCCTGCAAGGACGCGATGGGCGCACTGCTGTAGCGGAACTCACTGTCGTAGTCGTCCTCGATGATCCAGGCGTCATGTGCCTGGGCCAGCCCCAGCAGGGCAGTGCGGCGCGCCAGCGAGAGGGTCGAACCGAGCGGATACTGGTGCGAGGGCGTCAGGTAAATCAGTCTGGGGGAGGGCGTTGCATCCGGCAGGGACGCCACATCCATGCCGGCGTCGTCCACCGCCACGGGTTCCAGTTGCAGCCCGGCCGAGGCGAAGCAGGCCTGAGCGCCTCCATAGCCGGGCTCCTCCATCCAGACGCGGTCGCCCTCATCGGCCAGCAGGCGTGCAATCAGTTCGAAGCCCTGTTGAGCGCCCTGGGTGATGAGGATCTGTTCCGGCCGACATTGCACCGAGCGCGAGAGTTGCAGGTAGTCGCACAGGGCGTCGCGCAAGGCGCGCACACCGCCGGCGCTCTGATAATCGAACCACTCGAGCGGGGCGCCTTGTTGATGGCGGCGCAGCAGGCGCTGCCAACGCTCGCGGGGAAACTGGTCCAGGGCCGGCACGCCCGGTGCGAAGGCGGCCGGACGCTCGTCCGTGCGGCCGGCGAAGTCGAGCAATCGCTGGCCGCGACGGGATAGCGACAGCTCGGTGTCGGGAGCGGCGTTGCATGACGGTCTGGGAGCCCACTGCCATTCGGCGACGAAGACCCCCGCGCCCTGACGGGACACCAGAAAGCCCTCGGCAAGCAGCCGGTCGACGGCGCTCAAGACAGTATTGCGGCCGATGCCCAGCTCGGTGGCCAACTGGCGGGAAGAGGGGAGTGCCTGACCGGCGCTCATCCGGCCCTGTTGGATACCGCTTCTCAAGGCATCGTAGAGGCGCTGGCTGAGGGGGCGCGCGTCGCGCGCGGCCAGTTCCAGGTTCAAGGCTTCCTGAATCCACAGGCGGTTGGCGTTGGGATCGGCCACTGGTTCCTTCCAAATGCGGGGTATTGGTTCTTCTTGAGGAACCATTATGGCGGCAGACTGAGGCTCCGTCACCCGAAAAAGCGAGTTGAGACATGATTACCATCGTTGCGGCAACATCCGCGGATCTCGACCAGTTGGTGCCCCTGGTCGATGGATATCGACAGTTCTATCGACAGCCAAGCGACCCGGAGGGTGCGCGCCGTTTCATGGAAGCGCGCTTTATCCAGGGCGACGCCCATGTCCTGATGGCGAAGGATGCGCACCAGCAGGCCGTGGGCTTCGTGCAGATGTTTCCGGTGCCCTCGACCACCGGCCTGTCGCGGCGCTGGCTCCTCAATGATCTCTATGTCAGTCCGGACGCGCGCTGCGAGGGAGCCGGCAGTGCCCTGCTGGAGGCCGCGCGGGCGATGGCCGCCGAACAGGGCGTGCCCCAGTTGATGCTGCGCACCCAGGTGGAAAACGCCCGGGCCAAGTCCCGCTATCACGCCCATGGCTGGCAGCATGACACGGCCTTCGATACCTACCTGCTCGCGACGGGGGCCTGAGAATGTGCAGTGACAGGATGGCATATACGCATAATGACTACGCCCAGCCGGTCGGGCTGGAGGTCGTGGCCTGGTCACCGCCGGATGCACTCGAAGCCTCATCGATCACCGGCCACTATTGTCGACTGGAGCGGCTGGATGCTGGGCGACATGGCGACGACCTCTGGGCGGCCTGGCAGCAGCCGGACTCCGCCATCGCGGCAGATGTGGACGGCCAGGCTCGCTGGACCTATCTGGGTGGGCGACCCTTCGCCGACCTGTCCGGCTGCCGGCGCTGGTTGGCGGAGATGAGCGCCGATTCGGCATTGCAGTGTTTTGCCGTTATCGACCAGGCCGATGAGCGGGCCGTCGGCATGGGCGCCTATCTCAATGATGTACCCGCCGATGGGCGTGTCGAGATCGGCCACTTGAGCTTCTCGTCGCGCATGGCGGGCAGCCGGGTATCCAGCGAAGCCCTGATGCTGATGATGGCCGAAGCCTTCGGCAAGGGCTATCGGCGTCTGGAATGGAAGTGTGATGCCCTCAATGCCGCGTCGCGACGTGCGGCCGAGCGGCTTGGCTTTCGCTACGAGGGCATCTTTCGTCAGCACTGCGTGGTCGCCGGCCGTAACCGGGACACGGCCTGGTATGCCGTGATCGACAGCGAATGGCCGGCGATCGCGGCGGCCCAACGACGCTGGCTGGCCCCTGACAATTTCGATGCGGACGGGCATCAGCGGCAGGGGTTAGCGTCGCTGATGCTGGCCCAAGAACAAGAGGGATGACCATGCACCAGCCATCCAGATTCCGCATGGAGCAGCGCGATGACTGTCATCGGGTTATCGCTGAGGCCCCCTTTGCGACCCTGGTCACCAACCTGGCTGACGGGCAGTTGAGTGCGGATCATCTACCGCTGCTCCTGCAGCCCGCCGAGGATGACCGGAGTCGAGACCGGCTCATTGGTCATGTGGCGCGTGCCAATCCGCTGGTTCCGTGCCTGGAGGCGGGGGATGATGGCGGTGATGCCCTGGCCATCTTTCACGGCCCTCACGCTTATGTCACTCCGGGCTGGTACCCGGCCAAGCGTGAACACGGGAGGGTGGTGCCGACCTGGAATTATCAGGTCGTACATGTCCATGGTCGACTGCGGTTGATCGATGATCCCGACTGGGTGCTGGATATGGTCACTGCGCTGACCGAGCGGTTCGAGGGCGGGCGATCATCGCCCTGGCGGGTCGAGGACGCGCCGGAGGATTATATTGCGGGCATGTGTCGTGCCATTGTCGGGATCGAGTTGACCATTGAACGGATATCCGGCAAGCACAAGGCCAGTCAGCACAAGTCTCCGGAAGAACGCAATGCGATCCGTGAAGGGCTATGCCGGGAATACGGCAGGACCGAGTGGGAAGCGGCCTGCCTGAGCGGTCGGCAGTAAGGCTGGCAAGCCACGTCAGCCCGGAAGCCACTGCTTGAATACCTGCGCCGAACATTGCGGCACTACCGTCGCCATCCCTGGCGACTACCCTGCGGGGCGTCCGGGGGCGCTGCCCATTCGCTGCAGGCGAATCGGGGCGCCAACTCGGACGAAAGTTCGCTTCACGACTCGTTATATGGCTTCTGCGCGGCGACGTGGTTAGTGGTTGCTTAAACCATGTCGAGGGGTTCCTTGGCCACGGCCGACGGGAAGATGCTGTTCAGGCGTGCCAGGATGTCATCGCCCAGGCTGGCATTCAGGGCGGCGGCGTTGTCGCGAACGTGTTGCCGCTGGGCGGCCTTGGGCACGGCGAGGATATTGTGCTGGTCTTCCACTGGACGGATGGTCCAGGCCAGCAGCAGCTGGGCCGGGGTCAGGTCCAGCTCGGCGGCCGTGGCCAAGAGATCCGGATGATCGAGCATGTCACGGCGCAGACGGCCACCCTGGGCGAGCGGGCAGTAGGCGATCACCGGTATGTCGTGAGCACGCTGCCAGGGCGTCAGGCTGTATTCGATGCCACGCGAGCCTAGGTGATACAGCACCTCGTTGGCGGCGCAGGCCTCGCCGCCCGGTCGGTCGATCAGGGCGCGCATGTCCTCGACATCGAAATTGGAGACGCCGAAGCGACGGATCTTGCCGGCATCGCGCAGGCGCTCGAAGGCTTCCAGTGTCTCGTCGATCGGGATGCCGCCCGGCCAGTGCAGCAGATAGAGATCGAGATAATCGGTGCCCAGGCGCTGCAGGCTATCTTCACAGGCCTTCATGGCGGTGTCGCGGCCAGCGTTCCAGGGATACACCTTGGAGGTCACGAAAGCTTCGTCGCGTCGGCCCTTCAGGGCATCCCCGACGACTTTCTCGGCCTGCCCCTCGGCATACATCTCGGCGGTATCGATGAGGGTGAGCCCGTGATCCAGCCCTTCCTTCAAGGCACTGACTTCTTCCTCGTGCGTTGCATATCCCTCGCCCATGAACCAGGTTCCCTGGCCGATGGCGGGGAGCGTAACGGCTGGCTCATGGGCAGTGGCGGCTAGCGTGACTTCGGGACGATTCGACATGTCAGCTCCTGTTGAAAAGCGTGTGCGCTTGAGCGCCGCATTCTGTGTTGCCGTTATTCACGATGCAATGCCCCTTGTGTCTCAGCGGCGTCATCCCCATTGTCTAGACTGCAAGGGCAAGATTGCGACCAACCCAGGATACGAGGAGTCGACATGAGCATCACGAAGAACGGAAACGCTGTCTGGCAAGGTGGTTTGAAGGATGGCAAGGGTACGGTCTCTACGCAAAGTGGCGTGCTCGACGAGGCGTCCTACAGCTTTGCCAAGCGTTTCGAAGGCGAGGGTGGTTCCAACCCCGAAGAACTGATCGGGGCGGCGCACGCCAGCTGCTATTCGATGGCGTTGTCGATGATTCTCGGCGAGGCCGGTTACACGCCGGAGCGCATTGCCACACAGGCCGACGTCTCGCTGGTCGAGGATGAGAGCGGCTTCAGCATCAGCAAGATTCATCTACAGACCCGTGCCAGTGTTCCGGGCGCGGATCAGGCGGCTTTCGAGGATGCGGCCAACAAGGCCAAGGAAGGCTGCCCGGTGTCCAAGCTGTTCAATGCCGAGATCAGTCTGGATGCCAAGCTGGAGGGGTAAAATACTGCCCTGAACCAGGACGTTATCAGGCCACCCCAGGGTGGCCTGTTTCGTGTGTGGAGGTTCAACGGCGTCGTGCGGCATCGACCAGAGCACGAATCAGGCGTTGCTGGGGGCGATTGAAGATCAGCCATTCAGGATGCCACTGCACGCCGATCAGGAAGTCGTGCCGCCGGGATTCGATGCCCTGCACCAGGCCGTCGCGGTCGCGGGCGACGATCTCGATGCCGTCGCCGGCTTCCTGAACCGCCTGGTGATGCAGGCTGTTGATGCGGCACCAGGTGACCTTGAGGATCCGATTGAGCTGGCTGGCGCCGACGATATCCACCGTCTTGCGGGGCAGTACGGTACGCCGCTGCTTGAGGCCTTCGTGTGTGGTGTAGATGTCCGGGTCCAGGGTGCCGCCCAGATAGACATTGATCAGCTGGGCGCCACGGCAGATGCCGAGCACCGGTGTGCCGCCTGGTATGAAGCGTTCCAGCAACTGCAGTTCGAGGTCATCGCGCTGCGGGTCGACCCGCACGTCGAGGTGCATCTCGGCGTCATACAGGTGGGCCTGGATGTCATCGCCACCGCCGATGATCAGGCCGTCGAGGCGTGCCGGCACTTCCCGGGAAGGCGAGAGGCGCAGCGGTCGGCCGCCATGACGCCAGATCGCGAACCAGTCGAACCACCAGGCGATGCGACTCTTGTGATCGGACGTGGTAATGCCGATCAGGGGACGTTCCGACATCAGCGCCCCAACTTGTGTCGCAGCATGTTCCAGCAGCGGCGCGGCCAGCCGGGGCGATGGCGCGCCAGGTACTGCGCACCGCGTTCGGCCAGCGTATCCGGCGCCGCGGCCAGCACCTCGACCTCGAGCCAGCGATTCCACTCCAGGCTGGCGCCCCATTCGGGTTGCGCCAGTTGGGCGTTGGGCAGCCGGTAGTGATAGGTGGGGCGCGGCTTGACCAGATGGTCACCGAGCAGCTCGTGCGGGTGCTCCGGGTCCAGGTAGGCAAAGAGCGGCAGCAGGTCGAGCTCACGATTACGCGTCGGATTGTGTTCCAGGTAATCGTCGATCAGGGTCCGCAAGTCCGGCTCATAGTCCGGGTCCAGCACCTTGAGCGCATAGGCGCGCGTGAAGGGGTTGGCGTGCGGCAGGACCTCACGGGTGATGTCGACGTGGATCTGTTCGCGCAGCCAGCGGGCGGTCAGCAGGTAGGCGCGCAGGCAGTCGAGGATGTCCCGGGTCTCGAGGCTGGCGGCCTCGGGGTTCAAGTGCAGGCCGAAGCCATACAGCAGGCTGGCATCGGTGCCCTTGGCGCCGCGCTGGCGCAAGGCGTCAAACAGGGCATCGAGCTGGTCGAGTTCGTCCCAGGGCACCGGCGGGCAGACGATTTCGGTGGGCACCAGGCCGGTCACCACGTCGCCGATCAGTTCGCGGGTACGGTTATGAAAATCCTGGCGCATGCGCTGCCATTCGCTGTCGGGATCCGACTCCGGGGCGAAGCGCTGTTCAGGGTGGGCGTATTGGGTGTCCAGCTCGATGCCGAAGTCGCCCCAGCGGGTGTTGATCACCTTGAGACGATGCGCGCTGATGGCATCGAGCTCGCCACCGAACAGCGACTGCACCAGTTCGGCGGTATCCTGGGGCGGGATTCCCGCAAACTCGATTTCGACGCCGACCCGGCGTGTCCGGCCGTCGGCATTGCGCGGAGTGGGTGGCGGTTGCGGCGTCATGACGTCATCCTGTTGTCAGGTGGTGGAACCCTAACACACCGTCCTGGCGTATTTATGTCATGATACCCACTTTTACGCCTCATAGTCGCGACTGGAGACCCGATGCTGTTTGCCGCGCGCCCCTGTTTGCTTGTTGTGCTGTTGTGTCTGACATTGCTGGGTTCGTGGAACGTGGCCGCTCAACCGGCACCGCTTTCCGCCCTGGCGGAGGCCCGCCAGGCCGAGAACCTGGATCCGGCCGAGCTGCAGGCCTCGCTGGATCAGGTCATCTCGACGCTGGAGAATGACGCCAAGCGACAGGCGCTGCTGGAAAACCTGGAAGCGTTGCGCAGCGCCAATCAGCCGGCCGCGGAAGAGTCGGGCATTACCTCGCCCCAGGGCCTGCTGGGGGCCCTGGCCGACACCTTCAATCAGTTGGGGGAGCAGGCCGAGGCCGGTGACTCGCCACTGGAAGGCTGGCGACTCAAGCTGACCGAGGGCTGGGAGGACCTGACCGACCTCATCGTCGGCACCGGCAATGCCGAGCTGGTCCGTTTTGCCATCGAGCTGATGGTGCTGGTGGCCATCTGGGCTGGCCTGCTGGTGATCCTGATTGCCCTGGGACGCATGCTGGCCAGGCGACGCGACTGGCCGCTGGACCTGCCGCGCGAGCCGCGTGCCTCCCTGATGGTGATCCATTTTCTGCGCCGCATGCTGCCCTGGGCTCTGGCCTTCGCCATGACCCTGGGTATCGCCCAGCTGGTGCCGGGGAGTGCCGGCCGCACCGCGGCGCTGGTGATTGCCTATGTCGCGCTGTGCGGCCGCGCCCTGTCCGTGGTGGTCGAAACGGTCATCGCCGTATTCACGCGCGGTCATCGCTTCATGGCCGTGCGCATTCTGCAATTCCACGGCCTGCGCCCGCTGTTCATGATCGGCGCCTTGATCGCGCTGGGCGATGCCTTCCAGTCCTCGCGGTTGACCAGTTTCATCGGCCTCGATCTGGCGAGTCTGTTCTCGGTGCTGGCCAATATCCTGGCGGCCGTGCTGAGCGGGCGCTTCATCCTGCGCTTCAAGCGTCCCATCAAGCATCTGATCCGCAACCGGCCCTATTCGCAGCGCCGGGAAAAGAGCAATACCTCCGAGGTGATCCGGGTGGTCGGTGGCCTCTGGCATGTGCCGGCGCTGTTGCTGGTGGGCGGTTCATTGCTGGCGATCTTCGTCACCGGCGGCGATGTGGGCACGGCGCTGGCGCGTTCGATCATTTCGGCGGCCCTGCTGGTGCTGACGCTGGTGGTCGCCGGGGTGCTGCGTCGACATGCCGAAAAACGCACCAAAAAACGTCGACACAGCGAGTATCGCCGCCGCCTGGAACGCTTCGGCTACGCGCTGGGGCATGTGCTGGCCTGGATCGCCTTCGCCGAACTGTCGCTGCAGGTCTGGGGGGCTTCCCTGATCGGCATCGGCACCCAGGGAGTCGCCAGCGTGCGCATCGGCCAGGCGTTATTGGGGATCGGCTTTACCTTCCTACTGGCCTGGCTGGCCTGGATCTTTGCCGACACGGCAATCCAGCGCGCCCTGGTGTCATCGGCCCGCTCGCGGGGGCGGCGGGTCAATCAGGCGCGGGCCCAGACGATCACGCCCATGATCCGCAATGTGATCTTCGCCACCATCGTGATCATCGCCGCCATCGTGGGGCTGGCCAACCTGGGCGTGAACGTCACGCCGCTGCTCGCCGGTGCCGGTGTCATCGGCCTGGCCATCGGCTTCGGGGCCCAGACCCTGGTGCAGGATCTGATCACCGGCATCTTCATTCTCATCGAAGACTCCCTGGCGGTGGACGACTTCGTGCAGATCAATGGCCATATGGGCACCGTGGAAGGGCTCACGCTGCGCACGGTGCGTCTGCGCGACCTGGATGGCATCGTGCACATCATCACCTTCAGTCGCATCGACTCGATTCATAACATGTCGCGGCAGTTCGGCGTGGCCCTGATGAAGATCCGCATCCCCTACGACATGAAGATCGACGATGCCATCACCCTGATGCATGAAACCGCCAGGGCGCTGCGCCAGGACCCGATGATGCGCCATCACATCTGGTCGCCGCTGGAAATGCAGGGCATTCATGCCTTCGAGGATGGCTGTCCGATCCTGCGCATGCGCTTTCGCACCGCACCGGAAATGCAGTGGGATGTGGCGCGTGCCTTCAACCTGCTGCTCAAGCAGTGCATGGAAGAGCAGGAGGTCGATCTCGGCGTGCCACGCCTCAGCGTCAGCATGGAAGGGCGCGGCGGTGGCCGGCTCGACGGCAGCAGCGAGCGCGGCGATGGACGCGACGCCGCCGGCCGGGATGCCGGCGAAGCCGGCGTGGCGGATCCCCAGCGCCAGACCAGCGCGACTGGTAGTTCGCCGGATCCCGGTACCTGATACGTGCCCCGCGTCGTCATGAGCTGAGATGCGACCATGGTGGCACTGAGTAAACGTTTACGTGCATGTCGTAAACCTTTACTTTGTCGTCATGTCGCCACTCTCGATAGTGGTTCCGATAGCCAGGTGAATCGCGCCCGCCGGGGCGTCATCCAGAGGAGCCAATTCATGACGATCAAGGTCACGGTCTGGGGCGAGAACGTCCACGAGCAGACCAACGAGGTAGTTGCCCGCCTCTATCCCGAAGGCATGCACGCCTGCATCGCCGCGGCGCTCAACCAGGATGCGCAGATCGAGGCGCGCGCCGTCACCCTGCAGGACCCCGAGCAGGGGCTGCCCGAGGCGTTGCTCGACGATACCGATGTGTTGCTGTGGTGGGGCCACGCGGCCCATGGCGAGGTCCGCGACGACATCGTTGACCGTGTCCAGGTCCGAGTGCTGCAGGGCATGGGCCTGCTGGCACTGCACTCCGCGCATTACTCGAAGATCTTCAAGCGCCTGATGGGCACCACCTGCTCGCTGCGGTGGCGCGAGGCGGGCGAGCGCGAACGGTTGTGGGTGGTCAATCCCGGCCATCCCATCGTCCAGGGGCTGGGCAGCTATATCGAGTTGCCGCACAGCGAGATGTATAGCGAGCCCTTCGCCGTGCCCAATCCCGATGAGGTGCTGTTCATCAGTGCCTTCGAGGGCGGCGAGGTGTTTCGCTCCGGCCTCACTTACAAGCGCGGCAACGGCAAGATCTTTTACTTCGGCCCCGGCCACGAAACCTATCCGATCTACTACGACGCCCAGATACAGCGAGTGCTCAGAAACGCCGTGAAATGGGCGTGCCCCGAGGGCTCGCGGTGGATCGACAGCTGCCCCAATGTGCCGCCCGACCAGGCGCCCGATCCCGTCGAGGTCAAGGGCGAGAGCCTGCACAAGCCCGGCGAGGAGGGCTTCAAGTGATGCGACTGGCGATCATCGGCGCCGGCGGCATGGCCGGCGAGCATGCCAGGCAGTTTCACGCCCTCGAAGGCGTCGAGCTGGTGGCGGTCTGCGACCTGGATGGCGACAAGGCCCACGCCTTCGCCGACGAGCACGGCATCCCGGCGGTGTATACCGACCTCGAGGCCATGCTGGCTCGCGACGACATCCAGGCGGTGAGCAACGTGACGCCGGATGGCGTCCACCGGGCGACGACACTGGCCGCCGTCGCCGCCGGCAAACACGTCCTCTGCGAGAAGCCGCTGGCCACCAACGCCGCAGACGCCGAGGAAATGGCGGCGGCGGCCCGTGAAGCCGGGGTGATCAACATGGTCAACCTCAGCTACCGCGACGCCCCGGCGATCCAGCTGGCCCGCGAGCTGGTGGCCGAGGGTCGGCTGGGCCGGGTGATGCATGTCGATGCCAGCTACCGTCAGAGCTGGCTGGTGAGCGACGCCTGGGGCCGTTGGGACCAGGACAGCCAGTGGCTGTGGCGCCTCTCCGAGGCCCACGGCAGCAAGGGCGTGCTGGGCGACGTGGGGGTGCATATCCTCGATTTCGCCAGCTTCCCGGTGGGCGACATCGCCGCGGTGACCTGTCGGCTCAAGTGCTTCGACAAGGCGCCGGACAACCGCATCGGCGAGTACACCCTCGACGCCAATGATACCGCCCTGATGCAGGTCGAGTTTGCCGGCGGCGCGCTGGGCACCGTACAGGCCACTCGCTGGGCTACCGGCCATCACAACTCGCTGACGCTCTCGGTCCACGGCGACCGCGGCGCGCTGCGCGTCGACCTCGATGCGGCCCGTGACCGGGTCGAGGTGTGCTTCGGCGAGGATGTGCATCCTGCTCGCTGGAGCGAACTCACGGCGCCGCCGACGCCGAGCATCTACCGGCGCTTCGTCGATAGTGTCGCCAGTGGCATCAACGACCAGCCCGACTTCGCCCGTGGAGCGGCCTTGCAGAAGGTGCTGGATGCCTGCTTCGACTCCGACGCCCGTGGCGGCGTCCTGCGCCTGGAGGAGCAGGGCACCTGAGTCGCACCCAGCGGCTCGATCGGGCACAATCCAGTGGTCGGCGGCAGTAGATGGCGATCGACGTGGCCGGCCACCGGAGACGAGGCAAGTAATGGGCAGAGCAGCGGCGAAGACGGCCAACATTCGGGAAATCGCGCGGCGGGCGGGCGTCTCCATCGCCTCGGTCAGCCGCGCGCTCAACGACAAGCCTGGCATCAGCGAGGCGCTGCGCGAGCGCATCCTCACCATCAGCCGCGACGTCGAGTACCAGCCGAGCGCCGCTGCCCGCCAGCTCATCAGCGGCAAGGCCGCCGTGGTGGGGATCTCGCTGGGACGCCGCGATTTCGAGCTGCGGCCCTACTACATCCTGCTCTACCAGCACCTGACCGTGGCGCTGCATCGCCAGGGCATGGTGCCGATCTTCTTCGCCCACGACCGCACGGCGACCCTGCCCGAACAGGCCGGCGCCGCCATTCTGCTCGGCGAGTTCGCCGACGACCCGCGCCCCGAGCTGATGGCCTCCCATGGCGTGCCCTGCGTGCGCATCGGTCTGGCCGGGGAGGGCTTCTCGGTAGCGCCGGAGGATCGACACGGCATCTACCTGGCCACCCGTCACTTGATCGAGGGCGGACGGCATCGCATCGCCTTCGTCGGTGACGACCTGCAGAGCCCCCACAGCCAGCATCGCCTGAACGGCTATCGCCAGGCGCTCGATGAAGCCGGCCTCGAGCCCGCGCTGATCGACATCCCGCCCAACCTGGACCCGGCGCTGACCGGTTATCGTTGGCTGAGCCGGCGCCTCGAACAGCAGCCGCACGTCTATGATGGTCTGGTCTGCGAGAATGACGAACTCGCCCGAGGCTGCCTGACGGCCCTGCAGGATCATGGCCTGAGCGTGCCCGACGAGGTCGCGGTTACCGGCTTCGACGACCTGCCGAGCCTGGCGGAATCCCTGACCACGGTGCGCCAGGACATCGCCGGCATCGCCGAGATGAGCGTCGAGCTGCTCGGCGAGGCACTGGCGGGCAAGCCACCACGCCATGTCTCGATGCCGGTTGAACTGGTGGTTCGCGAGACGGGATAAAGGGCGAGTCCCGAGGGATGCCGGAGCGACTTATTTTGAGGGCAGGAGGAACACCACATGCGAACCTTGATCCAGACCTTGCTGGCACCGCTGACCTGGGTTTCGAAGAAACTGGGAACGGCCCCTGAAGTAAACCGTGACGCCGCGGCCCAGGCCGAAGTCGACCGTGCCTGTGAAGCCCTGGCGCTCTACCAGTTCTGGAGCTGCCCGTATTGCGTGCGGGTGCGCCGCGAGATCACCCGCCTCGCCCTGAACATCGAGATCCGCGACACCCGCCTCGACCCCGAACATCGCCGCGCTTTGATCGAAGGTGGCGGCAAGGGCCAGGTGCCCTGCCTGCGCATCGAAGAGAATGGAGAAACGCGCTGGCTCTACGAATCCAGTGACATTGTCGACTACCTGCGCCGACGCTTTGCGGAGTAGGGGAGTCGGGTTCGTAGCCAATTACGCAGCCGATTTACCCGTTCCCGACCCAAGTCAACGAAACCCGTATCGAGTCTGGCCCTATGATTGATTTAGTGGCAGTCTGAAATACAAGATGAGCCATCGGGGTATCAGTATCTGGTGTTTTTCGCAGGGTGGAAGTGGGAACACAATGGCCGCTCACGACCCAAAGCAGACGTGACAGCAAAGGCAGCAGGCGCGTGTATTGGTATTATATAGCCACGCCAGCGGAAAAACATCGAAAAAACAATGGTTTGATGTGGCGGCATAAGAATGTTGAACGCGCCCGATCGTTCAAGTCAATCAACGAGCGCGCTGTCTAATACCTGTTAAATTTAGGGAACCTTCAGGTGTCATGAGCAACTGGGCTCCACATGGCAAACGCTTGATCGCATTATCCATGTGCGAGAAGGGAAAATCTTTCATCGGTGCCGCCTTGCTACTTCGAAAGCAAGGCGGTTACGAGTACGTAGTTCTGCACCTTTTATGTCAGGGAATTGAGGTCTTGGGGAAGGGTTACCTCTTGCTCCAGAACTACGATGAGTACGAACCTCAGCTACGAAGCATCGGACACAATTTGGAAAAATTGCTGAGAGAGGTTGAGCAGGTATCTGGAATCAATTTGCGAGCCAGAGGGGTGCAAGCGGAAGTCACAGAACTTAACCAGCTCTATTCTCAACATTTACTGAGGTATGGGTCAGGAATGGACGTTTTTATCGATCCAAAGACTATCTCCTCAAACCGGGTTCTTCGGCGTCTTGCTGCAGTTCTTCGGTATGCAGATCGCACAGGTGCATTAATGTAAACATTTAAAAATTCGCGTCACTCGGACACCCTTTACGGCGCTTCGCTCTATAAAGGCCGCCGGTGCGCTTCGCGTTAGCGCCAGGCAACGTGCCAAAAAGTTAAAGAAGAAGGAAAAATATGAGTCTGAATGCTGCCCTCAATATCTTTCTCGAAGAGTACCCAAAGGCTAAAACACAACCACTGCAGGGAAACTCAGTAGCGGAATTCATAAGAACAGAAATCCCTCAAGCGATCCACCAGGTCATTGGCGAAAACGACAGATATTTAGTTCATGGGAGTCCGGGAAAGGGGAATTGGGCGACAGTGCCTTGGGCTGCAATCTACGATAGGTTTATTACTGAGAGCGCGCAGAGCGGATTCTATATTGTCTACCTCGTCACAGAAGATTTTTCTGGGATATATATATCCTTAAATCAGGGTGTGACAGCTATTCGAAGGCTGTATGGTTCTCAACGAAAGTACGCCTTACGTACGAGAGCATCAGATTACGCCGCTCGTATCGGAAAAGTGGATGCTGACATCGAGCTTGGACCTATTGACCTTAAGGCGTCGAAAGGCTCAAGCCTCTCGGCAGATTACCAGCAGGGCTCCATTTGCGCCAGATACTATGAGCGTGGCGCAATCCCGGGGGATGTCGAGCTGGGAAACGATCTCCAGAGATTTATGGAGTTGTATGTGAATTTGGCAACAAAGGAGCTGGCGCCTCTCGGCTTGGCGTCAGCGGAAGACGATGAAGCTGGCCTTGATACTGAAGATGCTACGCTACTCCGAGAGCATAAGCGAATCGAGAGGAACCGCAAATTGGCTGAGAAGGCTAAGAAAGCCAATGGCTATACTTGCCAGGCCTGCGGGTTCAACTTCGAAGAACATTACGGAGAGATTGGTCGTCGTTTCATCGAGGCACACCATTTGGTACCGGTCCGTAACTTAAAGGGCCAGAAGGTAACGCTAGACCCAAAGAACGATTTTTCTGTTCTGTGCTCTAACTGTCATCGCATGATACATCGTTCGGAATTCGTGGATGAAGTTTCTGAGTTTCGTGCCAAATATGTAACCAAAGGCGAGCGCTAAAAAGCCGCTCAAGCGGGACAGCTTAAAGCGCAGCTCCTTATGTCACCGCGCTTTAAGCTGCCGCTTAGCTCCGCCGTTATGAGTAGGATGGAGTCTGTTAATGAAATTAGAAGGATTAGTCGATCTGTATCGGAGCATGAAGTCTAAAGATATTGATCGATACCGCTTCTCCTACAGGTCCGGGAAAGCACTGTTTGATGTTTTCTTTTTTGTTGATGAAAGCCCTTTTGTTCTTCTTTTTGGGGTGAAGTCTGAAAATTTCAGCTTTGAGATAGTGGTGGAGAGAGGTTTCGATATTGATACTAGGCTTGATCGCGATACCTACAAAGAGCTCTGCCGGGTCCTGGCTTTAGAATACGATCCAGATAGGCCTTTCAGTCCATGGAGCTTCTTTAGAGAATTCAACGAAAATATCCCAAATCAAGCGCTTGCAGCGCAAGAGGCGGCACCACACGAAGTTGCAGACTATCGCTCAGTTTCTGAAGAGGCTGACAAAATTTACTTTCTCGGTTGGCGAGACAATACCAAGCGCGAAGAGCAAGTAGGTGACTTGAATCTTGAAAAAACAAGAAGGCTGTTAGGGGAGAAAGCCTTTGAGAGGTGTAAACAAAAGAATATTAGTAGTTGCTGGACTGATAATAAGAAGATTGCAAAGGATGTTACGTTGCCGTGAAATTTACTCATAACAATTCGCTGTTGCCGGACAATTTTTACACCGCTGCGCAGCTCCAAAATTGCCGCAAAGCCAAGCGTTATATCAGCATGATCTAAACGTCAGCTCTTGGCCGAACGAAGACACCCGTCAGATGACGGTGCCGCCTCTCTCGATCATTTCTTCAGCTGAGTTATGTCCGGCATGCTGGTCCTATGCCTCATGGGACCAGCATGCTGGAGGTGGTAGGCGGCCTTACAGGGTTTCTTCCAGCAGCGTTGCCAGGCGTTTGTAGTGCAGTTCATCGGCTTCGGGGTGGTAGGAGCCGGTGGCGTCCTTGGCGGTGTAGCCGTGGGGGGCGCCCTTGTAGAGTTCGGTTGTGAAGTGCACGCCGGCGTTGGCCAGGGCTTCGTCCAGGCGAGCGATCTGGTCGGCGGGGAGCAGTTCGTCCTTGTCGGCGTGGCCGAAGTAGACACGTGCCTGGATATTGCCCACCACCTGAACGGGGCTGTTGTCGTCGTCGGCTTTGGCCAGGTTGGCGGAGTGGAAGCCGGCCGCGGCGACGATTCGCTCGGGGTGCTCGGCCGCCATGCGCAGTGCGAAGCCGCCGGTCAGGCAGTAGCCGACCACGGCGATGCCGCCGTCGGCGAATTCGGGGGCGGCGTCGATGCCGTCAAGCCAGGCGGTGAAATCGCGGGATTGGGCCTCGGGCGTGAGGTGGCCGGCGTATTCGACCAGGCTCGGCCGGATATCCGGGTCGCGGAAGGACTTGCCTTCCGGCACGATGATGCCGGCCGCGTCGCGGTAGTAGATGTTGGGCATCAGCACGGCGTAACCGTTGTCCGCGATGCGCTGGGCCTTCTCGAGGTAGCAGGGGCGCACGGCGCCGATATCGGAGAGGAGTATCACGGCCGGCAGGGGGCCGTCGGCGTCAGCGGGCGTGACGATGTGGGCGTCGATGGTGCCGTCGGCGGCGGGGATATCGATGACGCGAGACATGGGGGCTCCGTGGGGTCGGTGGTAAGGGGCGAATCTAACGGGAGACAGGCGCGCTTGGCCAGACCATTATGCGCTGGTTCCCATGTTCAGCTTAACCCGTGGGCCGCCAGCTACCTTCACGAATGGCTGGACAACCACTGACGTCGTGGTTGTAGAGATACAGCCAGGCTGGGCCGAAGGCGGTGGCATGAATGGCTCGGTCGTAATCGCCATGGGCCGGCGCGCGGACACGATAGCCTTCCAGACGATCGAGGCCGGTGAAGATGCGGGTGCTGACGCGATACACCTCCACTTCCACGCCGTGGGATGGTTCGGCCTTGGCGCCGGGGCAGTGGCCCAGATCATAGAGCGTGGCGGTGGTCAGTCGGTCCGTGCCTACGAAGGTCGCGCCGTCCAGCCAGTGGTGATTGCGCAGGCCGCGTTTCAGCGTGCCGTAGACGGCGACCAGGGGCGTGCGAGCGATGGCGAGAGCGGGACTCTGCATGAGGTCACTTCCGCGTTACAGGCTGGCCGGCCGGGCCGACCGGCCATGAGATCATCCGTCGAGTTGCAGATTATCGGGGCCAAAGGCGTCCGGCAGCAACTGTTCCAGGGTGTAGCGCTTGAGCAATCGGCCCTCGGCATCGACCACGTGAATGCGTGTCCGGTCGTCGGCGAATTCGCGGATGCGCTGGCGGCAGTCGCCGCAGGGCGTACACAGGTGCTCGCCGGGGCCGATGACATAGACGTCCTGCAGGCGCCGCTCGCCGGCACTGGCCATGGCGGCGATGGCCGAGGCTTCGGCGCACAGCCCCTTGTAGTGCGCCACTTCGACATTGGCGCCGCTGTAGCGGGTGCCGCTCTCGCTGACGATCAGCGCGCCCACCGGATGCCGGGAGTAGGGCACATAGGCGCGGTCGCGCACGGCGACCAGGGCGCTGACGATCTCCGCCTCCACTGATTCGCTCATGCCGCACCTCCGGCGTCATCGCGCAGCACGCTGTCCAGGGCGATACGCATCATGTCATCGAAGGTGGTGGCGCGGTCGTCGCTGGACAGGGAGTCGCCCTTGACGATGTGATCGGAGACGGTGCAGATGGTGGTGGCACGCGCGCCGAACTCGGCGGCGACGCCATACAGGCCGGCGGCTTCCATCTCGACGCCGACGATGCCGTAGCGGCGCATCATCTCGACCATCTCGGGACGCGGGTCATAGAACAGGTCGGCGGAGAAGATGTTGCCGACCTTGACCGGAATGCCGTGATCACGCGCGGCATCGGCGGCGTGGCGGGTCATCTCGAAGTCGGCGATGGCGCCCAGGTCGTTGCCCAGAAAGCGCGTGCGGTTGACCCCGGAGTCAGTGCTGGCACCCATGCCGATGACCACGTCGCGGACGTTGACGTCGTCGCGCACGGCGCCGCAGGAGCCCACGCGGATCAGTCGCTCGACGCCGAACTCGGTGATCAGTTCCTTGGCATAGATGGACACCGAGGGGATGCCCATGCCGTGGCCCATCACCGAGACCTCACGTCCCTGGTAGGTGCCGGTGTAGCCGTACATGTTGCGCACGTCGTTGACCAGGCGCGGGGCTTCGAGGAAGTTCTCGGCGATATAGCGGGCCCGCAGCGGGTCGCCGGGCATCAGCACGGTGTCGGCGAAGTCGCCGCGCTCGGCCTTGATATGAGGGGTAGCCATGAGTCAGTTCTCCGTCAGAAAGGTCTCGCCGTCGTCCATCGGCGCCAGGTCGAAGTAGTCGGCCAGGCTCTGGCCGATATCGGCGAAGCTGGTGCGCGCGCCCAGGGAACCGGCGGAAAGGCCGCCGCCCAGGGCGAGAATCGGGATGTGCTCGCGGGTATGGTCGCTGCCGTGCCAGGTGGGGTCGCAGCCATGATCGGCGGTCAGGATCAGCAGGTCGTCGTCGCGGAGTCGGGCCAGCACTTCCGGCAGGCGCGCATCGAAGTGCTCGAGGGCGGCGGCATAGCCGTCGACGTCGCGACGGTGGCCGTAGACCATATCGAAATCGACGAAGTTGGTCATGATCAGGCTGCGCTCGCCATCCTCGGCCATGGCGTCGAGGGTGGCGTCGAACAGGGCATCGTGGCCACTGGCCTTGATGCTGCGCGAGATGCCGCAGTGGGCATAGATATCGGCGATCTTGCCGATGGCGGTGACCCGGCCGTCGGCCTCGCAGAGCCGCTGCAGCACGGTGGGCGAGGGCGGCTCGACGCTGTAGTCGCGGCGATTGGCGGTGCGCGCGAACGTGGCGGCATCCTCGCCGTTGAAGGGGCGGGCGATGACGCGGCCGATGTTGTAGGGCTCGAGCAGGCGACGGGCGGTCTCGCAGAGGCGGTAGAGGCGCTCGAGGCCGAAGCTGTCCTCATGGGCGGCAATCTGGAAGACTGAGTCGGCCGAGGTATAGACGATCGGCTGGCCGCTGCGCACATGCTCTTCGCCTAGGCGGGCGATGATCTCGGTGCCCGAGGCATGGCAGTTGCCGATCACGCCGGGCAGCTCGGCCTCGGCAATCAGGGCGTCGAGCAGTTCGGCGGGGAAGCTGTCGTCGGGGTCGCTGAAGTAGCCCCAGTCGAAACGCACCGGCACACCGGCGATTTCCCAGTGCCCCGAGGGCGTATCCTTGCCGGAGGACACCTCGCGGGCATGGCCGTAGGCGCCGCTCACGCTCGTCGGTGGCGTCATGCCTTGCGCCCAGTGGCCGGTGCTCTCGTGGTGGGCGTGGAGCAGGCCCAGCTCGGCCAGATTGGGGAGCTGCAGGGCACCACGCTGTGTCGAAGCGGCGCATTCGCGGGCGATATGGCCCAGGGTGTCGGCGCCGGCATCGCCGAATTGCTCGGCGTCAGGCGCGGCGCCGATGCCGAAGGAATCGAGGACGAGCACGATAGCACGTGTCATGGGGCCTCCCGGCGAATGGTGTCGTGAATCAGGGTCGGTGAAGCGGCTGCCTCACCGAGTTCGATGGCGTCGAGCAGCTGGCGCTCGGCACGCTCGGCGTCCTCCTGGCGGCGGGCATGCAGGGTGGCGAGCGGCTGACCGGCTTCCAGGCGGGTGCCCAGCTCGGCGATATCGGCCAGGCCCACGGCATGGTCGATGGCATCGTCCGGGGAGCGTCGTCCGCCGCCCAGTTCGACCACTGCCATGCCCAGGGCGCGGGTATCCATGGCGCGCAGGTAGCCGCTGCGCGGTGCCAGGACCGGGCGGATGACCGGTGCCGTCGGCAGGTACTGATCCGGCGCGCTGACGAAATCCGTCGGCCCGCCCAGACCGGCCACCATGCGGCCGAAGCGCTCGGCGGCGTCGCCGGAGCTCAGGGCCCGCTCGAGCTGTTGCTCGGCACTCGCCTGATCCTGAGCCAGGCCCCCGGCCATCAGCATCTCGATGGCCAGGTGACGGGTCACCTCGAGCAGCCGGCCGGTGCGGCGCTCGCCGGTGAGCACGGCCAGGGCTTCGCGCACTTCCAGGGCATTGCCCGCGCACGGGGCCAGCGGCTGACTCATGTCGGTGAGCACGGCCGTGGTCGAGGTGCCGGCGCGGCTGGCGACCTCGGCAATGGTCTCGGCCAGTTGGCGAGATGCTTCTGGTGTGGGCATGAAGGCGCCACTGCCGACCTTGACGTCCATGACCAGGCCGTCGAGTCCGCAGGCCAGTTTCTTGCCCAGGATGGACGACACGATCAGCGGCAGCGACTCCACGGTGGCGGTGACATCGCGCACCGCGTAGAGGCGCTTGTCGGCCGGCGCCAGATCGGCGGTCTGGCCGATGATGGCCACGCCGACTTCCTTGACCAGTTGCCGAAAGGTGGCGGTATCCGGCGACACGCTGTAGCCCGGGATGGACTCCAGCTTGTCCAGGGTGCCGCCGGTATGGCCGAGGCCGCGGCCGGAGATCATTGGCACATGGCCGCCGCAGGCGGCAATCCAGGGGCCGAGGATCAACGAGACGACGTCGCCCACGCCGCCGGTGGAGTGCTTGTCGATGACCGGGCCGGGCAGGTCCAGCGCCGCCCAGTCGAGCACATCGCCGGAGTCGCGGATGGCCTCGGTCAACGCCACCGTTTCGGTGGCGTTCATGTCATTCAGGAAGATGGCCATGGCCAGTGCGCCGACCTGGGCATCACTGAGGCGACCATCACTGATGCCGGCGACCAGTGCATTGATGGTCGCGGCATCCAGGGCCTGACCATCGCGTTTGGCGCGAATGGCTTCCTGGGGCAGCATCAGTAATCGACCTCCTCGTCATCATCCAGGCCTTCCATGTCGATACCGCCGACCACGCCGATGGTTTCGAGTAGGTTGTCGAGCAGGCCGGAGGCGCCGAAGCGGAAGTGCTGCGGGCTGACCCAGTTGGCGCCCATGATGCGTTCGGCCAGTTGGATGTATGCCTGGGCATCCTCGGCGGTGCGCACCCCGCCGGCGGCCTTGAAGCCGACTTCGCCGCCATGGTCACGAATGACTTCGAGCATGACTTCGGCGGCTTCCAGGGTGGCATTGACCGACACCTTGCCGGTGGAGGTCTTGAGGAAGTCGGCACCGCCATGGATGGCCAGTTCCGAGGCACGACGAATCAGGGCCGCATCGGCCAGCTCGCCGGTTTCCAGGATAACCTTGAGTGTCTTGCCGCCGGCCGCGGCCTTGCACATTTCGACCAGTTCGCGGCCGGTTTCCTCGTCGCCCTGCTGCAGGGCGCGATAGGGGAATACCACATCGACCTCATCGGCGCCCGAGGCGACGGCCTCGCGGGTCTCGCGGGCGGCGCTCATGACATCGCTGCTGCCATGCGGAAAATTGGTGACCGTGGCGATCTTGATGGTGTCGTTCAGGCGATGCGCGGTGAGCGCGCGACGCGCGGGGACGATGAAGCGTGGATAGATGCAGATAGCCGCCGGATTGCCGACCGGTGTCTTGGCGCGTTGACACAGCGACTCGATACGCGCATCGGTGTCGTCGTCGTTCAAGCTCGTCAGGTCCATCAGTGTCAGTGCCTGACGGGCAGTCCGTGTAAGGTCGTTCATGGCGTGCTCTCTTGAAAGGCATGGGAATGAGCCGCAGGGCTCAATGCTACGGGGCATCGATCGGTTCGCACCGGGCGCGGGGAAAGGGGGCCCGGGGCCCCCTTGCAGGACGTGCTCATGCGCCCAGGGCGATGAAGAAGCCGGCCAGTGTCGCCGACATCAGGTTGGACAGGGTACCTGCCAGAACGGCCCGGATGCCAAATTGCGCGATCTCGTGGCGGCGGCTGGGGGCGATGCTGCCCAGGCCGCCCAGCAGGATGGCAATCGACGACAGGTTGGCAAAACCGCACAGGGCGAAGGACAGTACCGCCTTGGTGTGCGTGGTCATGGCCTCGCCGGTGGCGGCCACGACTTCCTCGCCACTGATGTAGGGCGCCAGGTTGATGTAGGCGACGAACTCGTTGACCACCAGCTTCTGGCCAATGAATGAGCCGGCCAGGGTGGCCTCGGACCAGGGGATGCCCAGCAGGAAGGCCAGGGGCGCGAACAGCCAGCCGAGGATCTGCTCGAGGCTGAGGCTTTCCATGCCGAACCAGCCGCCGACACCGCCGAGGATGCCGTTGAGCAGGGCGATCATGCCGATGAAGGCCAGCAGCATGGCGCCCACATTGGCGGCCAGGCGCAGACCGGAGGAGGCGCCGGAAGCGGCGGCGTCCAGCACGTTGCTGGGCTGATCCTCGGCCTCGAGCTCCTGCTCGGCCGTGGACACGCTGTCGTTGGGCGTCTCGGTCTCGGGCATGATCAGCTTGGCGAACAGCAGCCCGCCCGGCGCGGCCATGAAGGAAGCGGCCACCAGGTATTCCATGGGAATGCCCAGGGCGGCATAGCCGGCCAGCACCGAGCCCGCCACGGAGGCCAGGCCGCCGCACATCACCGCGAACAGCTGCGACTTGGTCATGCGGTTGATGAAGGGGCGTACCACCAGCGGCGCCTCGGTCTGGCCGACGAAGATATTGGCGGTGGCCGACAGCGACTCGGTGCGCGAGGTGCCCAGTGCCTTCTGCAGGGCGCCGCCGAGTAGGCGAATGATCCACTGCATGATGCCCAGGTAGTAGAGCACGGCCGTCAGCGAGGAGAAGAAGATGATGACCGGCAGCACCTTGATGGCGAAGACGAAGCCGACTTCGTCGGTGTTGGCGAGCTTGCCGAATAGGAAGTCGATACCGTCATTGGCATAGGTCACCACCTGGCTGACAGCCTCGGAGACGGTGGCCAGCACGGCCTGACCGAAGGGCACATAGAGCACGAAGGCGCCCAGTCCGGCCTGGATGACAAAGGCGCCGACCACGGTGCGCATGCGGATGGCGCGGCGGTTGACGGAAAACAGCAGGGCAATGGCGATCAGTGTCGCCATGCCGACGAGACTCATGATCAAGGTCATGGCAATGTCCTTGTGGTCGTTGGCATGAGGGCGTCATGGCCCTCATGACCGTATGACGGGTGGCGCAGCCGCGTGGCTTACAGGAAATTGTACTTCAGGGTATAGATCATGGCGTTCTGGTAATCATCGGCCGTCCCCAGCTTGTTGTTGGAGTAGCGGTATTGAATACCTGTCGTGACCTCTTCGACCGGATGCCACCACAGGCCGACGGCGCCGTTGGTGCCGGTGCTGCCGGCCGGGCCATTGACGTAGTTCTGCTGCAGGTATTCGTCGTCTCGATCGAAGGTCTGCTCGTGCCAGTTGCTGACGCTGAAGTTGTGGCCCCAGGCCTGGAAGTCGTAACCCAGCACCCAGCCCAGCATGTAGCCGTTCTGACCACTGTAGGCGTTGTCGTCGCTTTCCACCCAGGCCTTGCCGAGGAAGGGCTTGAACCACAGGCCGTTATCGAAGGTATGGCGGTAGCCGAAGCCGGCGATGAGGTCCTGCTCCTTGCTGTCATAACCATGGTCACGGAAGTCGTAGACATGGAAGTACAGCGAGAAGGGGGTGTCACCCAGGTAGATGTGCGAGGTGGCCTTGCCGGCGCCACGGCGGTTGTCGCGACCATCCTCCTCGGACTGATCGTTCTGCGGGTTCTCGAAGTCGTAGAAGGCGTAGAATTCGCCCCAGTCGAAGCCGACGCCACCCTCGAACTCGAGGTAGAAGAAGTCACCCTTGGCGGCGTTGGTCGAGGTGCGGCTCTCGGTGCCGCTCGACCAGTCGAGGTAGTTGACGGAGACATTGCCGAACGACCAGAGCGGCGTGAAGGCCGAGCCCTCTTCGGCGGTGGCCGGCAGAGAGGCGGCGGCGAGGGCGAGGCCGGTCAGTGGAGCGAGTTGTTTCATGGCAGTCGGGCGCGGCATGGTGGTTTCCCTTGAGTATTGTTGTCGTGTGATGCAAGGCAACTGGAAAGTGGTTCATCACTGACAGCGTGGTTGGTTGCCATCGCCCCGTCAGGCTTGAAGGGACGTGACGCCTCTGTTAATACATTAACGCGCGGATGTTATTTTATTAACATCCAGGGTCGCAACCCTGTCCCGCAAACGCGATGTACACGAGGCGGCGAATGCCTCTCGGCTCGTGGGTCGATTGATGTCAGTGAACGGAGAAGGTAGAGTGAATGAACGCAGTGCAGCGCGTCTCGAGCATCTGAGGGCTTCGTTATCCCGGGGAGGCAGCCTGCGTCTGGCCGAGGCGGCAGTGCTGTGCGGGGTTTCCGAGATGACCATTCGGCGCGACCTGGCCGGTGGCGATAGCGGCCTGGTGCTGGTCGGCGGGCTGCTGATGCAAGCCGATGACCCGCGCCATGCGCCGGCATATGATCTGCTGGCCCAGCATGATCGGCATGCCGAGAGCAAGCAGCGCCTGTGTGACAGGGCCCTGGCCATGCTCGAAGAGGGCGACACCCTGTTCATCGATTGCGGTACCACGCTGATGCCGCTGGCGGCCAACCTGCCGTCGGACCTCTCGCTGACCGTGGTGACCTATGCGCTCAACGTGGCCGAGGCAGTGAGTCAGCGGCCCGGTGTGCGCCTGTGGCTGTCGGGAGGGCTCTATCAGTCATCTTCGCGTTCCTTCGAAGGCGAGGAAATGACCGATACCATCACCCGGCTGGGCATCAACAAGGCCTTCATTTCGGCGGCCGGGGTGCATCCGCGCCAGGGGCTGAGCTGCTTCCATTTTCATGAGGTGGCGCCCAAGCAGGCCGCCATCGCCACTGCCCAGCGGCGCATCCTGGTGGTCGATCCCAGCAAGCATGGCATGGTCAGGCCGGCACGCTTCGCTGACCTGGGCGATATCGACGAGGTCATTTCCGAGGCGGATGTCGCATCGGTGTGACAGGGTGCGACAACCTGCCGCAAATCCGCCCTTCCCATTCTGCGCCCGGACCATCAGAATGTGTGCCTCACGGCACCATCTTCCCGCCCGGCGATGTCGCAGCGAGTCGTTGCCGCGGGTAGCGCGCCGTGACTGAGCCCGAAGCACTCTCCACGACGGTCGTGCAGCACTTGTTTCAAGATGTCCGCGACCCGCGCGGGAGAGCGCTTCGGTGCGTGCATTGCCTGCTGAGCTCAAGCGGGTACGCGTTCGCCGCCAAGCCTTGATGAGGTTGAAACATGAGAAGAAATCCCACCCTGCGCATGCTCGGCGTCCTGCTGCTGCTATCGCTGCCACTGCTGTTGGCGGGCTGCAGTTCGGCGCTGCTGGATCCCAAGGGGCAGATAGGGGAAGAACAGCGCACCCTGATTCTGACTGCCTTTGGTCTGATGCAGATCGTTGTCATCCCGGTCATCGTCATGACGCTGTTGTTCGCCTGGCGGTATCGCCGCGGCAACAAGGATGCGACCTATTCGCCTGACTGGTCTCACTCGAACAAGATCGAGGCGGTCGTCTGGTTCATCCCCTGTGTCATCATTCTTTTCCTGGCCGTTCTGACCTGGTACACCTCGCACAGCCTGGACCCTCACAAGGCCATCGCGCCTGACGAGGATCAGCAGGAGCCGATGGAAATCCAGGCCGTCTCGCTGGACTGGAAATGGCTGTTCATCTATCCCGAACAGGGCATCGCCACGGTCAACGAGGTCGCCTTCCCGGAAGATACGCCGGTACGTTTCCGCGTGACGTCGGGTTCGGTAATGAACTCCTTCTTCATTCCGCGCCTGGGCAGCCAGATCTATGCCATGGCCGGCATGGATAACGACGTCCATCTGGTGGCTGATGAGCCGGGCACCTATGCGGGACGCTCGACCAACTACAGTGGTGCGGGCTTCTCGGGGATGACGTTCGAAGCGCAGGTGGGAACTCAGGAAGAATTCGACGCCTGGGTCGAGGAAGTGAAGTCTTCCTCCCAGTCCTTGAACTTCCCGGAAGAGTACTATGAGCTGGTGTCGCCCAGCGCGAACCACGAGGTCGAGTACTTCGGGGACGTGCCTTCTTCTCTCTACGAGCAGATCCTCAAGAGCTTCCATGCCGGCGGCAGCCACGCCGAGCACATGGATGAGTATGTCGATAACAGTGCTCGAGAAGCGATAGGCCATGGTGGTGGCCATGCTGAGTCCGAGTCCCACGGTGACGAGTCTCACAGTGGTGACGAGTCTCACAGTGACGCCGAGTCTCACAATGATGCCGAGTCTCACGGCGAGTCCATGAGCGCGGAGGCAGCGGAGTAAATTATGTTCGGAAAACTCAGTCTTGAGGCGATACCGACACACGATCCGATCATCGTGTCGACCATGATCGCCATCGTCATCGGTGGGGCGGCGCTCTTTGCTGCCATCACCTATTTCCGCAAGTGGGGCTATCTGTGGCGGGAGTGGATCACCTCCGTCGACCACAAGAAGCTCGGCATCATGTACTTCCTCGTCGCACTGGTGATGCTGCTGCGCGGCTTTGCCGATGCCATCATGATGCGCAGCCAGCTGGCCATGGCCTCATCGGGGGCGGAAGGCTTCCTGCCGCCTTCCCACTATGATCAGATCTTTACCGCCCATGGCGTGATCATGATCTTCTTCGTCGCCATGCCCATGGTCATCGGCCTGATGAACCTGGTGGTACCGCTGCAAATCGGTGCCCGGGACGTGGCCTTCCCGTTCCTCAACAACCTCAGCTTCTGGTTGTTCGTGGGCGGCGTCATCCTGGTCAATGTGTCGCTTTTCCTGGGCGAGTTCGCCAAGACGGGGTGGCTGGCGTATGCGCCATTATCGGGGATAGAGTACAGTCCCGGCGTCGGGGTCGATTACTGGATATGGGCGTTGCAGGTATCGGGTATCGGCACGACGCTGACCGGCATCAACTTCTTCGTCACCATCCTGAAGATGCGCACCAAGGGCATGAAGCTCTTCCGCATGCCGATCTTCACCTGGACGTCGCTGTGCGCGAACATCCTGATCATCGCGTCCTTCCCGATCCTGACCGCGACCATCGCGCTGCTGACGCTCGACCGTTACTTGGGTTTCCACTTCTTCACCAATGATTTCGGCGGCAACATGATGATGTACGTCAACCTCATATGGGCCTGGGGCCATCCTGAGGTGTACATTCTCATCCTGCCGGCCTTCGGCGTCTTCTCCGAGGTCATCTCGACCTTTGCGCGCAAGCGGCTGTTCGGTTACGGCACCATGGTCTGGGCGACCGTGGCGATCACCTTCCTGTCGTTCATCGTCTGGCTGCACCACTTCTTCACCATGGGCGCGGGGGCCAACGTCAATGCCTTCTTCGGCATAGCGACGATGATCATCGCCATACCCACGGGCGTGAAGATATTCAACTGGCTGTTCACCATGTATCGCGGGCGTCTGGAATTCACCTCGCCGGTGCTGTGGACGCTGGGCTTCATCATCACCTTTACCCTGGGTGGCATGACCGGTGTGATGCTGGCACTGCCGGCCGCCAACTTCGTGCTGCACAACAGCCTGTTCGTCATTGCTCACTTCCACAATGTGATCATCGGCGGCGTGGTGTTCGGCATGCTGGCCGGCCTGACCTTCTGGTTCCCGAAGGCCTTCGGCTTCAAGCTGGACGAGAAGTGGGGCAAGCGCTCCTTCTGGTGCTGGATCATCGGCTTCTATCTGGCCTTCATGCCGCTCTATGTGCTGAGCTTCTTCGGCGCGGTGCGTCGCATGCAGTCCTACGAGAATGGTGACTGGCAGTCGTGGATGATTCTGGCCTGGGTCGGCGCCGTCGTCATCATGTGCGGTATTGCCTGCACCGTGATCCAGTTCGCCGTCAGCATTCGCGATCGCAAGAAGAACGCGGACGTGACCGGCGATCCATGGGATGGCCGGACGCTCGAGTGGTCCACGTCCTCGCCGGCGCCGTTCTATAACTTCGCCCATGAGCCCGAAGTCAGCGATATCGATGATTTCTGGGACAAGAAGCAGGCCAACGGTGGCACGCCGCCGCGTTCCAAGCCTCCCTATCAGGACATCCACATGCCCAAGGATACCTGGGAAGGGCCGGTCATCGGCTTGCTGGCGACCGTCTTCGGCTTTGCCCTGGTCTGGCACATCTGGTGGCTGGCCATCGTCGGCGGCATCGCAACCTTCGCGGTCTTCATGGCGCGCGTCTTCAGAGAGGACGTGGACTACTATGTCCCGGCGGCTGAAGTCGAGCGCATCGAGCGCGAGCACCAACAACGTGTGGAGATGCAGGCGTAATCATGGCTACCGATACCCTTAGCAACCACGAGGATCATGCCCACGAGCATGATCACCACGACACTGCAGGGACCAAGATCTTCGGCTTCTGGGTCTACCTGATGAGCGACCTGGTGATCTTCGGATCACTGTTCGCCACCTATGCCGTGCTCCTCGGGGGCACGGCCGGGGGCCCGTCCGGTGCGGATATCTTCGAGCTCGATCTGATCCTGATCAGTACCTTCCTGCTGCTGGTGAGTAGTTTCACCTACGGCATGGCGGTGCTGGCGATGAATGCCGACCAGGTCGACAAGGTCAAGAAGTGGCTCGCCATTACCTTCCTGCTGGGGGCGGGCTTCATCGGGATCGAGATCTACGAGTTCCAGCACCTGATCCATCTCGGCTATGGTCCGGACCGCAGTGCCTTCCTGTCGGCGTTCTTCACGCTGGTGGGCACCCACGGTCTGCACGTCTTCTTTGGTCTGATCTGGATCATCGTCATGCTGATCCAGCTGCAGCAGAAGGGCCTGACCGACATGACTCGCCCGCGGATCATGTGCCTGAGCCTGTTCTGGCACTTCCTGGACATCGTCTGGATCTGCGTTTTCTCCTTCGTCTACCTGATGGGAGTCCTTTGACATGAGTGGAAATGCCTCTCACGAAGAACACAGCCATGGTAGCGTCAAGTCCTATGTGACGGGGCTGATCCTGTCCCTGGTGCTGACCATCATTCCCTTCGGGATCGTGATGACCGATGCGCTGGCAACCAGCGCCACGGTACTGATCATCGTGGCAACGGCGGTGGCTCAGTTGCTCGTCCAGCTGGTGTTGTTCATGCACATGAACACCAAGGCGGACGAGGGCTGGAACTTCATGTCGTTCGTCTTCACCGTGTCGATCCTGGTTCTGGTGATCGGAGGTTCCGTATGGATCATGTACAACCTGCATCAGAACATGATGATCGGTTGACTCCGGCGGACAGGATGCACAAGGACTACCTCACCATCACCAAGCCGGGCATCATCGGCGGCAATGTGATCGCAGTACTGGGCGGCTTCTTCCTGGCCGCCCGGGGCGATGTCGATCCCTGGCTGTTGATGGCCACGGTGGCCGGTCTGGCCCTGGTCATCGCCTCGGGCTGCGCGTTCAACAACGTCATCGATCGCGACATCGATGCGATGATGCAACGCACGCAGTCCCGCCCCCTGGTGCAGGGCCGACTCACACCGGCGGCAACACTGCGCTTCGCGACCCTGCTCGGGGTCGCGGGCTTTGCCTTGCTCGGGTTCTTCACCAACTGGGTGACGGTAGGCCTGGCTGCCTTCGGTTTCGCGATTTATGTCGGCGTCTACAGCCTCTACATGAAGCGTCATTCCGAGTACGGCACCCTGGTGGGGAGTCTCTCCGGTGCCATGCCGCCCGTCGTGGGCTATTGCGCGGTGACCGGGCAGTTCGATACGGGGGCGCTGACGCTGCTCGTCATCTTCTGCCTGTGGCAGATGCCGCATTCCTATGCCATCGCGATCTTTCGTCTGCAGGACTATCAGGCGGCGCGGATTCCCGTGCTGCCGGTGGTGCGCGGCATCAGGACGGCCAAGCACTACATCCTCGGCTACATCCTGGCCTTCGTGCTGGCCTCGCTGGCATTGAGCGTGGCGGGGTATGCCGGCTACGGGTACTTCATTGTGGCTCTGCTGATGGGGCTCTACTGGCTGTATCTGGCCGTGCAGGGCTATCGGGCGGATGATGAAGCCCGCTGGGCCAAGCGTGTCTTTGCCTTCTCGATCATCACCATCACGGTGCTCAGCCTGATGATGTCGGTGGATGCCAGTCTGCCGCCCGCCACACCGCTGTGGACCGCCCTGACCTGACGCTGTCGTTCGCTCCAATGCGATGATCCGGGGGCATATTCCCCGGATTCCTGCCTATACTCATACTGACAGATGACGCAGTGGACCGACGGGCCGATCCTGGCCTGTCTCCGGCAGGAGGTAGCGCTATGTTGACACATGTATGGGGTCTGATGGCCCACCCGAACCGCGAGTGGAAACAGATCAAGGAAGAGCGTGAGACACTCACGCATCTCTATGAGCATCATGTCTTGCTGTTGGCGGCCGTTCCGGTCGTCTGCTCCTATATCGGCACGACACAGGTCGGCTGGAGCCTGGGGGGTGGCACCACCATACAACTGGGGTATATGGATGCCCTGGGGGCCGGGGTCGTGTTTTACCTGGTCATACTGGCGGCGGTCTATGCGGTCGGCAAGGTCATCCGATACATGGCCAAGCGATACGCGCATAACCCGCCCAAGCAGAGTCAATGCATCGTCTTTGCCGGCTATGTGGCCACGCCCATGTTTCTCAGCGGCATTGTGTCGATCTATCCGCTGATCTGGCTTTGTCTGCTCGCCGGCACCATCGGACTGTGTTACACCGCCTACCTGCTCTATCTGGGCATTCCGGCCTTCCTGAACATCAGTCGCGAGGAAGCCTTTGTCGTCTCCAGCACGACGCTGGCCTTCGGCGTGCTGATTCTCGAGGTACTGCTCGGCATGACGGTGCTGCTGTGGGGCTACGGCGAACGCATCATCCTGGCGCTGCTGGGCTGACTCTCCTGCCCCCGAGCCGGCGTCGAGACAAGCGCTGGCTCGGCTGTGACGACTCCGGACCAATAAGCGGAACGGGCAACCCTGGGTTGCCCGTTCGCGTTCGGCGTCATGCTCGGCTCAACGGGTCTTGATCATTCCGGGGGCGGAGTGCCTGCAGCATCCGGCGCCGGGGCGACTTGCGCCAGGGCACGCTGCAGAGGCTCCAGGGTGGCGTCGATGTCCGTCAGCTTGTCGATGCCGAACAGGCCGATACGCAGGCTTCTGAAGTGCTCGCCTTCACCGCACATCAGGGGAATGCCGGGGGTCACCTGAACTCCCAGTTCGGCGAGCCTGTCGACCAGCTCCGCATCAGGGGTGTAACGGGTCACCACCGTCGGTGCCCGATAGGCTTCGGCGGCCACTGACTTGAAACCGTGTTCGTCGAGCATCGCCTGTACGCGACGCCCCAGCTCGAACTGCTGATCACGCAGCTTGTCGACGCCATACGCTTCGATTTCCGCCATGCTATCGCGCAGCTGGCGCAGGCCGTCGGTGGGCAGGCTGGCATGATAGGCATGCTCGCCGGCCTCGAAGGTTTCCATGACCGTCAGCCACTGGCGCAGGTCGCAGGCAAAGCTGGTGCTGCGGGTTTCATCGATGATCTCGCGTGCCAGGCGCGACAGCATGACCATGCCGCAGCAGGGCGTACTGCTCCAGCCACCCTGAGGCGTACTGAGCAGGACATCGACGCCGATATCCAGCATGTCCACCCAGGCCGCGCCCGAAGCACTGCTGTCGAGAATGAACAGGCCGTTTTCTTCGTGAATGGCTTCGGCGATGCGCCGCATGTATTCATCGGGCAGAAGGATACCCGACGAGGCATCGACATGAGGGGCGAAGACGATATCCGGCTGCTGGTCGCGAATCGCCTCGATGACCTCTTCGATACGCGGCGGGGCAAAGGGGGATACGGGATCATCCTCGTCCTCGCGGGCCGCCCGGCGAACATTGCGGTCCGCCGGGATACGGCCCTGGTCGAGCATCTGGCTCCAGCGATAGCTGGAGTCCCCGGTGCGGATCACCAGGCAGCGCCGCTCGCTGGCGAACTGGCGTGCCACGGCTTCCATGCCGAAGGTCCCGCTGCCGGGCACGATGACCGCCGAATGCGCGCGATAGACGCGCTTCAGGGTGGCGGCGATGTCGCTCATCACCTGCTGAAAGTGCGGCGACATGGGGTTGAGAGCACGATCCGCGTTGACCACCGAGTATTCGAGCAGTCCATTCGGGTCGGCAGTGGATAACAAGCCGGCCATTATCTTCTCCGTCGTCGTGGGGAGCGTGTTGATGCCTTGAGGATATGCTCATTCACGTCGCTAGACCAGCCCCGCCCTCGGTCGCACTATCCTGTATGGGAGACCAGGAGCCCGATGGCGGAGGCGTGCACCTGGATGGTGCGCAGCGACGTACCGTGGAGCGCTGCCACGGCGCTTCATGGTGCAGGCACCGGCCAGCCCCGGGGATAAATGGGCGGCTGGTGTGAAGTTGGCACGCGGCCTGCAAGGGAAACCCCATATCCATGACACACGCCAGGTATTGCCATGTCGTCTACCGTCACCGCGCCCGATGCGCCGCGCTTGTTGTTCAGTGATCTGGATGGCTCGCTGCTGGATCACGATACCTATGCCTGGTCGCCGGCGGCTGCTTGGCTGACGCGTCTGGCGAGTCTCGGTGTGCCGGTGATTCCGGTGACCAGCAAGACGCGCAGCGAGCTGCTCGGCCTGAGGCGTGAACTCGGGCTCGAGGCATCGCCCTTCGTGGCCGAGAACGGGGCCGTGGTGGGCCTGCCCATGACCTGGCGACATGCTTCCCACTCAGCGGATGCCGATGGGCTGGTGGTGCATACCCTGGGTATCGATATCGGCTTCATCCGACAGCGTCTGGCGGTCTGGCGCGAGCGTCTGGGGGCGTATTTCACGCCGATGAGCGAGATGTCTCTGGAGCGCTTGATCGAGGTGACCGGCCTGACCGAGTCGCAGGCGCGCCTGGCCAGGATGCGCGAGGGCAGTGAGCCGCTGATCTGGGAGGATAGCGAAGAAAAGCTCGAGGCCTTCCATCAGGCGCTGAAGGGTGACGGGCTTCGCAGTGTACGGGGCGGCCGCTTCTGGCATGTGACCGGGGAGGCCGACAAGGGCGATGCCGTCATCTGGTTGATCGCGCGTTTTGCGGCGATGCGGGGCGTCCGGCCGCTGACGTTGGCGCTTGGGGATGGGCCCAATGACGTCCGCATGCTGGAAGCCGTCGACAGCGCGGTGGTGATCCCCGCGCGCCATGGCCTCGCGGTCAGGCCGAACCAGTCGGCCCTGTATGTCAGCCGGGCCGTGGGGCCTGTCGGCTGGGCCGAGGGCGTCACGCACTGGTGGGGCAACGAAGGCGTTGCTCCCCTGGAACCTGCCGCCCCGGGAGGGCGTTCCCATGAGTGATTTTCACCAGAACGGTATCATTACCGACTTCCATAACCTGACCCACCGTTCGGTCGATTCGCTGGAAGCCGACCTGGTGCAGTTTGCCCGGCAGCGGCCGATGAGCCTGATTCTGCCGTCCCTGTACAGTGAACTGGAAGGTCCGGCGCTGAACCACATTGTTCAGGAAATTGCCGCCGCGCCCTATCTGGAGGAGGTGGTCATCGGCCTGGATCGGGCCGATGAGGCGCAGTTTCGCCATGCCCGCGAGTTCTTCGCGCGACTTCCCCAGCGGCATCGCATCCTGTGGAATGATGGCCCCAAGCTGACGGCCCTGGATCGCGAGCTGGAGGCGCGCGGACTCTCTCCCCAGGAGCCCGGCAAGGGGCGCAATGTCTGGTACTGCGCCGGCTATGTACAGGCCTCGGCCCGCAGCCAGGTGGTGGCCCTGCATGACTGTGACATCCTGACCTATGATCGCGGCATGCTGGCCCGGCTGTTCTATCCGGTGGCGCATCCGCACTTCAACTATGAATTCTGCAAGGGCTATTACCCGCGTATCGCCGAGGGCAAGCTCAATGGTCGGGTGTCACGTCTGATGGTCACGCCCCTGCTGCGGGCGCTCAAGGTCATCGCCGGCCCCTTGCCGTACCTGGATTACCTGGACAGCTTCCGCTATCCCTTGTCGGGCGAGTTCGCCATGCGCAGTGACGTCCTCGACGGCATCCGCATCCCCGCCGACTGGGGCCTGGAGATCGGTGTGCTGTCCGAGGTGCAGCGCAATCACTCGACCAACCGTCTGTGTCAGGTGGATCTGGCCGATAGCTACGACCACAAGCATCAGCCGGTCTCGGAAGACGATGCCGCGGCCGGTCTCAATCGCATGAGCCTGGATATCGCCAAGGCGCTGTATCGCAAGCTGGCCACCCAGGGGGTGACCTTCAGCGCCGAGGACTTCCGTACCCTCAAGGCAACCTACTACCGTATGGCGCTGGATCTGATCGAGGCCTACGACCACGACGCCACCATGAACGGCCTGACCCTGGACCGTCATGCCGAGGAACAGGCCGTCGAGCTGTTCGCCCGCAACCTGCTCGACGCCGGCTCGGCCTTCCTCGACAACCCTGGGGAACGCCCCTTCATCGCCAGCTGGAACCGCGTGCGCGCCGCCATCCCGGATGTTCTCGAACGCCTGCACGACGCCGTCGAGGGGGATAATGCTTACGGCTGATTCACCAGCCACAGACTCCGGTAGGGGCCGAGTGTTGCTTCGTGGTTCCAGGGGGCCTGGGCGAGCAGGTCGTGCCACTGGCCGTGGGTCAGTTCCGGGAGTTCGAGTGGCTGGGGCCGGTCGGTGACGTTGTGCACGGCGATCAGGCGGCGGCCGTCAGCGGTCGGGCCGCGTTGCAGGGCGATCAGGCTGGGTGGCGTGTCCAGCACCCGCTGCGGTGCATCGGGATGGAAGCAGGGTTCTTGACGCCGCGCATCCAGCATCCGGGTCAGCGACTTGAAGACTTCCCGGGTCGGGGTGGCGGGCGTTTCGAGCAGCCATTCGAGCTCGTCTCGCTGCCAACGGCGGCGATTGATCGAGCGCAGGCGCCCGCTGCGTTCCACGCCTTCCAGGTCGTTGAGGGTCCCCGTCAGGACATGCAGGTAGATCGCCGGAATGCCGCGCAGGCCGAGCATCAGTTGCTGGCTGCACAGGAAGCGGGGCGTCTGCCAGGCATCCGGTCCGCGACGGTTGCCCTTCATGGCGTCGAACCAGGTGATGTTGAGCTCGTAGGGGGCATCCTCCCCGTCGTCGCGGGTGCGCATGCTGGCGTAGCCGCCGAAGCGGTGCATCAGTTCGACCAGGGCATCGATGTCGTGCTGTGGCAGCCAGCCTTCCAGGGGGCGAACGCCGATGCCGTCGTGGCTTGCCGTGAAATTCAGGAAGCTGCAGCCCGGGGGCAGTTCGGGCAGGCTGCGCAGCCAGGCTGCCAGGGTGCCGGCTTCGCCGCAGGTCAGGGTGTGCAGCAGCAGGGGCGGCAGGGGGAACTGATAGACCAGATGCGCCTCGTCAGGGGACGCGTCGCCCGCGTCGGGGGCCGCCAGTCGATCGAGGCCGAAGTAGCTGATGTTTTCCTCGTGGGGCACATTGGTCTCGGTCAGCAGCAGGGCATCGGGGGCGACATGGTCGATGATGGTGCGCAGCAGGCGCACCACCTCGTGGGTCTGGGGCAAATGTATGCAGGACGTACCCACCTGCTTCCAGAGATAGGCGATGGCATCCAGGCGTATCACTCTGGCGCCCTGGTCGAGATAGAACAGCAGGATGCCGATGAACTCCAGCAGCACATCCGGATTGGCGAAGTTCAGGTCGATCTGGTCTTCCGAGAAGGTCGCCCACAGGTGGCGCACCCCGCGCCGGGTCGGCACCTTGACCAGCAATGGCGAGCTGCGCGGCCGCACGACCGCCGAGAGGTCGGTATCCGGGTCCATCTCGATGAAGTAGTCGCGGCCCGGCTGGCTGCCGGTCAGGTAGTCGGTAAACCACAGCGACTCCCGCGAGACGTGGTTGAGTACCAGGTCGACCCCCAGATCGAAGCGCTGGCCCAGGCGTTGGATGTCATCCCAGTCACCGAGCTCGGCATTGACCTCGCGATAGTGAATGACCGAGAAGCCGTCATCGCTGCTCCAGGGGAAGAAGGGCAGGATATGCACGCCGCTCAGGGTGTCGCCCAGGTGGCGGTTCAGGAAGTCCTCGAGCACCTGCAGGGGCGGCATGTCATCGGCGACCAGGCTGTCGCCGTAGCTGATCAGCCACTGGTCACGCTGGCTCCACAGGGGCACAGGGGCTGTGTCCGGCGTCGATCTGGCCGGGGCCTGGTGAGTCAGCAGGGTTTCCAGGCGGCGCAGGACTTCATCGGCCCGCGGGCCATACAGCATCTCCAGATGCTGGTGGGTGCGGCGCCGAAATTGCGCCGCATCGATCGGTGTGGAATGTGATCTGGGCATCATGGCCGCCACTCTCGCGTCAGGAACCGGAACGTCTCATGCAGATAGCATGCCAGCCCACAGGGTGGATGGCATCCGGCACCCACCAACGCTGGTGTCCGAGAGTGGCGACCTAGACCACCGGGGCTTCAAGCGGTCTGGTCGAGGCCCATCTGCCAGAAGTCGATTTCCAGGCGGGTGGCGTCGCGGAAGATCTCCGCCAGTCGAGCGAAACGCGCCGGCGTCACCTCGGCCAGACGGGCGTCGAGCCAGGCGATCTCGTCGCGCATGGCGGCCTGGAAGTCATCACTCGCGTACATGGCGATCCAGGACTCGAAGGGGTTGGCGTCGCCCCGCAGGGTGCTCGGTCGCGCGTTCAACCAGTTGGCGATCTCGCCGTAACCCACCAGGCAGGGCGCCAGCGCCACGTGCAGGTCGAGCAGGTCGCCGCGGCTGCCGGTGTCCAGCACATAGCGCGTGTAGGCCAGGGTAGCGCGGGCTTCGGGCAGTCTGGCCAGGTCCTCCTCGCTGATGCCCCATTCGCGGCAGAATCCCACATGCAGATCGAGCTCGACGTCGAGGATGGTCTTGAGGCCCTCGAAGGCGTGGCGCAGCTCGGCCAGGTCGTGGCTCTTGTAGGCCGCCAGGGCATAGGCGCGCGAGAAGTGAATCAGGAACAGATAGTCCTGTTGCAGGTAGTGACGAAAGGCCTCGGGGGCCAGGTTGCCATCGCCCAGCGAACGCACGAAGTCGTGCTCGATGTAGGCGCGCCAGTCAGTCTGGCAGGCGTCGGTCAGGTCGTGAAATTGGTAACCCATCATGTCTCCGGTGTCGGGATCCGGCATGTGGGCGCAGCGAAACGAGCGGGCAGGACGACCGGTATAGCGGCACCGGGCGCTGCGCTTGATTCCCTACGCCGGTTCACGGGCGACCATGAGTCGCCGCCACCCGGATCAGGTTCCACGGGATCAACGCTGTGCCCCTGAGGGCGAGCGTCATCTCAGCCGGTGTAACCGGCACCCCGTCAAGCGAGAGCCTCTACTCTAACACCTCGTCGAGGCTTGAACAGGGGGGTCAGGGGCCAGTGGCGGACTCCTTCTTGTTACCCGGTGCCAGTGCCCAGTCGCCGGCAAAGGATTGCAACGGCATGGCGCGGCGGTATTCCGCGGGCGGCGGCGTGAGCTCGGCCGCGTCCTCCAACGGGGCCTGACCGGCCAGGTGGCTCAGCACGGCGGGGACCGAAGTCTCGCTGGGCACCAGCAGCAGGCCGCGTCGGCGCAGGCGTCGTCCGATGGTCAGGCTGCTGCTGAAGCGCACCAGGGGCGCGGCGAGCAGCAGGCCCAGCCAGACGGGCGTCAACCACCAGAAGAAGCCGGGGGTGTACCACCAGGTCACGCCTGCCCAGATGGCGCCCACCAGAGTGCCGGGCCAGGTGTAGCGAACGGCGTCCCGCCAGGGCAGGGCGCGCCCCTCGCGGGACTGGGCATTCCAGGCTACGGTACGGCCGCATAGCACCTCCACCACGAAACGGCTGTGAAAGACCATCATCAGGGGCGCGATCAGGATGGCGAACAGGGCTTCCAGGAGGGCGCTGGCGAGCAGTCGGGCGCGCCCGCCGAACGCTGCCGCCGACTGTCGCCAGACCAGGGCCACGCCCAGCACCTTGGGCATCAGCAGCATCGCCAGGGTGCCGCCCAGCAAGGGCATGATGAGGTTGGGCGGAGAGATCGGCCAGTCCGGAAACAGCTGGGCGTCGGAGGTGAAGAAGTTGGGATCGATCAGTGCATGCAGCAGCGCATCGGCGGTGCTGACGACGAGTATCGCCAGCCATACCAGGGAGGACAGGTAGGCCAGGGCACCGCACAGGAAATGCACCCGGCTGACCATGTGCAGGCCGCTGCCGCCCAGCAATCGCAGATGCTGCAGGTTGCCCTGGACCCAGCGGCGATCGCGCTTGGCGTAGTCGAGGATATGGCTCGGCATTTCCTCGAAGCTGCCGCCCAGGTCGGTGCGCATGCGCACTTCCCAGCCCGCGCGGCGCAGCAGGGCGGCCTCGACGAAGTCGTGGCTGAGGATATCGCCGCCCAGCGGAGGCCGGCCGGGCAATTCGGGCAGGCCGCAATGGGCAGTGAACGCCGCGACGCGCAGGATGGCGTTATGACCGAAGTAGTTGGCGGCATCGGATTGCCAGAAGCTCAGGCCGCTGGCCAGCATGGGCGAGTAGACGGCGGCGGCGAACTGGTTGGCGCGTCCGAACAGGCTGTCCTGGCGAACCGGGATGGGCACGGTCTGCAGCAGGCCGAGGTTCGGGTTGGCTTCCATCTGCGCGATCATCTGGTGGATGGTGTCGCCGCTCATCAGGCTGTCGGCATCGAGTACCAGCATGAAGTCGTAATGGGCGCCCCAGCGCTCGCAGAAGTCCCCGAGGTTGCCCGCCTTGCGTCCGGCATTGCTGTCGCGGTGGCGGTAATGCAGCCGGCAGTGGTCGGCCAGTCGCTGTTGCAGGGCCGCCATGACGGCGTGCTCGCGAGCGATGCTGTCGGCATCCGTGCTGTCGCTGAGCACGAAGGCCTCGATGCGTCGCGCGGCGGTCTGTGGCGGCAGGTCACGGCAGGTGGCCTCGAGGCCCGCCGCCACGCGTTCGACATCCTCGTTGTGGACCGGCATGACCAGGGCCGTGATCGAGTGGGCCGTGTCCGGCGGTCGGGGGTCGCAGGCCCGGGCCAGGCTGAGCGGGTCGCGGCGCATGATCGACAGCGCAAAACCGATCAGGCCACTCCAGAAGGCGACCGCAATCCAGCCGAAGGTCACCGTGAACAGCGCCATCACCGCCAGTTCGAGTGGCGTCAGGCCGCCGACATGGAGGATGCGGAACATGGTCCACAGGCCAAGGATCGTGGTTGCGGCCACCAGCAGCGCGAAAATCAGCCGCCGGGTGCGCCGGAAGGGGACAGGAGCCACCATGGCCCGGGACTCAGCGGCGCTCATCGGGATACCAGACATAATTCCAGGTTTCGGTCAGCGGCTGGCCGCGCAGTGTCAGTTTCAATCGCATGTCGGCCGGCGTGCCTTCCTCCGGGGCGAGCCGGAAGCTGGCGCGCCAGGTCTGGCCATCGGGCAATTGCTGTACCCACTGCTGAATGATGTCGCCATTCGAGGTGGTCAGCTGTGACTCGACCGGCTGGTCGGCCTCGAGTCCCTCCAGGGCGGGGCCCCGGAAATCGACGATGAAGAGCCGCTGGCTGGGCGGCGGCGGGTCGTCCTGTCCCGGTAGTGCCGCCCAGCCCTGACGGCTGCGAATGACGTGGCCGAGCTGCTGGTCGGGTAGCGTGGCGCCGAAGGTTTGCAGCCGATAATGATAGCTGCGCGCTTCGCCGGCTTCGAACGGCTCCTGCGGCACCCAGTAGGCGGTGATGTTGTCGTTGGCTTCACTGTCCGAGGGAATCTCGACCAGCTCGACCTGGCCCTCGCCCCAGTCACTCAGTGGCGTGACCCACTGACTGGGGCGTTTTTCGTAGCGTGCCTCGGCATCCAGGTAGCCCTCGAAGTGGCGCGGTCGCTGTACCAGCCCGAAGCCCTTGGGCGAGGTATCCTGAAAACTCGAGATATGCAGTTTTTCGGGGTTGCTCAAGGGTCGCCAGATGCGCTCGCTCTGGCCGGAGTGCAAGGCCAGACCGCTGGAGTCATGCACGCGCAGGCGGTAATCGTCGGCCGGATAGCCGCCCAGACCACCATGCATGAACATGCTGGTCAGTGGCGCCACGCCGAGCTTGTTGACATCCTCGCGGGCGAACAGCCTGGCGTGCGTGTCGACGATCGTCTGACGGCCGGGCTCGATGTCGAAGCGGTAGGCGCCGGTCACCGAGGGACTGTCGAGCAGGGCCATGACGGTCATCCGGGTGGCGTCCGGCTCGGGTTTTACCAGCCAGAATTCGCGAAAGGCAGGAAACTCCTCGCCCTGGGGTTCCGCGGTGTCGATGGCCAGGCCGCGCGTGGACAGCCCGTAGCCCTGGCCGCGGCCGATCATGCGGAAGTAGGACGCGCCCAGGAAGACCATGAACTCGTCGTGGTATTCGCCGCTGTTCAGTGGGTAGTGCAGCCGAAAGCCGGCATGGCCGAGGTCGTCGAAGTCCCGCTCGGCCAGGTGCTCGACCGCGTCGTCATAGCGAAAACGTGACGTATCGAAGGGCAAGGGCCGTGGCTCGCCGTCGGGTTCGACCAGATGAATGTCGACCGGTTGCTCATAGAGAAAACCGGGGTGAAACAACTGCACCTCGAACAGCCCCTGATCGCGCCAGATGGCGTGCTCCTGGCGGAAGCGTATCTGTCGATACTGATCGTAATCCAGCTCGGCCAGCGCTTCCGGGATCTCCGAGTCGGCGTCTTCATAGGGTTCGCTGGCCAGTGTCTCTGCCCGCTTGGCAATGCGGTCGAACAGCTCGTTGTGTGATGAGGCGGCGGCGTCCAGCGCCACCAGGCTTCCCAGCGCCATGGCCAGGATCTGACTGGGCAACTGCATGTTGCGCATCTCCATGGGGTCCCGCCGGCACTTCCCCGCGCAAGCCGGTCCAGGAGGTGGTGAGCATGCCGGAGCGTTGTTGTGGTGTCCCGGATGTCGTGTTGCGGCTCTACACTGTGTCGGGTCCTGCATCACGCCGACCATGGCGCGCCTGTCGGGCCAAGATCGGTCTTGATGTGCAGGAATGACCGTGAGGATCCAATATTTCGTCACCTTTGTCGACAATATCGCACAAAGGTTCCATTTCCAGGCAGCGTTTCCTGGAGGGTGTTTGCTTAGCGATACAGGCGGAACTGTCGCCACTCCGGCAACTGCTGTTCCTCTTCCGGGGTCTTGCGATAGCGCTTGTATTCCCATTGGTACTGTGCCGGGTCCAGCGCAATGGCTGCCTCGACACTGGCATTGACGCCGGCGGCCGAGCGGCTTTCGTCGCTGTCCTGAACCCGCTCGTCGGCGGCCAGGAAGTGGATGGCGAAACCGCGACCGGGCAGGCGTCGCGCTACCCCGGTCACCACCCTGGCATCGGTACGCGCCACCAGCTTGGGCAGCAGGGTGGCGGTATAGGCCTGTCGACCGAAGAAGGGTGCAAAGACGCCGCTGCCCCAGTCGGGCTCCTGGTCGGGCAGGATCCCCACCGCCTCGCTGCGCTTCAGCGCCTTGAGCAGGGCCGCCACGCCGCGAGGATTGGTGGGCACCAGGCTGGCGCCCTGACGCTCGCGTCCCTGGCGGATGATGGGGTCGAGGGCGGCCAGCTTGGGGGGCTCGTACATGGCGGTGAAGGGAAAGTGGCTGGACAGCCAGAAATTGAGGACTTCCCAGTTGCCGAAGTGCGGAGCCAGCACGATGACGCCTCGCCCTTGCCGACGTGCCTCGTCCAGCAGCTCGCGGCCGTGCACCTCCTGAATCGAGGCGGCGACCCGCTCCGGCGCGCCGCGCCAGGCGAAGCCCAGTTCGAGCATGGTCGCGCTGGAATGGGTCAGGCTATCCCGGGACAGCCGCTGGTACGCTGACTGACTCAGGTCGGGATAGGCCTGGGCGAGGTTGATGCGGGTAACCCGGCGTTCGCGCTTGCTCAGGCGCTCCACCAAGGGCCCCGTCAGGCGGGCCAGGCGCCACAGTGACGCGGGGCGCCAGCCGGACAGGCCCTGCCACAGCGTGGCGATGGCACGGCTCTGCCAGTCGTGACGGGGGGCCGAGTCGTGGGACGGTCTTGGGTCAGCCATGCATCACACCAGCCAGGTATCCACGTTGTCCGGCTGACGTTCCTCCTGGAGTCCCTTGAAGCCCTTGACGCAACGAATGACCAGCCAGATGACGGCCAGCAGCCAGGTCAGAAAGCCGATCAGGATGAAGGTCAGCAGGCCCGAAACGGCGAAATACACCAGGCCCATCCAGAAGGTGCGGATCTGATAACGGTAATGTTCGTCGAGCCATTGCGGCCCCTGGCCGCGATAGACATAGGCCATGACCACGCCGACCAGCGCGGTCAGCCCGCCGGTGACGATGCCCGCCAGCAGCAGCGCATAGATCACCATGGTGATGGTGGTGTCGGGCTTGGGGGAATCTTCAATGACCGTGGGGTCCTGAGCACTGTTGTCGTTCATGCGTCATCCTTGAAGGGGAGTGAATGTAAAAATGTTGCACCATGATACCTGCCAGCTCCAGTGATGCCAGTCGCGTCACCCGGGCCTTCAGCGTACCGGTCGGCAGATTTCCAGCAGGTTGCCATCCGGGTCGCGCAGGTAGAGGGACTCGATCTCGCCGGTGGCGCCCTGGCGCGTGACGGGCCCCAGCTCGATGTCCACCGACAGGGCATGCAGGTGATGCTGGACTTCCTCCAGCGGCAGGCGACTGCGCAGGCAGAGGTCGAGGCTGCCGGGGGTCGGGGTGGCCGCCCGCGGCTCGATATCGGTGGCGGTCCAGTGCAGGCGCAGTGCCATGTTGCCTAGCATCAGGTCGACGCGCTCCTGGTCCCGATAGCGCACATCGAGTCCCAGGACGCGCGTGTAGAAGTCCACGGCTCGCGAAATGTCGGTCACGGTGATGACCAGGTGGTCCAGACCTGACAGCATGAAAGTCTCCTTGAGTGTTGTCCCTGACCAGAGAATACGATGATGCAGACGTGTCCGCTATGCGCTTCTCCCGATACCAGCGGCTATCATCGTGATAAACAACGCGATTATCTGGTCTGTGGACAATGTTCGCTGGTGTTCGTGCCGGCATGGCAACACCTTTCGGCGGCCGAGGAGAAGGCCGTCTATGACCTCCATGACAATCATGGCGCGGATTCCGGGTATCGGCGCTTTCTCGACCGGCTGTGCACGCCGCTGCGGAAACGCCTGCCGGCGCCGGCACGGGGGCTGGATTTCGGCTGCGGGCCGGGGCCGACCCTGTCGCTGATGCTCGAGGAAGCGGGGCATCGAATGACGCTCTATGACCCCTTCTATGCCCCGGACGATGCGGTCTGGCAGTGTCAGTACGATGTCATCACGGCCACGGAAGTCTTCGAACACCTCGCGCAGCCGGGCGCCGAGATCGAACGCCTGGTCGCGCATCTCCATGCCGGTGGCTGGCTGGGGGTGATGACCAAGCGGGTGCGCTCCCGAGAGGCCTTTGCCACCTGGCATTATATCCGCGACCCGACCCATGTGGCCTTCTTCGCCGATGCCACCTTCGAATGGCTCGGGCAACGCTTCGGCCTCAACGTCGAGCTGGTCGATGCCGATGTGGTGCTGATGCAGAAGCCTTGATCGAGTGTCCGCCGGTTATCTCGCGGGCGGGCATCGCGAGGTGAGCGAAATCGATTGGCCGCGGCGAGCGGCAGGCGTATATTGCTTCGCGCTTGAACTCGGCACCCCGGGTTTGTGGTTGCCGCTCTCTTCCTGTTGGCTTGCCTCGAGAACCTCACATGTCACGGCAATTACTGCTCATGGCGCTGGCCCCTCTGCTGGGGCTGTTCATTCTGGCGATCGGCAATGGGGCACTGGTCACCCTGACCACGCTGCGCCTGGATTCCGCCGGTTATTCCCCACAGGTCATCGGCTGGGTGTCCTCGGCCTATTTCCTGGGCCTGGCGCTGGGTGCGCTGCTCAATGATCGCCTGTTGCTGGCGATCGGACACATTCGAGCCTATGGCAGCTTCGCCTCGCTGGTGGCCGTGACCGTGCTGCTGCAGGGCCTGCTGGTCGAGGCCTGGGCCTGGTTCGTGCTGCGCCTGGTTGCCGGCTGGGCCACGGTCGGGGTCTTTCTGGTCATCGAGAACTGGTTGCTGGCGGTCGGTGAGCCGCGCGTGCGAGGCCGGTTGCTGGCGCTCTACGTGATCGCCGTCTATGCCGCCGGCGTCGTCGGCCAGCTGATGCTCGGCGCGACCCTGGCGCTGGGCGAGCTGGCGCCCTTCATGATCATCGGCATGCTGGCGTCGCTGTCGGTGCTGCCGATGGCGATGATCCCGCGCGTCACCCCGTTGCTCGAAAAGGCCGAGCCGCTGTCGCCGGCGCGCCTGATGCGCCTGACGCCGACCGGCGTGATGGGCAGCTTCGGCTCCGGTCTGGCGGTCGCCGCGGTCTATACCCTGCTGCCCCTGTACCTGCAGCGCGTGGGGCATGATGTCGAGCGGGTCGGGCAGTTCATGGCGGTGATGGTGTTGGGCGCCATGCTGCTGCAGTATCCGGTCGGGCGCTGGTCGGATCGCCATGACCGTCAGCTGGTACTGATCCTGCTGGGGGCTTGCTGTGCGCTGATCGCCGGTGTCGTGCTGCTGGTGCCGTTGACATCCTGGGGCCTGGCAGCGGCCCTGTTCTTGCTGGGAGGCGGGATCTTCACGCTCTATCCGGTGTCGGTGGGGCATGCCGCCGACCGGGCCCCGGCCGGCGCCCTGGTGCGCATGAGCCAGGGCTTGCTGTTGATCAATGCCATCGGCTCGACCCTCAGCCCGCCGGTCATCACGCCGGTCATGTCGGTGCTGGGCGATGACGGCCTGTTCTGGTGCCTGGGCGTGCTGGGGCTGAGCCTGGTGGCCTTTTTCAGCTGGCGTCGTCGTGTGCGGCCGGCGCCTCTGCCGGTGGCGCCATTCTCGCCGGCCACACCGCTCAGCGCGGTGGGCGCCGAACTCTTGGTCACCGATGAGTGGGTGCAGGGCGCGCGCGAGCACGAGCATGTGGAGGACCTGTCGCGGGCGGTGGCCGACGTCGCGGTGGCCGAGCCGCTGGTCGGGCCGCCACCACGCCATGAGGCGCACATTGTCTATTTCGATGAGCCGCCGACGGCCCCGACGCCCGGTGCGACCTAGGCCTAATGGTCGCGAGGCCGTCGTGACCCTAAGCTCGGGGCACCACCTATCCGCCAAGGAGTCTGCATGACGCCCTATACGCCGCCACTGCGTGACCATCGATTCATGCTGCAAGAGGTGCTGGAGCACCAGGTGTTGTCGCTACCCGGCTTCGAGGAAGTCGACGCCGACCTGGTCGAGTCCGTGCTCGAGGAAGCCGGGCGCCTGGCAAGCGATGTCTGGGCGCCGCTCAATGCCCCGGGCGACCACCAGGGTTGTCGGCGGGATGCGGATGGCAGGGTGAGCGTGCCTGAGGGGTTCGCCGAGGCGTATCGGGCCTATGCCGAGGGTGGCTGGAACGGCATCGGTGTCGACCCGGCCCATGACGGCCAGGGCCTGCCCGAGGTCGTGGCCAGCGCCGTCCAGGAGATGCTGCATGGCGCCAACATGGCCCTGGCGCTGTGCCCGATGCTGACCGCCGGCGCCATCGAGGCGCTGATCCAGCATGGCGATGACGCGCTGTGTGCCCGCTACCTCCCGCCCCTGGTCGAGGGCCGCTGGACCGGCACCATGAACCTGACCGAACCCCAGGCCGGCTCGGACCTGTCACAGGTGCGTACCCGTGCCGTACCGGGGGATGTGGCAGGCGAGTATCGGCTCACCGGCCAGAAGATCTATATCACCTGGGGCGAGCACGAGCTGGCCGAGAATATCCTCCATCTGGTGCTGGCGCGTCTGCCCGACGCGCCCCGGGGCAACAAGGGCATTTCGCTGTTTCTGGTCCCTCGACGGCTGGTCGACGAGCAGGGCAACCCCGGCGAGCTCAATGATGTCACCTGTACCGGGCTGGAGCACAAGATGGGCATCCATGGTTCACCGACCTGTTCGCTCAGCTTCGGCGACCACGGCGGTGCCATCGGCTATCTGGTGGGCGAGCCGGGACGTGGCCTGAACCAGATGTTCACCATGATGAATGCGGCACGCCACAAGGTCGGCATCCAGGGCATCGGCGTGGCCGAGCGGGCCTGCCAGCAAGCGTTGGCGCATGCCGCGGAGCGTCGTCAGGGGCGCCGCGGCAGCCAGGAGTGCGCGATTGCCGAGCATTTCGAGGTCAGACGCATGCTGCTATCGATGCGTGCGCGCACCGAGGCCCTGCGCGCGCTGGCGCTGAGCTGTGCCAGCGACATGGATCAGGCGCGGCACGCCGCAGATGCCGAGCAGCGTCGCGCGGCCCAGGCGCGGGTCGATGTGTTGATTCCGGTGGTCAAGGCCTTCTCCACCGACCAGGCCGTGGATATTGCCTCGCTGGGCATTCAGGTGCATGGCGGCATGGGCTACATCGAGGAGACCGGGGCGGCGCAGCTGTGGCGTGATGTGCGCATCGCGGCCATCTATGAGGGCACCAATGGCATCCAGGCGCTGGATCTGGCCGGGCGCAAGCTGTCGCGTGATGATGGCGCGGCCCTGGCGTCGTTGATCGATGAGGTGGACGCCACGGCCGCGGCGCTGGTGGCCCATGACCGGCTCTCGGCCCTCGGCGAGAGTCTGGCGGCCGGTGCCCAGGACCTGCGGGCGGCGATGCGGGTCGCCCTCGATGCCGGGCGTGATACCGCCCACGGTGAGGATGCGATCCAGGCCCTGGCGACTCCCTTCCTGACGCTGGCGGGGCATGTGCTGTGTGGCTGGCAGATGGGGCAGGCCGCCCTGGTGGCCGATGCCGCCCTGCAGGGCGGCAGCCGGGATGCCTTCTATTCCGCCAAGCTGGCGGCGGCGGATTTTGCCCTGCGACACTGGCTGCCCCTGGGGCGGGCACAGCGTGCGGTGATCGATGCCGGTATGGAGGCTCTGAGGCCGGATCCCGTCGCCCGCTGAGTGCCTGCCGGCAGTAGATACGCAGCGATTGCCGTCCGATCGAGCGTTCGCTAGGGTAGGCATTACGGCTTTCCATCAGGCCCCTCACGGCGGCCTCTCACAACCCGAGGAAGCAGCATGAGCGACACTCTGATCGACGTCCGGGACCATGACGGTATCGTGCGTCTGACCCTCACTCGCCCCCAGGCTCTCAATGCCTTGAACAGTGACTTGATCGACGAACTGGAACGGGTTCTGGTGGATCTCGAGTCCCGATCTCACCTGCGGGCGGTGCTGATCACCGGGGCGGGTGACAAGGCCTTCGTGGCCGGGGCGGACATCACCGAGATGCGCGACAAGACGCCCCAGCAGGCGCGCGATTTCGCCGCCAGGGCACAGGCCACCATCAAGCGGCTGGAGTCGCTGCCGGTGCCGGTGGTCGCACTGGTCAACGGTTTCTGCCTGGGCGGTGGCTGTGAACTGGCGCTGGCCTGTGACTGGGCGGTGGCCAGTGACAATGCCGTGTTCGGCCAGCCGGAGGTGCAGCTGGGTGTGATTCCCGGCTTCGGCGGTACCCAACGGCTGCCGCGGCGGGTCGGTCCGGCCATGGCGATCGACCTGGTGACCACCGGCCGCAAGATCGATGCCGCGGAAGCCCTGCGCATCGGCCTGGTCAATCGCGTCATGACCCAGAGCGAGCTCGAGGATTATGTCGAGGAACTGACGCGCCAGTTGGGCGGCAATGGTCCCCAGGCGGTACGCAGTGCCAAGCAGGCCGTTCACGAGGGCATGGACCAGGATCAGGACACGGCCCTGGCGCTCGAAAACAGCCTGTTCGCGCTGTGCTTTGCCGGTGACGAGCAGAGCGAGGGCATGACGGCCTTCGTCGAAAAGCGCAAGCCGTCGTTCTGATATCCGCCAGCCTCTTACCAGGGGCCATCATGGGCAGTCATCATGCAGACCATTGGCGTGCTGGGTGGCATGAGCTGGGAGTCCACCGAGAGCTATTATCGGGCCCTCAATCAGGGCGTTAAGGCCTCGTTGGGCGGCTTTCACTCGGCGAAGATCGTCATGGTCAGCGTCGACTTCGCCGAGATCGAAGCGCTCCAGCGCCAGGGTGACTGGCCCGCCATGGGACAGCTGCTGGCCGAACAGGCACAGCGCGTGCAGGCGGCCGGCGCCGATCTGCTGCTGCTCGCCACCAATACCATGCACAAGGTCGCCCCGCAGATCGAAGAGGCCATCGATATCCCGCTGCTGCATATCGCCGATACCACCGGCGAACGGCTGGTGGCCGATGGCCGGCGACGGGTCGGCCTGCTGGGCACACGCTTCACCATGGAAGAAGCCTTCTACACGGAGCGCCTCACCGAGCGCTTCGGCATCGAGACAGTGGTGCCGGATGAGGGGCAACGCCAGCGTGTGCACGACATCATCTTCGACGAATTGTGTCAGGGGCGCATCGACGCCGGGTCCAGAACCGAATACCTGAATATCATCGGCGCGCTGCGCCGTCAGGGCGTCGAGGCCGTGATCCTGGGCTGCACCGAGATCGCTCTGCTGGTCAGCCAGGTGGACACCGTGATGCCGCTCTACGATACGACGGCCCTGCATGCCGGCAGTGCCGTGGCCCGAGCCCTGGAGGCCTGAGCGCCGCTGGCAGGCCGCTTTCGAGATTCCCCGGAACGCGTCACCGCAAGGAGGCAAGGTGCAGATCACTCAACTCAATATTTACCCGGTCAAGTCCCTGCGGGGCATTGCCCTGGATCAGGCCGTCCTGACCGAGCGAGGCCTGGCCTTCGATCGGCAGTGGATGGTCGTCGACGACGACAACCGCTTCGTGACCCAGCGCGAAATCGCCGCCATGGCCCAGGTACGTGTGCGCCTCACACCGGATGCCCTGATACTGGAGCATGATGCCGTCGAGGAGCCGCTGTCGGTGGCCCTCGAGCCCGAGGCGTCGGCGCCGCGACTCGAGGTGCGTATCTTCAAGGATCAGTGTGAGGCCATCGATGAAGGCCCCGAGGCGGCGCGCTGGCTGACCCGGGTGCTGGGTCCGCTCGGCAGCAGTGGACTGCGCCTGGTGCGCTTCCCGGATGAGGCCAGACGCGCCATCGAGCCCGACTATCTGCGCGGAGAAAAGGCCCATACCGGCTTCGCCGATGGCTATGCCGTACTGGTCACGTCCGACGCCTCGCTGAGTGCTCTGAATGCCCGGCTGGCCGAGAAGGGCGAAGGGCCCGTGCCCATGAGTCGCTTTCGTCCCAACATCGTGGTCGCCGGCGGCACGGCCTTCGACGAACGCGAGTGGGATGATATCCAGCTGCAGGCAAGCGGTGTTCGACTGGGCCTGCGCAAGCCCTGCAAGCGCTGCAAGATCATCACCCAGGATCAGCAGAGCGGTGAGGCGCCGTCACCCAAGGAGCCCCTGAAGACGCTCGCCGAGATGGATACGCAGCCCGGCTGGAAGGGGGCCTTTTTTGGTCAGAATGCTATCCCGCTGGCCGGTGTGGATGCTGCCCTGCGGGTCGGCGATGTGCTGTCCGTGACGCGCCGCGACCCCTGACCCCGAATCAGCGTGCCGGGTCCACCAGGCCACCCAGGGAAGCGTTGCGACGGAACCAGCCGGCGATGCTGGCGCGTGGCCGGTGCGTGGGCAGGACTTCGTGGGGAATCGTCTCGGCCATGAAGCATACCAGGGTGCCGGCTTCCGGCAGGACGCGGGCCACTTCGCGGTCATCATCGGGCGAGTAGATCACCATCTCGCCGCCGCCATCCGCCGGCCAGTCGGGCGTCAGGTAGCCGACGGTGGAGACGATGCGGTTGGCGCGCCCCTGAAAGCTGTCCAGGTGACGCCGATAGAAGCTGCCCGGTGGATAGCGGGCCAAATGCGCCTCGTACTCGAATAGGCCCAGAAACAGCGCCTGATTCAGGGCTTGCTGCAGCTCTGCCATGGTCTCCAGATAGCGCCGTTGTGCCTGACTCTCGCGGTCCAGCCAGTAGATGGCGTCGCCGCGGATATCGCGGCGCAGATGATGCTGGTCGCCGCGTCCGATCCCGGCGGCCACCAGCGCATCACGCCGGGTCTTGTCGTCGAGTTCGGCGAGCAGCGATTGGCACAGGGCATCCGGTAGAAAATCGCGGCCGACATACCAGCCCCGTTCGACCAGGCTGTCGATCAAATCGTCCACGCGCTCCTGGGCGATCGGCGGCTGACTGGGGGAGCGTGGCTGTGTCATGCAATGGGTTCTCGGCGCAGCGGATGGTGGCGCAGCGGTCCCGCCGGTCGCTGGAAGAGGTTGATCGGCATGGCGAAACCATTGGCCAGCAGGTCGACCAGCATCATCGAGGACAGCCCCCAGATGGTGTGCTCGCCCTGGCGGTAGCTGGGCACATAATGATCACGCCCGTCGACATGGATGACATCGGTATGGGTCCGGCGATCATCGAGGAAGTGTTGCAGCGGCACCTCGAAGATGGCATCCAGCTCGGCGGGGTCCGCGGCCAGCGGCAGGTCGGGCGGAATGGCTCCCACATAGGGGGTGACCAGGATGCCATGCAGCGAAATGACGTCCGATAGTCGGCCCAGAATCTCGACCCGGTCACTGGCCAGGCCGATCTCCTCACGGGACTCGCGCAGCGCGGTGGCCAGCAGGTCGGTATCCTGGGGTTCACGCTTGCCGCCGGGAAAGGCGACCTGGCCGCTGTGGGTGGCGAGATGGGCGGCGCGGCGCGTGAACAGCAGTGTCGGTTGTGCGCGAGTCACCAGCGGAATCAGCACGGCGGCCTGCGGCAGGTCGAGTCCCAGCCGTCGGGGAGCCTGTGCTTGCAGGCGCTCGCGAAGTTTCTCTAACATGGGTTATCCGTCGAGTTTGACCCCTTTTACCCAGCCGTCGAGGGCGGCGTCAAGTTCGGGCCGACGCCTCGCGAACGGCTCGTCAGGGAGGACCATGAATTTTTGTAGCCATTGTGGCCAGCCGGTCCGCTTCGCGGTACCTGAAGGCGATGACCGACCGCGCTATCTGTGCGATGCCTGTGGCAGTATTCATTATCAGAATCCACGCATCATTGCCGGCACTCTGCCGGTGCGTGGTTCGCAGATCCTCCTGTGTCGACGTGCCATCGCGCCCCGCAAGGGCTACTGGACCCTGCCGGCCGGCTTCATGGAGAACGCCGAGACCACCCAGCAGGCGGCCGCCCGGGAAACGCAGGAGGAGGCCTGTGCGGACGTGTCCCTGCAGGGACTCTATACCCTCATCAACCTGCCGCACATCAACCAGGTCTACATGATCTTCCTGGCCGATCTCGCGGGCGGCTTCGCTGCCGGGGCGGAAAGCCTCGAGGTGGCGCTGTTCGAGGAGCACGAGGTCCCCTGGGATGAACTGGCCTTTCCGACGATCGAGCGGACGCTCCGCCACTTCTATACGGATCGCCACGCGGACCAGGGGTTTCCGCTGCACCTGAGCGATATCACCCCCGAGGATCGCGAGCGTTACTTCGGCTCGGCATGACCGCCGGGGCGCGGGCGCCTAGATCGCTTCCAGGCGCCACACATCGAAGGCGGGCTCCTCGTAGGGGTGAGCCTGACGCAGCGCCGCCACGGCATCATGAATCAGGGCATCGTCACACACCAGCTCGACCTTGAGTTCGCTGACGGTCTCCAGGTCGCCGACCCGTCCGATGTGCGGGTCGGCACCGGACAGTGGCCGGAACTGTCCACTACCGGGTGTCTCGAAGCAGCAGGCCTCGTAGTCGCCGATGCGCCCGGCGCCGGTGGCGAATACCGCTTCCTTGACCCCTTCGGCATCCTCCCGGGGGACAAAAAACGCCAGCTTGTACATGGCAGCTTCACCTCTCGTGTGTCGTGGATTCGATGGCTGGCTCTGATTGTCGGATGTCGCAGTGGCGGCTGTCATCCCGTTTTCCAACCAGACGCCAAGGAGTGAGATCATGGAAACCCCGATACGCGAGATGCTGGCATCCCTGGCGCTGGTGCCGCGAGGCGAGCCGCGCCCGCTGGGCGGTGGCGACAGCGCCTCGGTGGCCTGGCTGGATACCCAGCAGGGACCGGTGATCATCAAGCGCGATGATGCCGAACGTCTGACCGGCGAGGCCGATGGGCTGCGGGCGCTGCGCGAGTCGGCGACCCGGCTGGTGGTGCCCGAGGTGCTCGGTGAAGGCGAGGGCTGGCTGATCATGGAGGCGCTGGAGCAGGCAGGTGCCGGGCAGCGTGACGAGGCCGCCCTGGGGGAGGGGCTGCGCGACCTGCATGCGTCGAGCGGTGCCGCCCATGGCTGGCATCGCGACAATGCCTGCGGCTTGACGCCCCAGCCCAACCAACCGCTGACGGACGGGCGTGCCTTTCAGCGTGAGCGACGCCTGCTGCCGCTGGCGCAGGCCTGTCATGACAGGGGACTGCTGGATGGCAAGCTGAGGGCACGACTGGAAGGCGTGGCTCGCGATCTGGACACCTGGTTGCCGCCGTCGCCGCCCAGCCTGGTGCATGGCGACCTGTGGTCGGGCAATGTGCTCTTTACCGCGCGCGGCCCGGCGATCATCGACCCGGCGGTCTATCGGCATTACCCCGAGGTCGATCTGGCCATGCTGACCCTGTTCGGCGCCCCCGGCGCGGCCTTCTTCAGCGCCTACTGGGATGGCCGCGAGCCGGACGACTGGCCGCGCCGCGAAGCGCTTTTCCAGCTCTACCCGCTGCTCAACCATCTGCTGCTGTTCGGTGGCGCCTATCGCCGCGGTGTGGAACGGGCGCTGGTTCGCGTGGAGCAGCCAGCATCCTAGTTCTCGGTACCGGACATTTCCCGCAGGGCGTCTGCCGCCTGTCAACGCGATGATCGGCCGAAGCGCAGCCAGCGTTTCCACCAGGGCAGACGCTTGCGGAAGCGGTAGGGCGGTGCGTCGATTTCCTCGGCGGGGCGCGTCAGGAATGCCCGGATCGGGTCGACCTGACTCGGCCGGTCGAGCATGGGCGCATGGCCGGCTTCCGGGACTTCGAGACTGACCAGGTCGGGGCGAAGCCGGCGCATCTTGTCTATACTCTCGGCGCCGAGCAGTGTCGATGACGCACCGCGCACCACAATCACCGGGCAGCGCAGCGATTCCCAGACCTGCCACATGTCGCGGGGGGTATCGTGGATGAATTGCTCACCGATGCGCGGATCATAGTGGTGGGTCCAGCTGCCGTCGGGGAGCCGGCGTGCGCTGTTGAGCGCCAGTCGCCGCCAGGCGCTGTCATCCTCGATACCGAAGGCGGCGTAATGCTCGCGCAGTTCGGCCTCCAGTTCACTGAAGCGGGTGAAACGATGTGGCACGGCAAAGTAGGCACCCAGCGCCGCCAGCCCCGAGGCGTCGAGCTCGGGGCCGACGTCATTGAGCACCAGGCGTTCGATGCGCCCCGCCGTGGTGGCATTGGCTGCCAGCAGCATGCCCAGCAGCCCGCCCATGGAGGTTCCCACCCAGTCGACCCGTTCGAGTTCGAAATGATCGAGCAGCGCCTCGGCAATGGTCATGTAATGCGCGTAAAGATAATCGTGGGCCGGGTACAGCGACCAGCTGGAGAGCCCGCGTCCCGGGGTGTCGGGCGCGAGAATCCGCCACTCGGGGCCGAGTTGTCGGGCCAGATCCTCAAAGTCGCCACCGTGGCGGGCCAGGCCGTGCCAGGCGACGATGGTCCGGGAAGCCTGCGGATTCCATATGCGCACGGCGATTTCGAGTTCGCGTACCTTGAACAGTGTCAGTGCATCCATGAGGTGGTGTCCTGGTCGGAGTGGGCTATGCTGCATGGCAGCATAGACGATTCGACGCATGCCGACGTCGAAACGCAAAAATTTCACTGGGCCAGTCCGCTCAACGATGGACTCAGGCCGGAAACATGCGACAATGTATGTATATCACGTCCACGAATCGACAAAGGATCTTGCCGATGATGCCTTCTCGTCCCGTGAAGCTGGCGAGCCGCGCTGCTCGTCCGGCGCGTAGGACTCTTCTGTCAATGGTAGTTGCCTCCTTGATGGCCAGCCCGGCTTATGCCACCGACCTGCTGACCATCACGCGGGATGCACTGGAAAACAATGCCGATCTCGCCGCCGCGCGCGCCGACACCCGTAGTGTGGAGGCGGGCCGCGATGTCCAGCAGGGCGACCTGCTGCCCCAGGTGAATGCCTCCGGCGAGGTGGCGCACAACGAGCAGTTCGCGAGCCAGTCGGCCACTCGAGGTGGCGAGGCCGGCGGTGGCGGGGATGACCGCTACAACAGCGCCAGCCTGTCACTCAATGCGACCCAGGCGCTCTTCGATGCCGTCAACAGCGCCGAGGTTGAACAGGCCGAGCGTCAGATCGATCAGCAGACCTACCAGCTGGCGGCCACCGAGCAGCAGGTGCTGATCGATGTGGCAACCGCCTATTTCGACATCCTGCGGGCGCACGAGATTCTCGAGGCGCGTCGTGCTCAGGAACGCGCCATCGGGCGCCAGCTCGAACAGGCCCGCGAGCAGTTCGACGTCGGCCTGATCGCGGTGACCGAAGTCGAGGAGGCGCAGGCCAGCTATGACCAGTCGCGAGCCGAGCGCATTGCCGCGGAGAGTGACCTTCAGGTCGCCTTCGAGGCACTGGAGCGGTTGACCGGTCAGCGTTATGACAGCATCGAGTCGCTGGGTGACAGCATGTCGGTGACACCGCCGCAGCCGGCCGAACGTGATGCCTGGGTCGAGCGGGCCCTGGACAACAATCCTCAGGTGCTGGCTCAGCAGGCCGGCGTCGAGGTCGCGCGCAGCGGCGTGGATGTCGCCCAGGCCCAGCGGCTGCCGGTGGTCGAGGCATTTGCCAATTATCAGTATGCCGACAGTGACAACGACACGCTCGAGGGCGAGGATTCCTCCGCCCAGGTCGGGGTCAATGTCAGCATGCCGTTGTATACCGGTGGGCGCACCAGTGCCTCGATCCGCCAGGGCACCTTTGATCTCGAATCCAGTCAGTACGACTTCGAGGCACAGCGCCGCAACACCGTGCAGCAGGTGCGTTCGCTGTTCACCCAGGTCAGCAACAATGTGGCGACCGTGGAGGCCCGCTCGCAGGCCATCGTCTCCAACCGTAGCGCCCTGGAAGCCACACGCGCGGGTTACGAGGTCGGCACGCGCAACATCGTCGATGTGCTCAATGCCGAACAGAGCCTCTATGACGCCATCGCCAATCACGCCGAAGCCCGCTATGACTATGTCATCAACCTGCTCACCCTCAGGCAGCAGTCGGGCACGCTCGATGTCGACGCCATCGAGGAGGTCGATGGCTGGCTGGATGCCAACCAGAGTGTCACCTTCACGCTGCCGGAAGAAGGGCAATATGAGCAGGCACTGGACATCGGGGAACCTCCGCAGCCGGAGACGTGATACTGAACCTGAAACGTGACATACAGACGTGGATGTATGTTTTACATCCACGCTTGTATGTGTATAGTCTTGTCGACTTTCGAAGTGCTCAACGGGATAGCTAGGCATGAAAACGATGATTCACAGGGCCCGAGGTGGACTCTTGGCGCTTGCCTCGGGCCTGTTGCTGGCGGCCTGCGGTCAGGACGAAGGTGGTGGTCAGCAACAGCAGGCCGCCTCCGGTGAGGCGCCGCCACGCCCCATGCCGGTCATGGAAATGGCCAGGCAGGACATTCCTCTGGACAAGTCCTACCCTTCCAAGCTGCGCAGTGACGAAGAGGTCACGCTGGTGGCCCGTGTCACCGGCTTCCTCGAGGAACGCAAGTTCGAGCCCGGCGAGATGGTCGAGAAGGGCGACAGCCTGTATGCCATCGAACCGGATCTGTATCAGGCGACCGTGGAACAGCGCAAGGCCGATCTGGAAAGCGCCAAGGCGGAACTGGCGCGTGCGCAGAGCGATGCCCGGCGCTATGAACAACTGCTCAGCCAGAACTCGGTGAGTCGCCAACAGTATGATCAGGCACTTGCCGACCGCAATGTAGCGCGAGCCAGCGTGGCCCAGGCCGAGGCGGCGCTGAGCAGCGCCCAGCTCGACCTGAGCTATGCCGACGTGACCGCGCCGGTGAGTGGCCAGATCGGTCTCAGTGAAGTCAATGTGGGCAATCTGGTCAACTCCGGCACCGAGCTGGCCACCATCACCCCGCTGGACCCGCTGGAAGTGCGCTTCCAGATGCCCCAGGCCGATGCCAGTGCCCTGCGTCGGCAGCTGGCGGATCAACCGGCCGAGGAAATCGGCGCCAGCCTTCAGTTACCCGGTAGTGGCGGCACTCTGGAGGGGCAGCTGGAATTCCTCGGTTCGCGCGTCAATGAAGGCACCGGCACGGTGCAGGCCGAGGCCAGCTTCGCCAACCCCGATGGCCAGGTGCTGCCGGGTCAGTTCGCCCGGGTGAGCCTGGAAGGGCTCAAGCGCTTCGACGTGCTGGCGGTACCTGAAATCGCCGCCACCCAGGGCCTGATGGGGCCCCAGGTGTTTGTGCTCGATGACCAGGATGTGGCGCGCTCGCGCACCGTCCAGCTGGGCGAGCTCGCCGGCCCCTGGCAGATCATCCAGGATGGGATCCAGCCCGGTGATCGCGTGGTGGTCGGCGATCCGGCCGGCCTGCAACCGGGAACGGCCATCGACCCCCAGCCCTTCGACGGTGACGCCGAAGCCCTGATGGCGAAGCAGGGGCAATCACAAGCTGGCGCTCAGGGGCAGTCGGCTGAAGGTGGTGCAGCCTCTGGTGGGGACCAGGCGGCATCCGGAGAGCAAGGTTCTGCGCCGGCTGAAGAGGGTGCTGAATGAGTTTCTCCAACTTCTTCATCAAGCGACCGATCTTCTCGACGGTACTCGCGATCATCCTGACGATCGTCGGGCTGATGAGCATGCGAGTGCTGCCCATCGAGCAGTATCCGAGCGTGGTGCCGCCGACGGTGTCGGTCCAGGCCAGCTACCCGGGTGCCGATGCCGAGACCGTGTCCCAGACGGTGGCGGCTCCGTTGGCGGAAGCCATCAACGGGGTCGAAGACATGCTGTACATGACGTCGACCAGCTCCAGCCAGGGGTCGATGTCGCTCAATGTGTCCTTTGCCATCGGTTCCGATGGTGATATCAACACCATCAACGTCAACAACCGGGTGCAGGGCGCACTGTCCCAGTTACCCGAGGCGGTGCAGAGCCAGGGCGTACAGGTGGAGCTGAGCTCCAGCTCGATCCTCATGCTGGTGTCGTTGATCTCGCCGGACGGGGACTACGGCAAGGTCTACATGCAGAACTATGCCACCCTCAACATCCTGGATGAGCTGCGCCAGGTGAAGGGTGTGGGGTCCGCCGAGGTACTGGGCGGGGGCGAGTTCGCCATGCGGGTCTGGATGGACCCGGACAAACTGGCCGAATATGACCTGACACCGGCCGAGGTGTCGAGCGCGATCCGCTCCCAGAACACCGAGGTGCCGGCGGGCAGCCTGGCCGCCACGCCCCAGGAGGATCCGCGCGCCTATACCTATACGGTGACCGCCGGCGGGCGACTGACCAGTCCGGAGGACTTCCGTGACATCTTCCTGCGCACCAACCCGGACGGCTCGTCATTGCGTCTCGGGGATGTGGCACGGGTCGAACTCGGGGCATCCTTCTATGGGGTCGACGCCAAGCTGAATGGCGGCACCATGACGCCCATCATGATCAATCAGCAGCCCGGGGCCAATGCGCTGGAGACGGCGAGCGCGGTCGAGGCGGTCATGGATGACATGTCCGAGCGGTTCCCGCCGGGACTCGAGTATGTCACCCCCTATGACACCACTCAGTTCATCAGCGCCTCGGTCGAGACGGTCTTTCATACCTTCATCGAAGCCTTCCTGATCGTCGCCGTCATTCTGTTCATCTTCCTGCAGAACTGGCGTTTCACGGTCATCGCCATGTCGGTGGTACCGGTCTCGGTGCTGGCGACCTTTGCCGGCTTCTACATGTTCGGCTTTTCCATCAACCTCCTGACCCTGTTCGCCATGGTGTTGTCGATAGGTATCGTGGTCGATGATGCCATTCTGGTGGTGGAGAACGTCGAGCGGGTGCTCAGCGAGGATGAGGACATCACCGTCATGCAGGCCACGGTGAGGGCCATGAAGGAGGTCGGTGGCCCCGTTATCGCCACTTCCCTGATCATGGCGGCGGTCTTCGTGCCGGTGGCCTTCCTGGGTGGTTTCAGTGGCCAGATCTATCAGCAGTTCGCCCTGACGGTGGCGGTCTCGGTCGCCTTCTCGGCACTCATGGCACTGACCTTCACGCCGGCGTTATCGGCGATCTTCATCAAGCATGATCTGCACCGCCGGGAATCGGCGTTCCTGCGGGCAGTGCGCACCCCCTTGCGCCTGTTCGATCGTCTGTTTGCCGGGATCACCGCCGTCTACATGTGGGGCGTCAAGGCATTGGTGCGCTTCTGGGGCCTGGCGATCGTGCTGACGGTCCTGGTCGGCGCCGGCTCCTGGTGGATGTACCAGAGCACACCCTCGACGCTGGTGCCGGCCACGGACCAGGGGATCGTGCTGGCCTCGGTGCAGCTGCCCGATGCGGCTTCGCTGGAGCGTACCCAGGACTACATGGCCAAGCTCAGTGATGCCATCGAGGGCGTCGAGTCGGTCAAGTACTCCACCGCGGTGGCGGGCTACGACATGCTGACCAGCTCGGTGAACACGGCGCGCGGCATCATCTTCGTCAACATGGAGCCCTGGAGCGAGCGTGACATGGGCGTCGATGAACTGATCGGCAAGATCATGCAGTTCGGTGCCCAGATTCCCGGTGGCTCGGCTCGGGCCTTCAACATGCCGCCCATCGTCGGGCTCTCGACCACGGGCGGCTTTACCGGCTATCTGCAGTCCTATGAAGGGGCCTCCCCCGAGGAAATGTCCCAGGCGTCCATGAAACTCATGGGGGCCGCTGCCAAGCACCCGGCTTTGAATCAGGTCTTCACCACCTACAGCGCCAATGTGCCGTCCTATGAGGTCGAGCTCGATCGCCAGAAGGCGCTGAGCTATGGCGTGTCCATGGACGCCCTGAATTCGACCCTGGGCACGACGCTGGGCAATGGCTTCGTCAATTACTTCAGCTATCAGGGACGCAACTTCCAGGTCTACCTGCAGAACGAGGATGAGTTCCGCAAGACGCCGGATGCCATCAACAACATCTATGTGCGTGGCGGCGACGGAGAACGTATCCCGATTTCCGAGTTCGCTTCCATCGAGCGTCAGACAGCGCCTTCGGTGGTCACGCGCTTCGGTGTCTATACCGGGGCCCAGTTCCAGGGTGGGCCTGCGCCGGGCTACAGTTCCGGACAGGCCATCGAGGCCATGGAACAGCTGGTTCAGGAAGAGCTCGGCGATGGCTGGGGCATGGGCTGGACCGGTACGGCCTACCAGGAGAGTCAGGCGGGCAGTGCCGCCACACTGGCCATCGTCTTCGGCATGCTGATGGTCTTTCTGATACTGGCGGCCCAGTACGAGAGCTGGTCATTGCCGCTGGCGGTTCTGACGGCCACGCCCTTTGCCTTCCTGGGCGGTATTGGCGGCATCATGCTGCGCGGGCTCGACACCAGTGTCTATGTGCAGATCGGCATGCTGGTGGTCGTCGGCCTGGCGGCCAAGAATGCCATCCTGATCGTCGAGTTTGCCGAGTTGCAGCGTCGCGAACAGGGCAAGTCGATTCGCGAGGCGGCGATCACGGCGGCCGAGCTTCGCTTCCGCCCGATCGTCATGACCTCACTGGCGTTCATCTTCGGTACCCTGCCGCTGGCCCTGGCGACCGGCGCCAGTGCCACCAGCAGCCATCACATCGGTACCACGGTGGCGGTGGGCATGGCGTCGGTGGCCATTCTCGGCAGCCTGTTCGTGCCCAGCTTCTACGCCATGATCGCGGCCATTACCGACTGGCTGAAGCGCAAGACCGGCAAGGCGGATACCGGGAATAGTGAGGCAGCCGTGCAGCAGGACGCACGCTGATCTGACATTTCCCCGATCCGTGGCATACGGGCATCGCACCTTCGGGGCGGTGCCCGTTTTTTATTGAGGGAGCGGCGATAGTGCAGCGCCTGGTCTCTACAACGAAAGAGGGGGGATGGTCACGGCCATGCATGGTCTATCCTGAAAGAAAATAAAGTTTTGCCGGCTAATTAACCGGGCAGTGCCTTCGGGCCGATGTCGGGACGACGCGCGGCGTTGCCCTGCACTCGACCGATAACCCAGGTCACTCGACCACAGGAGGACGCGCCATGAACACCGTGATGGAGCTGGCTCTAAGCTTTCCGCTGATTGTCTTCACGTTACTGCTGGGCTTGCTTGCGCTGTACTGGCTGTTGGTGATGCTGCGCCTGGCGCCCACCGAGCTCTTCGAACGCGATAGCCTCAAGGAGGATCATCTGGCCAGCACCATGGTCACGCTGGGCTTCGCCGGTGTTCCGGTCTCCATGGCCCTGAGCGTACTGACCATCCTCGCCGGGCTGGTCACGCTGGCCATCGAATGGCTGCTGTTGAGCAGGCTCTCGCTGGGACTCTTCCGCGTGCCGGCCGGGGTCGCCGTGCTATGGGCGGCGTTTGCCCTGGCATCGCCGCTGTCGGCAGCGCTGTGTCGGCGCCTGCATGGCAGATTGCACCGCCATCCGACGCTTTCGCGCCGCTGCCTGCTGGGCGAGACGGTACGCGTGGTCGACGTCACCGAGGACCAGGGCGCTACCGCGGTGCTGGAGGATGACGAGCATCGTCAGGTGGTGCTGCAGGGCAAGTCGGGCAATCAGCCTCGTCCGGGCGAGCGGCGAGTGCTGGTCAAGTATCTCGGCGATGCCGGTGCCTACCGGTCGGTGCTGGAGCAGGATTACATGGATGCCCGTACGCGGCTGGTGAAGCTGCGCCTCGTGGGCAATGAGGGAAGCTCCAGCAGCGAACCCCGGAGCCGCAACGGCTCGTCGACCTCAGCTTGAGGGGGTGTCGCGGCTGAACAGGCGGAGCTGAGTTTCCACCAGCTCCGTGCCGCGCTGCTGAAGGGAAAAGGCTTCGGTGTTGCGCAGCCAGTCGTGGTAGAGGCCGCTTAGGGTCGCCTGCAGCAGGCGGGTGGCCACGGCCGAGTCCAGGTCCTCGCGCAGCAGGCCCTGTGCCTGGGCCTCGTCCAGATAGATCTGCAGTGCGCCCAGGCACTCGTTGGCCATTTCGGCCTGGATCGCCTGGGGGTCAATGTCGGTGGAAAATTCGCAGCGGTGCAGCAGGGTGGCATGAACGCGACGATGCTGCGGTTGCTCGAGCCGATGAAAACCCTGCTGGCATCCCAGGCGAATGGCTTCCAGTGGCGAGGCTTCGTCGGGCACATTTTCGGCCACGAGCTCCTCGAAAGGCATCCGCACCCGGTCGAGCACTGCGCGAAACAGGTCGGCCTTGTTGCGAAAATGCCAATACACTGCACCACGCGTCATGCCGGCATGGCGGGCAATCTGCTCGAGCGAGGTACAGGCAACGCCTTTTTCGAAGAAGACGGCTTCGGCGGCATCCAGCAGCGCCACGCGTGTGGCTTCGGCTTCGGCCTTGGTACGTCGGGCCATGGGCAAGTTCGACTCTTGATGGTGCTTGACTCCATTCTACCCGAGGCGGAGGGTTTTTACATTCGTTGGTGTATGGTTATTTCCGGTCCTCGTCTTGTCGTGCTGCGCAGTGTATAAGAAGGGCTTGTCTTGTGGCTGCAACAGGGAAGGATAATGGCTCGAGCGCCTTTTGAGCTGGCCGATGTGCGTGTCGCACCCGGAACCCGACAACAGATCGATGTTCCCGTGGCCAAGCTGTATACCCATGCTCCCTTGTACATCCCGGTGGAGGTCGTGCATGGACGACAGCCCGGACCGGTGATGCTGGTGTGCGGCGGCATCCATGGCGATGAGATCAATGGCGTCGAGATCGTGCGACGCCTGCTGCGTTCCCGGCAGTTGTCGCGCTTGAAGGGAACCCTGATTGCCGTGCCCATCGTCAATGTATTCGGCTTCGTGCAGCATACCCGCTATCTGCCCGATCGGCGGGACCTCAATCGCTGCTTTCCGGGCAGTGAATCGGGGTCGCTGGGTGGGCGAGTGGCGGCGCTGTTCCGCGAGCAGATCGTCGATCAGGCCACCCATATCATCGACCTGCATACCGGCGCCATTCATCGCACCAACCTGCCGCAGATTCGTGCCCAGTTGGCGACCAGCGAGGAGACGGAGCGCATGGCCAATGCCTTCGGTGCCCCCGTCATCCTCAACGCCGAACTGCGCGAGGGTAGCCTGCGCCATTATGCGCAGAATCGTGGTACGCCGGTGCTGACCTATGAAGCCGGGGAGGCGTTGCGTTTCGATGAGTGGGCCATCACGCCCGGAGTGCGGGGTGTGCTGAGGGTCATGCGGCGTCTGGGTATGCTGAGCTCAGGCAGTCGGCGTCGCGAACCGCCGGCGGCGGAGGTGGCCAACGGCTCGAGCTGGGCGAGGGCGCCCATCGACGGCATTCTGCGGCCCCAGGTCCGGCTGGGGGCGCGAGTGGCCAGGGGGCAACAGCTGGGGCGCGTCGCCGACCCCTTCGGCAATGCCGAAGGCGAGGTGCTGTCGATGGCAGACGGCATCGTGATCGGCATGGGTCGGTTGCCGCTGGTCAATGAGGGCGAGGCACTGTTCCATATCGCCCGTTTCGACGAGATCGATGAAGCCGAAAGTGCCATCGAGACCTTCCAGTCCAGCCTGGAGCCGCCGCCGGATTCGCTGTATTGACGTTCCGGCTCAGCCCGCCATGGCGGGCTGGGTCTCGGGTACCAGGCCGAGGGCATCGTCGACCACCGCCAGGCCGGCACCATCGCGGTGTGCATTCTCGGAGAGGTGACGGCGGAAGCGCCGCCCGCCGGGGCAGCCCTGGAACAGCCCCAGCAGGTGGCGGGTCAGGTGATTGAGCCTGGCACCTTCCTCGAGTCGCCTGGCGATGTAGGGGCGCAGGGCGCGTGCTGCCTCGTGGCGGCTCGAGGCCGGGTCGCTCTGCCCATACAGGCGTGAATCCACCGAGGACAGCAGCCAGGGGTTCTGGTAGGCCTCGCGGCCGACCATGACGCTATCCACATCGTCCAGTTGCGTGCGGCATTCCGCCAGGTCTTTGATGCCGCCATTGATGCCGATGTGCAGCGACGGGTACTGGGCTTTCAGGCGATGCACCCGCGGGTAATTGAGCGGGGGCACATCCCGGTTTTCCTTGGGTGACAGGCCCTCCAGCCAGGCCTTGCGGGCATGCACGATGAAGGTCTGGCAGCCGGCCTCCGCCACCTGTTCGACGAAGCGCGCCAGGTCGGCATCCTCGTCCTGGTCATCGATACCGATACGACACTTGACGGTGACCGGAATCGAGACCTGAGCCTGCATGGCCTTGACCGCCGCGGCCACCTTGTCCGGATGCGCCATCAGGCAGGCGCCGATCAGGTTGTTCTGCACCCGGTCGCTGGGACAGCCGACATTGAGGTTGACCTCGTCATACCCCCAGCTTTCGGCGATGGCCGCACACTCGGCCAGCGCCCCCGCATCACTGCCACCGAGCTGCAGCGCCAGCGGATGCTCGACCGGGTCATGGCCCAGGAAGCGTTCGCGGGGCGAGCCATACAGGATGGCGCCCGTGGTCACCATCTCGGTGTAGAGCAGCGCACACCGTGTCAGGGTACGGGCGAAGGCACGGTAATCGCGTGTCGTCCAATCCATCATGGGTGCTACTGAGAACGTCCTATCCAGCGCAGGGCGCGCAGTGTCAGTATTCATGCCGGTTGTGGCTGTTGCCATATCAATCATGACTGTTCATGTTTACAGTGGTTTTGCCTCGTTTTTCGCCATGTGTTGGTACAATTTTGGCACACGGCGTGTTGGCAATTTTGTACATCAAAGAGGTTCGCGTGGCGACGATCAGGAAGCGTCGGCGAAAGGCCGGCAGTTTCTCATATCTGGCCCAGATCCGCATCGCCCGCCGTGTGCAACCAGACCATTCGGAAACCAGGACGTTCCCTCGCAAAACAATGGCCAAAGAGTGGGCCAAACATCGCAGGCTAGAGCTGAAAAGCCCAGGCGGCGTACTGTCGGCGAAGTGGAAGGGGGGCCTGTGAAATGCCATCGAGCGTTACCTCATGAATTCGGCCAGGGTCCAGGCCCTGCTGCTCGCGGATGGCATCGAGCACGGCCGTCATCTCCGGGTCGAGCTCCATGGGTTGTTCAGGCATGGGAAACCTCGAATGCACGGTGGATGTGGTGCTGGGTTTAGCCAGCGCTGGCGGCGATAGTGTCGGTTAGCGCGGTGAGGTCGACGCCCAATACCTCCTGGGCCTCCTTCATCATCATCTGGCGCATCACCTCGGCCTTGGGCACGCCCAGGTAGTTGGCCAGCGCGGTGATGACGTCGGCCTCGTACTGATCGAGGTAAACGGTGGACTTGGTGCGAACGCGTTTCGGGTCCTGGTACATGTCGGAGTTCCTTATGCGGCAATACAGGACGGTGGAGAAATCAGGACCGAGCGGCCTGCTCGGTCTCGGCTTCGTACTGCTCAAGGCCCTTGATCAGCAGCATTCGGGCGGTGCTGGAGAGCGAGCGCATGTCCAGCTCGGCGATGGCTCCCATCTTCCTGCGTTCAAGGGGATTGATCTGGACTATTACCTTTGCGGTACAGCCGCGCGGAAAGCGCGATACCACAGGGCGAGGGCTGTTGTCGTCAGTGCTCATCGGGTAGGCTTCTCTAAGGTTGTCTAAAACTACGTTTCAGAAAATGGAGCCCATGCCAAGGGAAGATAATACCGAATGGTGTCTATTGGCGATCGGTTGCGGGAAGAGAGGGAGCGTCTGGGTCTAAGTCAGACACAGTTCGGTGACCTCGCTTCAGTTACCAAAAAAACTCAGATGCTGTATGAGGGTGACCAGCGAAGCCCGAAAGCAGACTACCTATCGTCGATCGTTCGCGCGGAGGTAGATGTACAGTACCTCCTTACGGGGAACCGTTCGGTTTCGGGGGCAAGTGGTTCCCAGACGGCCTACCGTGTTGGAGATGGCACGCCAGTACCTGCGACAGCCACGCCTGGGCCAGGCCTAGCCCCGGTGAATCTCTACGATGTGGAGGGTGCGGCCGGTGCTGGACGTTCGCTGGAAGATAAACGCGTGGAAGGGCAGCTGTACTTTCCGGATGCACAGCTTGCCGCGATGGGGATTGCTCCCGAGCAGGTCGCTGGCATCAAGGTGCGCGGCGACTCCATGGAGACCACCCTGGTCGACGGCGACTGGGTGCTGGTCAACTTGGGCGATACCGATTTCCGGCAGGAAGGCGTGTTCCTGCTGATGATCAGCGGCGAGCGCCGTATCAAGCGGGTGCAGCGCCTGGCCGGTGGCGCGCTGTACCTGATCAGTGATAATGAACACTACCAGCCCGAGATGATCCGCCCCGAGCAGATGCGCGAGGTGGAGATCCTGGGGCGGTGTGAAGTGAGGATTGGCAAGCTTTTTTAAGCGGCTAGGCGTATTTCTGTAGAGCTGTTTGCCTTCATATCCAGCAATACCGTTATACGCTTGGCTTAACCCAGAGGCCCCGAAAGAGGGCTTTTTTTGCGCAAGGAGAAGGGAATGAGTAATACGGATATGGACGCCAACAGCGGCAAGGGAGCGCCCACGAAAGCTGTCTGGATCTTGCTGGTAATCGCCTGGATCTGCTTTCTGGTGCCGTTTCCCGGCATTGGCCTGTTCTTGGGCGCACCTCTCAACTTTGTGGCCTTCATCATCGCGATTGTCGTTATCACTCGCGGCAAGACGGGGGTCGGTATCACCCAGCTGATTTTGACCCTCGTCGTATCCCCCATCGTCTACTTCACTGGACTGGCGATATTCGGTGCTGCACTGGATAGCACGCAGCCCGAGAAGGAAGCGTTTGATTATGGGCAGCTCAGCCCGGCACCCATCGTCTCTCTCGTCTGATGCTCTCTGGGGGGAATATGAAATATCAACTGGTTCTGGCTGTCGGACTTTCCGCTCTTTCTGGAATGGCGTTGGCGTCGGGAATGCCACGCTTTGACGTCGAAGGGCATTGCGAGCAGGTCGCGTCCGTTGGTGGCTCCAGCAACATGCTGTACAACAGCTGTATCGACATGGAGCAACAGGCTTACGACAACCTGAAGCCGGCTTGGTCCAGCCTCCCCGGCAGTATTCAACGTCACTGTAAGGATGTTTCCAGCGTGAGCGGCCCTGGTAGCTATTCCCTGTTGGAAAGCTGCGTGCAGATGGAAGTAGACGCTGGTAGCAATCGCAGCGAGTTCAGCTTTGATTGAGGTTGGCCATGCGATTGACCTATCTCGGCCCGGCCATGCCGGGCCATGACCATCTTGCACACCAGGGCCTGGACGCTCGGCGGCTACCGCCGAGTTGCTATTTGGTGGAGGTGTGCGCAGGCGCCGGTGTTGAGGGCGAGGTTATCGAGGGCGATGTTCTGGTGATCGACGAGGCGCGCCCGGTGTAGCATGGCGACCTGGCGGTGATTGAGACGGATGATGGCCTGGAGCTTTTTCGCAGCCACCGCTTGGGCGGGGCGTTCCGCCTGATACCGGCTGCCGGGGGAGAGGAGATGTTTGCGCGGCATGTGGAGTGCCGGGGGATTGTGGTGGAATCGTATACGGATAACCGCAGCATAAATATAAGTAAATAAATTATGCGATGTGTGATTTTGTAATACCAGGGGTGGTTATGAAGGTTTCTTGTACAGTTTATGATATCGCTCGGCTTGGTTACTATAATAGAGGCGAAGAGGTTGCTGGTTTTCCTTCGATGGAGAAGTGTTTGGATAGCTTTGTCGACTGGGGTAAGAGCGTAACGCAGATAGATAACACAAAGACTTATGCACCTTCGGGTAGCACAACCCGTCATGCTACTTTCTTTGCAGATGGTCACCATGACCGCGCATCCGGAGAAACAGTTGTCGTCCTTTGGAAAGAGGTAAATTCAAACAAAGGTGATGTTTATGGTCTTTCTCGATCTAATAGACCGGGACATGGTCAGGTGACAACTCGAAGTTTCGATTACAAAAAGTACATTCCAGGGTTTCCTGTTTACTTTTGGTTTTTTCCTAGAGAAAAGAAAATGCTTGCTCTTGAGTTTGAGCACTCAGACAAGGGGAAGATGAATCTTGTTCATTACCTTTATGGATTCCTAGGTTGGCGTGCAACCCCATGGTGCGTTTCTTCTTCCAAAGTTAAGGTGACAGAGCACAATTACGATAAGACGCTTCTCGGGTATTCTCCTGATGGCTCATCATCCAATATCCATGGCCATGTAAAACCCCGTGTTGATATAGATATATGTAAAAGCGGTGATGTGCTTAAGCAGCTTCTGGCAGTGCGACCAAAAATCACGAGGCTACAGAGGACAGAAGCTATAGAATTTTCTAGTGATGCCAATGAAAGTCGTACTGTCGCTGAGCGTGTGTACGAAGATGGTGTTTTTAAAGGCCTGGTTTATAAACCAAGGAGATTGGCAAAAGTTAGGTATAAAAGTGAAATAACTTGGAAGCCAACATACGAAGAAGTCGTTGAGCTCTTTGATGAAGTCTCAGGGGTAGGTCCAAGCGATGGCCTTGAGAATTTGGTTGCATTAACTAGTGATCAAAAGCGTGTCTCTTTCTTTGGTAATGCTATTAAAGATGATATTGATATTAGTGTTGCTGGAAAAATTGATGGATTCGTGCCTGCAGGAAAGCTATACTCAGCTCTTGATGGAGCTAGGAAGCTCTTCCCTTAAAGGGGGTTGTTATGATAATTAGACTCGCGTTATGCTTGTTGTTGTCGTCAGCTATTGGCTATTTGACATATGGAGATCTTGAGAAATTTACGCTTGATGCATTTGTCGACGTGATGGGGGTTCTCCTAAATGTTTCGGCTATAGTTTTTGCAATTATCGGGGCTTGGATAGCAATCATTTATCCTCGAGCCTTGCAAGCCCCCATTGTTGGGAAGCGAGTCGAAGATGCCGAGGCAGTTGTCGAATCAACTAGAGATGCCAACTATCTATCAGAGCTTTTTCAGATTGTTTTGCAGTCGGCTTTTGTGATTATCTTTGCTGTTGCTGCTCAAGTAGCCTTGCCTTTGTTTAAAGCATACTCTTATTTTGATGTGGAAATGCCGCTGGTGAAAGCCTTGGCTGTTTCTTTTATGGTGTTTTTGGCTTTTGTTCAGCTCAATGCAATACTTGTTGTGGTCGAAAAGAATTTTGGTCTTCTCTTGCGTGTTAGAAGAAAGAATAGAGATAGCGTGTTGGACAATGATGTGTAAGAGGTTTTTTAGTCATTTGTGCCATGTTGATAGGGAGGGGCTTGGAAGGGTGGTAGATGATCTTGCGCCACATTGACTCCTGCAGGCCTCCTCTTGGCAGCAGAGACAGCCCCTGATGGGTCACCTTCACCTCATCCCGAAGCTGACCCGCAGCGATGACTCGGGCAGCACATTGGCCCGGCCGTGGGTCATGGTTAGCTCGAGCATGGCCAGGCCGACGTGAGTTACGTCCCTACCTTCACCCCGCGTGAATCCGCGTAATGTAGCCGTCCTCGTTGAGGATATCTTAGACATCGGTGATCAGTCAGTTGGTGCCTTCGATCTGTGGGGGGGCGATCAGAGCGATGCGGAGTTCCTTCAGCTTATCGGTGTCGTGGAAAAAAGTTTTAGTGCTAGGCTTAATTACAGAATTTCTTGATTCCCCGGCATCGTATGACATGTGGTTTTTATGGTGTTGATCGACGTTCTTGTGAGGTGTGGTGATCAGCGAGGTGATATGGGGTGTTTATGGCGGATCGCTTAGGAGGAATCTTTTGTGGAGAGAGCGGTGGCTATATGTGAGTTTGAAAGGACGTGCCTTTCACCAGTATTGTGTCTCTCCTAGTCCTCATGCTTGTCTATGCTATGAAATGAAGCTAGCCGAATTTTGGTAAATGTATAATATTTCATTAACCTTCAGCGTAGGTTATGAATTGTGTAGAGGTGTAATATGGATCACTTGGAAGGTGTGTTAGTATCTAATTATAAAGGAATTGGTGATGGTGTTCAGTTGGTCGGGCCTTTTGGAAGACTGAATTTTATTGTAGGAGAGAATAATTCAGGGAAATCTTGCGTGCTAAGTTTTATTCATAGTCAAGTAGAAGGGATGCTGGGTAGCTTGCAAGGGCCGAGAGCAGTAGTGAAAGGAAAGTTAGATATAAGTGATCTTGATGTAAATGCTGGGGCAAGAAAATCTCAAGTTAAAAGAGGGCTGGGAATAAGTTCGGAGAGGCTTCGTAAATCAGTGAAGGATGCGTTGAGAGAGAAGAATGATAGGCTTTGTAAGCCGCCCTATATTGATGCCATTTATCTTATAGTAGATGAGTTATGTCTTTTTGGTATGGTCTGGTTGAGCTATGATTCAAGAAAGCAAAGCATGGTGCTTTACAATGAAGTAGATGTTAAAGAACTTGCTGATCGAGCGGATAATAGGGTCTGGAGCGATTTATGGTCGATTCTGACTTCGAAGCAGGGCGGTGGGCTGATACAACATCATATTCCAGAATTGATAGAGTGGGTGAAGAATAAAATTCAGTTGGATGAAAAGAATACATATTTAATACCTGCAATAAGGGAGGTTACGGCTTCGCAATATGATGAGATGTTATGGAATGGGAATGGATTGATAGATAAGTTGGCGCAGTTGCAGAACCCTGGCGTTAAGAAAAGAGATGAAAAAAATAAGTTTCACAAGATAAATAATTTTATCGCATCAGTGACGTCCTGTGAAGAAGCGAAAATTGAGGTCCCATATGAGAGGGACTGTGTGTTAGTTCATATGAATGAGAAGGTCCTTCCTCTCGAATCCTTGGGGACCGGGATTCATGAAGTAGTCATGCTGGCTTCTTTTTGCACAATGGTAGACGAACAAATTGTTTGCATTGAGGAGCCTGAGATTCATTTGCACCCAGTGCTGCAGAGAAGGTTGATACGTTACATAAAGAGTGAGACAACAAATCAATACTTTATTGCAACTCACTCGCCAAGTCTTATTGATGATAGAGAAGCCTCTGTATTCAGAGTCCAGCTAAATGGTGAAAATTCTACAGAGGTTAACAAAGTCTATTCGGAAGGGGGGAGGTCGAGTGTTATATTTGATATGGGGTATAGGCCGTCGGACCTGCTGCAATCAAATTTTATAGTTTGGGTCGAAGGGCCTTCAGATAGAATATATGTGAATGAGTGGATTAGGGTTTGTGATGATTCACTTGTGGAGGGTGTTCATTATTCAGTTATGTTCTATGGAGGGCGGCTTTTGAGCCATTTGACCCTTAGGGATGAGTTGGAGGGAGGGAGTGAGAAGTCTCTTGTTGAGCTTTTGAGGATTAATAGGAATGTTTGTGTTTTGATGGACAGTGATAAGAAAAAATCCAGTGATGGTATAAATAAAACAAAAGAGAGAGTTATTGAAGAGTTAAGGTGTGTTGGGGGCATGTTTTGGGTTACTAGGGGGAGGGAGATAGAGAATTATATTGATAGAGAGGTTATGGAAAATGCTCTTTCTTCATCGTATAAGAGTTTTGGGAAAAGGCATAGGGTTGGGGAGTATCAACATGTCCTCCCATTTTTTGATAAGGATGGTGTTCTAGTTAAAAATGTAGACAAAGTTAAAGTTGCCAAGGAAGCTGTGGATTATGGTGTTGGCCTTGATGTTCTTGATCTTCGCGATTGTGTCGAGAGTTTGGTTGATTCAATAAAGTTAGCTAATTAGATTGTGGCTTATGAAGGCCTTGATGCTAACCGTAGTGTGGGTGATGTATGAAGTGTTGCTGAGGGCATGGTGGTCTGCAAGTTGCTGCTACTAGTTTTCGATAAAGGCGAATGTGAATAGCTCAACCTTCAGTCTTCACCTCACAGCGGATCCGGGTGATGTAGCTGTTGTCGTCGAGGATGTCTTCGACGTCGGTGATCAGCCAGTCGGTGCCGTCGATCTGGGGCTTCCAGCCGACAAGGGTCAACGGGGGTTCGGCGATAAGGTCGGCGCGGCCGTGGGCCATGGTGAGTTCGAACAGGGCCTCGCGGCGTTGGATGCGCTGCCACTCTGACCGGGCTTCGTCCATGGCGTCGGCCTCGGTGGCGAAGACGGCGCGCAGTTCCTTGAGCTTTTCGGTACCGCCGGCGACAACTTCCTGGCGCTTGGCCTTGCGCGGGTCGTTCCAGAAGGCTTTGACGCCGGTGTAGCTCTCGGCGTCGCGCGAGGTGCGGCTGTAACGGTGGCGGTCGCCGTCCTGGCGGGTGATGGTGAGGCCACCCAAGGAAGCGCCGCTGGCGGCCTTGCCGTCGCCGGCGGGGGTGAACAGCAGGCGGCCGCTCTTGATGGTGGCCATGGCGTTGTAACGCTTGCCCAGGCGGGTGAGAAAGTTGATGTCGCTTTCGTCGGTCTGGTCGATGTGGGGCAGGGTGATCGAAGCCAGCTCGCCGCCGATGACCGGCGATAGGCCATTGCGGCCGGCGATGGCGCCAATGATGTCGCCGAGTTTCTGGGGCAGGTGGTGCCAGCTCTGGGTGCGCTTCTTGGGGAGCTGCTCGCCCATGTCGGCCGCGCGGGCGCGGATGGTCAGCTTGTCGGGGGTGCCGGAGTGCTGGACCTCGTCGATGTGGTAGGTGTCACGGTCGATCAGGCCTTCGTCTTTCCAGCCGATGGCGACGCTGAGCATGGCGTCACTGGGCGGGATGACGAGCTCGCCCAGTGGTCGGTGAGGGTGATGTCGAGCTGGTTGGATTCCTGGTCGCGCTGAGCCTTGATGCGCAGTGAGGTGAGCCGGCCGTTGAGCTTGGGGGGTAATGACCTGCCCGGCCATGGTGACGCGGTAGCTGGGGCGATGATAGGGCGCTGGCATCAGGCGTAGGCTCCCTGCAGCACGGAGAGGGTGATATCGCCCATGGCGGCCGCGCCGGCCTGGGCGTCGACGTGCTCGAGGGTCATCGAGAATTCGATCTTGGCGGGGCGCCGTCACGGAACATAGCGCTGCTGGTTTCCTCGATGCCGGTAACCACGAACAGGCAGTATTGGCGGCCGCTGCCCTCGATATTCATGTGGTTAGGAAAGATTCTGGCAGGACATTACCTTTTTCCGAGCCCCCCCACGGACTCTGAGATGACCCCGCGCGACAGGCGCACACGCACGCGTCGTGCACGTCACTCACGGCTCTTCGCCGCGCAACGGACTCGAGATCGTTCAAGGGCGAGCAGGGATAATCAGAAGGAATTTATTTGGTACTAAACCGCTGTGAGGCCCTGAGTGGCGGGACTGACCACCGATCCATCATGGGCGCCACGGAGAAGGTTCGGTCGAGGGTGCTGGTCATGCGATTCGGCTACAGGAAGCGTGAGATATGGTCGCCATTCTATCACTCCGGGGCGGGCTTGCGAGAGTCGGTGGCGCTCCGTGGAGGTCGGGTCGAGCCTGATCGCGGGATAATGGTCGAAGTGTGTCGGCAGGTGCGTGGCTGAATGATACGCTGAAGGCTCATCCTCGGTGCTGGGGGCACGCATGAAGAGATGGCAGTCAGTCGTGCTGAGCGTCGTGCTGTTGGTGGCGGGCTGTGGCAGTGATGATCAGCCAGACGATGATCGTCTGGGCGGAGTGGCGCAGCCGGATACCGAAACGCAGGAAGCCAGTGCCGAAGAGGCGAACGCTTTGACTCAGCCGGTGGAGTTCGATGCCTCGGTGCGCATCGATGAGACCAGCCGCCTGGTCATCGAGGTAGCGACCAACCTGCCCGAGGGGACTCGGCTGAGGATAATGGCCGAACGCAGTGCCAGCGGCGTCAGCTGGCGTGATAGCCAGGAGGTCGTGGACGGTGCCGTATCGGCCGGGCCCTTCGGTCCAGGCAGTGGCCTGCCCGAAGGAGAGTACCGGGTGCGCCTGGTCATGCCGCCGGCCAGCGTGCAGCCGGCAGCGGTCCGGTCGCGTCTGGGAGACAAGGGGCAGCACCTGACCGGGGAATGGGTCGTCGAGTCCGAACATGGTCTGGGGCAGGTCGTGGAAGCCGCCTGGCAGGTGCGCATCGAGCCCTCAGGGGTGAAGTTCCTGCCCTGACATCCGCCTGCCTGTTGTCGGGGATCATCCGGGACAGGCTGCCGGTAGCGGGTGAGGTGCGTATAATGCCGGTGACTGCCCGGTGAGCGGGCTTCCTTTTTCATCGATCGGACCCAGGATGACATGACCGTACGTACTCGTATTGCGCCGTCTCCCACCGGAGATCCCCATGTGGGCACGGCCTATATTGCCCTGTTCAATCTGTGCTTCGCTCGGCAGCACGGTGGCCAGTTCATTCTTCGCATCGAGGACACGGATCGCCAGCGGTCCACCGCCGAATCCGAGCAGATGATTCTCGATTCGCTGCGCTGGCTGGGTCTGGAGTGGGACGAAGGACCGGATGTCGGGGGCCCTCATGGCCCTTATCGACAGAGTGAGCGCGGTGATATCTATGTCGAGTATGCCCGGCAGCTGGTGCAGTCGGGCCATGCCTTCAAGTGCTACCGCACCAGTGAAGAGCTGGATCAGCTGCGTGAAGAACGCAAGGCGGCGGGGCAGCACCTGGCTCTGAAGCCCGATGACCTGGCGCTGCCTGCCGATGAAGTGGCACGCCGCGAGCAGGAAGGCTGGCCCCATGTGGTACGCATGACGGTACCCACCAAGGGTACCTGTGTGGTCGAGGATATGCTGCGCGGCTCCATCGAGGTCGACTGGGCCCAGGTGGACGCCCAGGTCCTGCTGAAGTCGGATGGCATGCCCACCTATCATCTGGCCAATGTGGTGGATGACCACCTGATGGGTATCACCCATGTATTACGGGGCGAGGAGTGGATCAATTCCGCGCCCAAGCACCAGCTGCTCTACGAGTACTTCGGCTGGCCGATGCCGACCATCTGTCACATGCCCCTGCTGCGCAATCCCGACAAGTCGAAGCTGTCAAAGCGCAAGAATCCGACGTCGATCAACTATTATCGGCGCATGGGTTTCCTCCCGCAGGCCGTGGCCAACTACCTGGGGCGCATGGGCTGGTCGATGCCCGACGAACGCGAGAAGTTCACCCTGGACGAGATGATGGCACACTTCGATATTCAGCGTGTGTCGCTCGGCGGGCCGGTCTTCGATCTGGAAAAGCTGTCCTGGCTGAATGGTCTGTATATCCGTGAGGACCTGGATGACGATGCCTTACTCGAGGCCCTGAAAGAGTGGGCCTTCAACGAAGCCTATGCGCGCCAGATTCTGCCCCAGGTTCGCCCCCGGGTGGAGACACTGTCGGAGGTCATGCCGCTGGCCGGGCACTTCTTCGCCGGAACGGTCAATGTGGACGAAACGAGCTTTGCCGGGGTGAAGCTGGAACGCGAGACGCTCGTCAAGCTGCTGCAGTTCCTGTCCTGGCGATGCGAAACGCTGCCTGCCTGGAACAAGGAAGCCCTGCTGGCCGAGGTCAAGGGGCTCTCCAGCCATTTCGAACTGAAGATGAAGGATTTCCTGGCACCGGTCTTCATCGCCATCACCGGTTCCTCCACGAGCACCTCCGTGATGGACGCCATGGCGATCCTCGGCTCGGATGTCACCCGAGCCCGACTGCGCCACGCCATCAGCGTGCTGGGCGGCGTGTCCAAGAAACAGACCAAGCGCTTCGAGAAGGAATATCGGGAGTTGTAAGACGCGGCTGCGCCGCTTTGAGCTGGAAGTTCCCGGCTGCGCCGGGGGCTTGAAGTCGTAAGCTTGAAGCTGGAAGAAAAACCTTGACCCTATACTGCCGGCGTTCATGCTGCCTTCCAGCTTCCAGCTTCCAGCTCCGGGCGAAGCCCGGGGGGTTGACGAACCCCACAGTTGTCAGTATTATACGCCCCGTCTTCACGAGATACGGGGCCTTAGCTCAGCTGGGAGAGCGCAACACTGGCAGTGTTGAGGTCAGCGGTTCGAGCCCGCTAGGCTCCACCATCATCTCGCTTCCGAAGACCTTGCGTCCCATTCGTCTAGTGGTCCAGGACACCGCCCTTTCACGGCGGTAACAGGGGTTCGAACCCCCTATGGGACGCCATCTCCTCTTCCGCTCGTATTCGGCGCTTCCTTCGCATTCGCGAACGTTTTTCCTTGCTCGCCTGGATGTTCTCGCCGCTGCTCTGGCTTGTGGATAGCTATCGGTAAAACATGAGTCTGTGTCTCATTCAAGCCATAAAAGGCGATTTCAGGGCTTGACTTGTCCACGTCTGCTGTTCCTTCCATGTGACACGGAGCTTGACATCCCGCTAACCCGCATGATGCCGGGGTTCTCAGAAAATCTCTTTAAAATCAATGCCTTGAAACGGGTTAAATTTTGATCAATTTGAGGCTGAGCCGCTGTTCATGGCGATTCAGGGACGTTTTGGAAAGGTTTTAAACAGGTTTATCCACAGATTGTGTGGAAAAGGCTTCAAGGGCCGCAAGAGGGCGTGGGGCGGGGCCGAACGGCGCAGCCCTGTGCACAGGGCTGGCTGATTCAGCAGGGCGTCGCCTTGATGTGCTGTGGCATCTTCATGGCGGTTCATCCGGGCCTTCTGGATGTGGCGTCGGGGGATACCGTCAGGTCGTGGCCAGGCGCCGGATGAACGGTCTGTCGAGTGGTCACACCGCGTCGCCGGCCTGGAGCCGTTTCAGCAGGGCAGAGGTGTCCCAGCGCCCGCCACCCATGGCCTGTACCTCGGCATAGAACTGGTCCACCAGCGCCGTCACCGGCAAGCGCGCCTGGATCTGACGGGCCTGGTGCAGGCAGATATCCAGGTCCTTGCGCATCCAGTCGATGGCGAAGCCGTGCTGGTACTCACCGTTGATCATGGTCTGGTGGCGGTTTTCCATTTGCCAGGAACCAGCAGCGCCCTGGGCAATGACCTCGATGACGCGCGTCTGGTCCAGGCCGGCCTTCTCGGCGAAATGCAGGCCTTCCGACAGCCCCTGGACCAGGCCGGCGATGCAGATCTGGTTGACCATCTTGGTCAGTTGGCCGCTGCCGGCGGGGCCCATCAGGTTGACGGCGCGCCCATAGTGCCCCAGGACAGCCTCGGCCCGTGCGTAGTCATTTTCGGCTCCCCCGCACATGATCGTCAGGCCGCCATTCTCGGCGCCTTGCTGGCCGCCGGAGACCGGTGCATCGATGAAGCCGATGTCTCGCTCGCGGCAGGCGGCATCCAGGGTTTCGGCCAGGCTTGCCGAAGCTGTGGTGTGGTCGACCAGCAGGCTGCCCTGTGACATGCCGGCCAGGGCGCCTTCTTCGCCCAGCGTGACCGCCTCGACGTCCTGGTCATTGCCGACACACATCAGGACCAGGTCGGCATCGAGGGCGGCCTGACGGGGGGTGGGATGGTGTTCCCCGCCGTGAGCGGTGACCCAGGCCTCCGCCCGGGATGTGGTGCGGTTGTAGACATGCACTTCGAAACCGGTCCGGGCGAGGTGGCCGGCCATGGGGTAGCCCATGACGCCGAGTCCGATGAAGGCGATGCGCTGGATGGTCGGGTTCATGCAATCCCTCCTGATCGATGGGGTAGTGTGATGCCGGAACAAAAAAGGCCACCGTGGAAGGTGGCCTTGGGCAGCAAGACGCTTTGACAGTGCCGCGTGACTTACTCGGCGGGGTAGTCGCGCTTGTCATGACCCACGTATAGCTGGCGCGGGCGGCCGATCTTGTAGCTGTCGCTGATCATTTCGTGCCAATGGGAGATCCAGCCGATGGTGCGTGATACGGCGAAGATCACGGTGAACATGTTCTTCGGGATGCCCATGGCCTTGAGGATGATGCCGGAATAGAAGTCGACGTTCGGGTACAGCTTGCGCTCGATGAAGTATTCATCTTCCAGCGCGATCTGCTCGAGGCGCTTGGCGATGCGCAGCTGCGGGTCGTCGGCACGGCCCAGCTGTTCGAGGACTTCGTCGCAGGTCTCTTTCATGACCTTGGCACGCGGGTCGAAGTTGCGATAGACGCGGTGGCCGAAGCCCATCAGCTTGAAGGAGTCTTCCTTGTCCTTGGCGCGATCGATGAAGCGCTGAATGTTCTCCTCGCTCTCGTCGCCGATCTCGTCGAGCATGTTGAGCACGGCCTCGTTGGCGCCGCCATGTGCCGGCCCCCAGAGTGCCGCGATACCGGCGCTGATGCAGGCAAACGGGTTGGCGCCGGTGGAGCCCGCCAGGCGAACGGTCGAGGTGGAAGCGTTCTGCTCGTGGTCGGCATGCAGCATGAAGATGCGGTCCATGGCCTTGGCATAGACCGGATTGATCTCGTAATCCTCACAGGGATTGCTGAACATCATGTAGAGGAAGTTTTCCGCATAGTTCAGGTTGTTGCGAGGATAGTTGAACGGCTGCCCGATGTTGTACTTGTAGGACATGGCCGCAATGGTCGGCATCTTGGCAATCAGGCGAATGGCGCTGATCTCGCGATCTTCCTGCTTGGTGATGTCCAGGTGATCATGGTAGAAGGCCGCCAGGCCGCCGACCACGCCACACAGGATGGACATTGGATGCGCGTCGCGACGAAAGCCCTTGAAGAAGTTGGCGAGCTGCTCGTGGACCATGGTGTGGGCGGTGATGCGCCTGGAGAACTCCTGGTATTCGGCATCGCTCGGCAGTTCGCCGAACATCAGCAGATAGCTGAGCTCGGTGAAGTCCGAGTGCTCGGCCAGCTGGTCGATGGGGTAGCCACGGTGCAGTAGCATGCCCTTGCCGCCGTCGATGTAGGTGATGGCGGACGAGCAGGAGGAGGTGACCATGAAGCCGGGGTCGTAGGTGAAGAGGCCTTCCGCGCCGAGGCTGCGGACGTCGACCACGTCAGGTCCGCGTGTGCCGGAATAGATCGGCAGCTCGATCGGCTCGTCCAGGCCATCTACCGTCAAAGTCGCTTTCCTATCAGCCATGCTGGCCTCCTCTGCGTATTCTGTATCGAGCCGACCAGCCGCTATCTGTCAGGACCTGTCGGCCAAAAGGTTTGCCCACTATAGAAGCGTCTTCGTGATTGTCAATTGGTCCATTGGAGTGGTCGGTTTGACAAAAACGCGGATCATGTAAGGCTCTGGTACAAGAAATTGTGCTTCGCACCATACATGGCGCGGTTCTCCGTCTGCGACGGCCTGATGAGGCCCGCGGCAGAAGGGAAATGAAATTTTTCGCATTGCAGTGTGGCTGGCGGGCGCGATTGGGCCCTGATTTGTCAGGGATTGTGCAGCGCCCTATAATCTAATCCCGCGACTGGCAGGAAACGGCGATCGTGGCCGCGTCGGTCTTGATTGCCCCTTCCCGAAACCACCGCCCGCTTCGGGGCACGCCCAGTTGCCCGGCGGCGGGCCAAGAGAGTGTGTATAGAGCCGTGAATAGCAAACGACCCGTAAATCTGGATCTGTCCACGATACAGTTTCCACTCCCCGCCTTGACGTCCATTGTGCATCGCATTACCGGCGTCATTCTCTTCATTGGACTGATTTTTGGCTTCTGGGCGCTGGATGCGTCGCTTTCGTCGCCCGAAGGTTTCGCCAGCGTGAAGGACGCACTGGCGACCAACTTCCTGGCGAAGCTGATTGCCTGGGGCTTGCTGTCGGCACTGGCATTCCACTTCGTGGCCGGCATCAAGCACCTGCTGATGGACATCGACATTGGTGTGACGCTGGAAGGCGGCATCAAGAAAGCGCAGATCACCGTCGTGGTGAGTGCGGTACTGATCATTCTGGCGGGAGTCTGGGTATGGTAACCAATATCACGAACCTCGGGCGCAGCGGCCTTTCCGACTGGCTCCTCCAGCGGGCCTCGGCCATTGTGCTGGCGCTGTACTCCCTGTTTCTCGTCGGCTACCTGCTGTTTTCCCCCGGGCTGGATTACGCCGCCTGGAGCGGCCTGTTCGCCCAGACCTGGATGCGCATCTTCTCGCTGTTGGCCTTCGTGTCACTCGCCGCGCATGCCTGGGTCGGCCTGTGGACCGTGACCACCGACTATTTGAAGCCGACCGGCATTCGTGTCGCCGCCCAGTCCATCATCATCCTGGCCATCTTCGTGTTCCTGGTCTGGGGCATCCAAGTTCTGTGGGGAGCCTGATTCATGTCCAACATGCGTAGTTTGACATTCGACGCCATCATCATCGGTGGTGGTGGTTCCGGCATGCGTGCCGCACTGGAACTCGCCAAGTCCGGCAAGAAGACCGCCGTGCTGACCAAGGTGTTCCCGACCCGCTCGCACACCGTGTCGGCCCAGGGCGGCATTACCTGTGCCATCGCGTCCTCCGACCCGGATGACGACTGGCGCTGGCACATGTACGACACCGTCAAGGGCGGTGACTACATCACCGACCAGGAAGCCGCGGAGTACATGTGCTCCGAAGGGCCCAAGGCGGTCTTCGAGCTCGAGCACATGGGGCTGCCGTTCTCGCGCTTCGACAATGGGCGCATCTACCAGCGTCCCTTCGGCGGTCAGTCCAAGGACTTCGGCAAGGGTGGCCAGGCAGCGCGCACCTGTGCGGCGGCCGACCGTACCGGCCACGCCCTGCTGCATACGCTTTATCAGAACAACCTGAAAAACAACACCACCTTCCTCAATGAGTGGTACGCCGTCGACCTGGTCAAGAATGCCAATGGCGACGTGGTGGGCTGCATCGCCATGGATATCGAGACCGGCGAGCTGGTCCACGTCAAGTCCAAGGCGACCGTGCTGGCAACCGGTGGTGCGGGGCGTATCTATTCGTCCACGACCAACGCCCTGATCAATACCGGCGACGGTATCGGCATGGCGCTGCGTGCCGGCATTCCCATGCAGGACATGGAAATGTGGCAGTTCCACCCGACCGGCATCTACGGCGCCGGCGTACTGGTCACCGAGGGTTGCCGTGGTGAAGGTGGCTATCTGGTCAACAAGGATGGCGAGCGCTTCATGGAGCGCTATGCGCCCAACGCCAAGGACCTGGCCGGCCGCGACGTGGTCGCGCGCTCCATGGTCCTGGAGATCCTCGAGGGTCGCGGTTGTGGCGAGAACGGCGACCACGTCTATCTCAAGCTCGACCACCTGGGCGAGGAAGTGCTCGGCAAGCGTCTGCCGGGTATCGTCGAGCTGGCCAAGACCTTTGCCCACGTGGATCCGGCCAAGGAGCCGATCCCGGTGGTGCCGACCTGCCACTACATGATGGGTGGCGTGGCCACCAATGTGCATGGCCAGGCCATTGCCCAGGATGGCGACGGCAACGACCAGATCGTCAACGGCCTGTATGCCGTCGGTGAAGCGGCCTGTGTCTCCGTCCATGGCGCCAACCGCCTGGGTGGCAACTCGCTGCTCGACCTGGTGGTGTTCGGCCGGGCGGCCGGCATGTTCATCGAGCAGGCGCTCAACGAAGGGGTCGATTACCTCGAGGCGAGTGAGGACGACATCGATACCGCCATGCGCCGCGTCAATCGCTGGAACGAGTCCGAAGACGGCGAGAGCGTGCCCGAGCTCAAGCGGGCGCTGCAGGAAATCATGCAGAGCGACTTCGGTGTCTTCCGTGAAGAAGACAACATGCAGAAAGGCGTGCAGCAGCTGGCAGAACTCCGCGAGCGCATTGCCAATGCCTATCTGCCGGACAAGTCCAATGCCTTCAACACGGCACGCGTCGAAGCCCTGGAGCTGGACAATCTGATGGAAGTGGCCGAGGCCACGGCGATTGCGGCACTCGAACGCAAGGAGAGCCGCGGTGCCCACTCGCGCTATGACTATCCGGATCGCGACGACGCCAACTGGCTGAAACACTCGATGTACTTCCCGTTGGAGAAGCGTCTGGGGCAGCGCGATGTCAACTTCGCGCCCAAGACCGTCGACATGTTCGAGCCGAAAGTTCGTACCTACTAAGGGGAGTCACGATGTCCATGCTTCAGGTATCTCTTTACCGCTACAATCCGGAAACCGACTCCGCCCCTTACATGGAGGAGTTCCAGATCGACACCCAGGGCCGTGACATCATGGTGCTGGACGTTCTGCACATGGCCAAGGAGCAGGATAGCGGGCTGGCCTTCCGGCGCAGCTGCCGGGAGGGCGTCTGCGGCTCCGATGGCATGAACATGAACGGCAAGAATGGTCTGGCCTGCATCACGCCACTGTCCGAAGTGGTCAAGAAGGGCAAGCTGACGCTGCGCCCGCTGCCGGGGCTGCCGGTCATTCGTGACCTCGTGGTCGACATGAGCCTGTTCTACAAGCAGTACGAGCGCATCCAGCCGTACCTGCAGAACGACAACCCCGAGCCGGCCATCGAACGGCTGCAGTCGCCGGAAGACCGCGACAAGCTGGACGGGCTCTATGAGTGCATTCTTTGTGCTTGCTGTTCAACGTCCTGCCCGTCATTCTGGTGGAACCCGGATAAGTTCGTCGGGCCGGCAGGGCTGTTGCAAGCCTATCGCTTCCTGGCCGATTCTCGTGATGAAGCCACTCAGGAGCGCCTGGCCGAGCTCGAGGATCCATTCAGCGTGTTCCGCTGCCGCGGCATCATGAACTGTGTGGCAGTCTGCCCCAAGGGGCTGAATCCGACGCGCGCGATTGGCAAGATCCGTGAAATGTTGCTGGCCAATGCCACTTAAATCGTGGCGACTGGCTTGTTATCATGCTCACCGGCCTTGAGCTGCGACGCATGGTCGCAGCCCTGACCCGGTGATTCGTCCGAAAGCCGGTGCCCAGTGCACCGGCTTTCGGCCATCGAAATCACGGGTGAGACCACCTTGGGTGGCCGCTAAAGATGTCGTATGGGATGAGCCGTGCGACGCTGATACCACCCCATCAGTGCAGGGTGACCGAGAGATGCAACAAGGCATAATGGAGTTGATGTGGCGCTCCTCTCACGTAACGGGCAGCAACGTGCATTACGTGGAAGCGCTCTACGAGCAGTATCTGGATGATCCCACTACCGTCCCCGATGAATGGCGAGAATACTTCGATACACTGCCAAGTCCCGATGGCAGCGCCACCCAGGACGTTCCGCTCGCCCCCACACGTGAACAGTTCTATCAACTGGGCCAGCAACGCCGCACCGCCCAGGCAGCCTCGTCCGACGCGGGCGAGAACAAGAAGCAGGTCAAGGTCCTGCAGCTGATCAACGCCTTCCGCGTGCGCGGGCATCAAAAAGCCGATATCGACCCGTTGGGCCTGCGTAGCCCGACCCCGGTTCCCGACCTCGACCTTTCCTTCCATCAGTTGTCCAAGTCGGATCTCGATACCGAGTTCCAGACCGGTTCCTTCTTCATGGGGGCCGACAAGGCACCGTTGAAGGATATCGTGGAGGCACTGCAGCAGACCTATTGCCGCAGTATCGGCTGTGAAATCATGCATATCGTCGATACCGAAGAGAAACGCTGGCTACAGCAGCGCTTCGAGTCGGTTCGCAGTGCACCGAAGTTCAAAGAGGATGTGCGCAAGCATGTTCTGGAACGCCTGACCGCTGCCGAGGGCCTGGAGAGCTACCTGGCTTCCAAGTATCCCGGCACCAAGCGCTTCGGCCTGGAAGGCGGCGAATCCTTCATTCCCATGATGGACGAGCTGATCCAGCGCAGCGGTGGTTATGGCACCAAGGAAGTGGTGATCGGCATGGCCCACCGCGGCCGTCTCAATGTGCTGGTCAACATCCTCGGCAAGAATCCTTCGGAGCTGATCGACGAGTTCGATGGCAAGCGTGTCGTCGAGCGTGGCTCGGGTGACGTCAAGTACCACCAGGGCTTCAGTTCCAACGTCATGACGCCGGGCGGTGAGGTTCACCTGGCGCTGTCCTTCAACCCGTCGCACCTGGAAATCGTCGCGCCCGTGGTCGAAGGCTCGGTTCGCGCCCGCCAGGATCGCCGGGATGATGACGAGGGTGGCAAGGTGCTGCCGATCAACGTCCATGGCGATGCGGCCTTTGCCGGTCAGGGCGTGGTCATGGAGACCTTCCAGATGTCGCAGACCCGTGCCTACAAGACCGGCGGCACGGTCCACATCGTCATCAACAACCAGGTGGGCTTCACGACATCCCATCCGCTGGATTCGCGCTCCACCGAGTACTGCACCGATATCGCCAAGATGGTTCAGTCGCCGATCTTCCACGTCAATGGTGATGATCCGGACGCCGTCCACCATGCCACGCAGGTGGCACTCGACTATCGCCAGCAGTTCAAGAAGGACGTGGTCATCGATCTGGTCTGCTATCGGCGCCGCGGCCACAACGAGGCCGATGAGCCGTCCGGCACCCAGCCGATGATGTATCGCAAGATCAAGGAGCATGCCTCGTCGCGCGCCGTCTATGCCAAGCGCCTGGTCAGTGAAGGACTGCTGACCGAGGACGAGGCCAAGGCCATGGTCGACACCTATCGCGATGACCTGGTGGCCGGCAACCATGTGGCCAATGCACTGGTGCAGGAGCCGAATACCGAGCTGTTCGTCGACTGGAAGCCCTATCTCGGCCACGAGTGGTCGGGCTATACCGACACCAGTGTCGACATGAAGCGCCTGCAGCACCTGGCCTCGCGGATGTGCACCATTCCCGATGGCGTCTCCGTTCAGCGCCAGGTCAGCAAGATCTATGATGACCGTCGCAAGATGCAGGCGGGGGGCATGGCGGCCAACTGGGGCTTTGCCGAGACGCTGGCCTACGCCACCCTGCTCGATGAAGGACATCCGGTGCGCCTGACCGGTCAGGACAGTGGCCGTGGTACCTTCTCGCACCGTCATGCGGTGGTCCACAACCAGAATGACGGCAGCACCTATGTGCCCTTGCAGCACCTGACCAAGGATCAGCCGGACTTCACGATCCACGACTCCTTCCTGTCGGAGGAAGCCGTGCTGGCCTTCGAGTATGGGTACTCGACGACGGCGCCCAATGACCTGGTGGTCTGGGAAGCCCAGTTCGGTGACTTCTTCAACGGCGCCCAGGTCGTGGTCGACCAGTTCATCTCCTCCGGCGAGACCAAGTGGGAGCGGCTGTGTGGACTCACCATGCTGCTGCCGCATGGGTATGAAGGCCAGGGCCCCGAGCACTCCTCGGCACGCCTGGAACGCTTCCTGCAACTCTGTGCCGAGCACAACATGCAGGTATGCGTGCCCACCACGCCGGCCCAGATCTTCCATCTGCTGCGCCGCCAGGTGATCCGCAAGCTGCGCAAGCCGCTGATCGTGATGTCACCCAAGAGCCTGCTGCGTCACAAGGACGCTACCTCCGACCTCGAGCAGCTGGCTCACGGGCACTTCCAGATGGTCGTGCCCGATCAGGGCAAGCGCGATGCCGAGAAAGTCGAGCGGATCGTCCTGTGTGCCGGCAAGGTCTATTATGACCTGGCCAACTGGCGCGAAGAAAACGCACGCGATGACGTGGCCATTCTGCGTCTCGAGCAGCTCTATCCGTTCCCGGAAGAGGAGCTCTACCAGGCCATCAAGGATTACGCCAATGTCACCGATGTGGTGTGGTGTCAGGAAGAGCCGCTCAATCAGGGCGCCTGGTATCCCAGTCAGCATCACATGCGGATCGCCATCGAGCGTCTCAAGTCGGGCCTGGGTGGCCGACTGAAGTTTGCCGGCCGCCCGGCCTCTGCTGCACCGGCAGCGGGCTACATGTCCGTGCATACAGAACAGCAACGCCAGTTGGTGGATGACGCCTTCAATCTGTAAGGCCGACCACCGGGACGAGAGAGAACATAAGGGAAATACCATGGCTACCGACATCAAGGCACCAACCTTTCCGGAATCCGTTGCTGAAGGCAGCGTGGCCGCGTGGCACAAGAAGCCCGGCGACAGTGTCGAGCGCGATGAACTACTGGTCGAGATCGAGACCGACAAGGTCGTGCTCGAGGTCGTGGCGCCGGAAGCCGGCACCCTGGCCGAAGTGACAGCCGAAGAAGGTGACACCGTCGAGTCCGAGCAGGTGCTGGGACGCCTGGGTGAAGCCGAGGCGGCCGGTGACGGTGAAGGCGAGTCGAAGGACGGCGACGACTCGGCCAAGGCCGAGAGCAAAGCTGACGACGCAGGCGACGACGGCGGTGACGCCAAGCCGGCCGCCGGCGGTGCTCAGCATGACGTCAAGGCACCGACCTTCCCGGAATCCATCCAGGAAGGCACCGTGGCCAGCTGGAACAAGAAGGTCGGCGAGGCGGTCAAGCGCGACGAGGTGCTGGCCGAGATCGAGACCGACAAGGTGGTCCTCGAAGTGGTCGCGCCGGCGGATGGTGCGCTCAGCGAGATCAAGGCCGAAGAGGGCAGCCAGGTCGAGTCGGAGGCCGTGCTGGCCGTCTTCGCCGAAGGCGCCGGCGGTGAGGATGCGCCGAGCGAGGACAGCGGCAAGGCGGCGTCAGCCGACCAGGCCGGCGGTGACGACAAGGACGAAAAGGTCGGCGACAAGATCCTCGCCCCGGCGGCGCGCAAGCTGGTCGCCGAACATGATCTGGACGTCAACAAGATCGAGGGCACCGGCAAGGGTGGTCGAGTACTCAAGGAAGACGTCCAGAAGGCGGTCAAGGATGGCTCGGCCCAGAAATCCGCCAAATCCGACAAGCCCGCCGGCGATGGCGCCAAGGCGGCCGCCGTTGCGGCACCGGCCGTGGAGGGTGAGCGCCCCGAGAAGCGTGTCCCCATGACGCGGCTGCGCCGGACCATCGCCAAGCGCCTGGTCGAGGCCCAGCAGACGGCCGCCATGCTGACCACCTACAACGAGGTGGACATGGGGGCGGTCATGGACCTGCGTGCCCAGTACAAGGACACCTTCCTCAAGGCGCACGACACCAAGCTCGGTTTCATGGGCTTCTTCGTCAAGGCGGCTTCCGAGGCGCTGAAGCGCTTCCCGGATGTCAATGCGTCCATCGACGGTTCCGACATCGTCTATCACGGCTATCAGGACATCGGCGTTGCGGTTTCCACCGACCGCGGGCTGGTGGTACCGGTCCTGCGCGACACCGACAGCATGAAGATTGCCGATGTCGAGAAGGGCATCGTCGACTTCGGCAAGCGGGCGCGTGACGGCAAGCTGGGCATCGACGAGATGCAGGGTGGCACCTTCACCATCACCAATGGCGGCATCTTCGGTTCGCTGCTGTCGACACCGATCCTCAACCCGCCGCAGACCGCGATCCTGGGCATGCACAAGATCCAGGAGCGTCCCATGGCGGTGAACGGCAAGGTCGAGGTGCGCCCCATGATGTACCTGGCCGTGTCATACGATCACCGCATGATCGATGGCAAGGACGCGGTACAATTCCTGGTGACCATCAAGGAACTGCTCGAGGATCCGGCGCGTCTGCTGTTGGATGTCTGAGCCGCGGGATAACGAGCCTCTCAGCGAAGAGCAACGATAGGAGCCGACATGGCTGACAAGTTTGATGTGATCGTCATTGGTGCGGGCCCCGGCGGCTACGTCGCCGCCATTCGCGCCGCGCAGCTGGGTCTGAAGACCGCCTGTGTCGAGAAGTGGGTCAACAAGGAAGGCAAGACCGTGCATGGCGGCACCTGCCTGAACGTGGGGTGCATTCCGTCGAAGGCACTGCTCGAGTCCTCGCACAAGTTCGCCGAGGCGCGCGACCACTTCGCCGAGATCGGCATCGACATGGAAGCGCCGACCCCCAATGTGCCCAAGATGCTTGAGTTCAAGCAGCAGGTCATCGACAAGAACGTGGGCGGTATCAGCGCGCTGTTCAAGGCCAATGGCGTCACGGCGATCGATGGCACCGGCAAGGTCACCGGCGGCACCCAGGTCGAGGTTACCGATCAGGATGGCAAGGCCACGACCTACGAGGCCGACAACATCGTGGTGGCCGCCGGTTCCGTGCCGGTGGAAATTCCGCCCACACCGCTGACCGAGGGCCTCATCGTCGACTCGGCGGGTGCCCTGGAATTCGAGGAAGTGCCGCAGCGTCTCGGTGTCATCGGTGCCGGTGTCATCGGTCTCGAGCTGGGCAGCGTCTGGAGTCGCCTGGGTAGTGAGGTCACGGTCCTCGAGGCCATGGATGACTTCCTGCCGATGGTCGACAAGGCCATCGCCAAGGATGCCCAGAAGCTGTTCAAGAAACAGGGCCTGGATATCCAGCTCGGTGCCCGCGTCACCGGGTCCGAGATCAAGGACAATGAGGTGGTCGTCAAGTACACGGACGCCAAGGGCGAGCAGGAAGTCACCTTCGACAAGCTGATCGTCTGCGTCGGTCGTCGTCCCTATACCAAGGGCGTCATCGGTGACGGCGTGGGGGTCGAGCTGGACGAGCGCGGCTTCATCAGTGTCGACGACCAGTGCCGCACCAATGTGCCGAGCGTGTTCGCCATCGGCGACTGCGTGCGTGGCCAGATGCTGGCGCACAAGGCCTCCGAGGAAGGCGTCATGGTTGCCGACGTCATCGCCGGCCACAAGGCCGAGATGAACTATGATGCGATTCCCAGCGTGATCTACACGGCGCCCGAAGTGGCCTGGGTCGGCATGAGCGAAGAGGATGCCAAGGCCGCAGGCATCAAGGTCGAGACCGGTTCCTTCCCGTTCTCGGCCAACGGTCGGGCGCTGGCCAACAATGCGCCGGACGGCCAGGTCAAGGTCATCGCGGATGCCGAGACCGACCGCGTGCTGGGCGTGCACATTCTGGGCCAGCATGCCGGTGAACTGATTGCCCAGGGCGTGATCGCCATGGAATTCGGCTCCAGCGCCGAGGATCTGGCACTGACCTGCTATGCACACCCCAGCACGTCCGAAGCCGTGCATGAGGCGGCGCTGGCGGTCGATGGCCATGCGATCCACATGGCCAACCGCAAGAAGCGCAAGTAAGACAATAAGCGCCACCTTCGGGTGGCGTGTCGCTTCCGGCCATGTATCGGAAGCGAACGGTGATGGTCCGGGCTCGATGCGAGCATCGAGTTTGCCGGGCCATCGTTCGAGTCACATGCAACCAATGGCATGAATCGATGAACCTTCACGAGTATCAGAGCAAACAGCTGTTTGCCGATTACGGCCTGCCGGTGTCCAAGGGCTTTGCCGTTGACACCCCTGAGGAAGCAGCGGAAGCCTGCAAGAAAATCGGCGGTGACAAGTGGGTCGTCAAGGCCCAGGTCCATGCAGGCGGCCGCGGCAAGGCCGGTGGCGTCAAGCTGGTCAAGAGCCCGGAAGAGGCCAAGGATTTCGCCGAGCAGTGGCTGGGCAAGAGCCTGGTGACCTTCCAGACCGACGAGAACGGTCAGCCGGTAGCCAAGATCCTGGTCGAGAACTGCACCGATATCGCCGATGAGCTGTATCTGGGCGCAGTCGTCGACCGTGGCACCCAGCGGGTGGTCTTCATGGCCTCCACCGAAGGTGGTGTCGAGATCGAGAAGGTCGCCGAGGAGACGCCCGAGAAGATCCTCAAGGCCGAAATCGACCCGCTGGTCGGCGCTCAGCCGTATCAGGCGCGCGAACTCGGCTTCAAGCTCGGCCTTTCCGGTGATCAGATCAAGCAGTTCACCAAGATCTTCCTGGGGCTGTCCAAGCTGTTCCACGACAAGGATCTGGCGCTGCTCGAGATCAACCCGCTGGTCATCACCGAGGAAGGCAATCTGCACTGCCTGGATGCCAAGGTGAACCTGGACGGCAATGCGCTCTATCGTCATCCGGACCTGCAAGCCATGCGCGACCCGTCTCAGGAAGACGAGCGCGAAGCCGACGCGGCCAAGTGGGACCTGAACTACGTGGCCCTGGACGGCAACATCGGCTGCATGGTCAATGGCGCAGGCCTGGCCATGGGTACCATGGACATCATCAAGCTGAATGGCGGTCAGCCGGCCAACTTCCTCGATGTGGGGGGTGGTGCCACCAAGGAGCGCGTCGCCGAAGCCTTCAAGATCATCCTCTCGGATACCTCGGTGAAGGCCGTACTGGTCAATATCTTCGGCGGTATCGTGCGTTGCGACATGATCGCCGAAGGCATCATCGGGGCCGTCGAGCAAGTGGGCGTCAATGTCCCGGTCGTGGTTCGCCTGGAAGGTAACAATGCCGAGCTGGGTGCCGAGAAACTGGCCGCCAGTGGTTTGAACATCATCGCTGCTACCAGCCTGACCAATGCGGCTCAGCAGGTCGTCAAGGCAGCGGAGGGCAAGTAATGAGCATCCTCATCGACAAGAACACCAAGGTCATCTGTCAGGGTTTCACCGGTGGCCAGGGTACCTTCCATTCCGAACAGGCCATCGCCTACGGCACCAAGATGGTGGGTGGCGTGACGCCGGGCAAGGGCGGCCAGGAACACCTGGGGCTGCCGGTCTTCAATACCGTGGCCGAAGCCGTCGAAGCGACCGGTGCCGAAGCCAGCGTGATCTATGTGCCGGCGCCGTTCTGCAAGGACTCGGTTCTGGAAGCCGCCAATGCCGGCATCAAGCTGATCGTCTGCATCACCGAGGGCATCCCGACACTGGACATGCTCGACGTCAAGATGAAGTGCGACGAGCTGGGCGTGCGCCTGATCGGCCCTAACTGCCCGGGTGTCATCACGCCGGATGAGTGCAAGATCGGCATCATGCCGGGACATATCCACCAGGCCGGCAAGGTCGGTATCGTTTCGCGTTCCGGCACCCTGACCTATGAAGCCGTCAAGCAGACCACCGACCATGGCTTCGGTCAGTCTTCCTGCGTGGGTATCGGTGGCGACCCGATTCCGGGCTCCAACTTCATCGACATTCTCGCGGAATACGAGAAGGACCCGGCCACCGAGGCGATCGTCATGATCGGCGAAATCGGCGGCACGGCCGAGGAAGAAGCGGCGGCCTACATCAAGGAGAACGTCTCCAAGCCGGTGGTTGCCTATATCGCCGGTGTCACCGCGCCTCCCGGCAAGCGCATGGGGCACGCTGGTGCCATCATCGCCGGCGGCAAGGGTACCGCCGACGAGAAGTTCGGCGCTCTGGAAGCGGCTGGCGTCAAGACAGTCCGCTCCCTGGCCGAGATCGGTGATGCTCTCAAGGAGGCAACTGGCTGGTAAAACGGCCGGATGTCGCTTGATGCGCATGAAAGGGCACCTCCGGGTGCCCTTTTGCATTTATGGTGATGCGATTGGCATCTCGCGTGGGCCGAGGCTCGGCCCTGGTCGCGGGCGTCGGTGACTCAGGCGGGGGCGGCACTCCAGCGGTCACGGCCCTGGCGCTTGGCTTCCATCAGGGCCTTGTCGGCGCGCTTGACGGTGGCGTCGATAGCCTCCCCGAGGCGGTGCTCGGCCACGCCGACACTGGCGGTCAGCGCGATATGCCGGTCATCGTCGACAGGAATCTGCAGCTGGCGCAGGTGCTGACACAGTCGCTCCATCAGCGGCGTCGCCTGGTCCAGCGAGGTCTCGGGCAGCAGCAACAGGAACTCTTCGCCGCCCCAACGGCCGCAGATATCCGATGCGCGGAGCGACTCCTGGAGTCCGCCGGCCAGCAGCTCGAGCGCCTTGTCTCCGGTGCCATGGCCAAAGCTGTCGTTGACGCTCTTGAAGCGGTCGATGTCGAGCATGGCCAGGGTCAGGGCGCGTTGATGGCGTTCGGCGGTGGCATGCCACTGTTCCAGTTGCTCATTGAGCCGCCGCCGATTGGCGAGGCCGGTCAAGGGGTCGACGCTGGAAGCGGCCCTGAGCGCCAGGTTGCGCTCGCGCAGCAGCGCCTGGTAGCGATCGGCGATTCGCGACAGCTTCTGTTGGCGGCGTATCTGTTGCTCGAGCTGCTCGCGTGTCAGGTGCAAGTCTTCATGGGCACTCTGCTGATAGCCATCGGCGATGGTGATCAGGCGCTCGAGCTTTTCCTGCTGTTCCAGGTGATGCTGGTACAGCTGTGCCAGCGGCTCGCGCAGGGGGCTGTCCTGGTGCGCCGCATCCTGGAGCAGTTCCTCGATATGCTGCAAAAGCTTGGGCTGGGGTTTAGTCACGCCTTGGCCTGCTGTGGAGTGATATCGAAGGGGAAGGTACAGTCCTCGCGAAACTCTTCGGCGAGTTCGGCAATACGTTCGTTACGCGTGTCGTAGCGCCAGGTGACACTGACCGTTTTGCCGCCCTGGTGAGCGTCCTCGAGCAGGTCGAAGATATCCATCATCGCCTTGACCGAGCTGGTGTTGAGATAGACGAGTTCCAGCTCGAGATGCAGCCCGTGGCTGGCATTGCCGAGAAACGTCTCGGTCCAGTTGATGACCTGGCCGAAGAGTTCGTAGGAGTTCTCCGGGTAGGAGTCCCCGCACATGTAAAGGCGCCCGCCTTGCCAGTCGCTTTGAATCGTCGGGGTGGACTGGCTGCCGATAATATTCAGATCTTCAAGCATGAGCATTTTGACCGTTATATGGTGGCTGTGAGGCTAAAGAAGCCGCGACCGGAAGGCAATGGCTCGATGGACGCCTGCAGCGGCCGTGTCGACTTGCGCGCCATGTCCAGCAAGCCCAGCCCGGCACCACTGTGTTCCTCTTCACGCGGGCGGCGAAGTTGTTGCTTGTAGGCTTTCTTCAGCTCGACGGCATCGAGGCCTGCCAGGTTTTCCACGGTCTCGACCAGAGCCTTGCCATCCTCGAGTTCTACCAGGTTGCCGGCGGACACCAGATAATGCCCCTCGTCATCCCTGGCCACCGCCACGGTCGCCGTGGCCTGCTCGTCATCATAGCCCTGCCTGCCGGCATAGTGGCGGATGTTCTGGGTCATCTCGATATACACCGAGAACACATCCATCGCCGAGGAGGGGGCAGTTTCCTGAGTGTTGAGATAGTTGCGCAGGGCATTGCCGATCTCTTCGATCAGGCTGCGCGAGATCGGGCCATTGAAGCACAGCATGATGCGCTGTTTGAGATAGTTCTCGCGCAGGGTCAAAAGGTTCATGTTGCGTCCTTCTCGTTGCTTCGTGATGTGTCGGACGCGTCCTGACGATAGGCCGTCGAGGAAGCGTCAAACCGAAAACATAGCATGGTGATGTCGTCGCGTTGCGGCAAGTTGCCGCGATAGCCTTCGAGTTCCGCCTCATAGGCGGCGATCTGCTCGTCCAGGGGGGCGCTGGCGTGACGCTGCAGCATGTCGTGCAGGCGTGAGTGGCCGAAGCCGAAGCCATGCTCTCCGCCGGCCTGATCCAGGAACCCGTCAGTACACAGGGTATAGGTCCAGTCGTGGTGTAATGGCAGGGCCTGGTTGCGATAGGTCATGATGCGCTTCTGACCCAGCGCCCGCTTGCCCCCGTCATGATACTCCAGCTGATGGCCGTCGGTGGTGTAGAGCGTCATCTTGGCCCCGGCAAAGGTCAGGCGTGATGCCTGTGGCTCGATCCATACCAGCCCGGCATCCATGTGCGTGGCGATGACATTGAGCTGGGACCCGGTATGCAGGGTGGCGCGAATCTGACGATCCGTCTCGTTGAGCAGGGCCGCCGGGTCGCTCGGGCCGTGGCGCAGAATGGCGTTATCGATGATGGCTCGCGCCAGCATGGTCATCAGCGCGCCGGGGACACCATGCCCCGCGCAGTCCACCAGGCCGATCAGATAGCCCTGGTCGTCGGCATGGAAGACATAGACATCGCCGCCGACGGTGTCCCGCGGGCGCCAGAGCACCGCATGCTGATCCGGCAGGCGCGCCGCCAGCCGCCGGTTGGGCAGGATGGCGCGCTGAATGATGCTGGCATATTCGATGGAGGCATCGATCTCGCGCCGGGCCTGCTGCATTTCCTGATTGGCCTGCATCAGCTCCTGGGTACGCTTCTGCACCCTTTCCTCGAGATCCTGGGTATGACGCGCAATGCGTTCCGCCATGTACGAGAAGGTGCGTGACAGCTGGCCGATTTCATCCTGTCGGCTGGTCGGCAGGGGTGTGTGCTCGCCGCCATCCGCCAGCGCCCGGGCCGAACGCTGGAGTCGTTGCACCGGGCGCAGGATCAGCCGGTTGCTGGCATACATGAAGACCAGGGCCAGGACGCCGAGTACGGCCAGCAGCCCGAGGATCATGGGCCACAGCCAGCGCTCGTTGATCACCGGAGTGGCACGCAGGTCGACGGCCGTGACCAGCATCCAGTCGAGTTCCTGGAGGTAGCCGACGGCGAGCAGATGCGGCCTGCCCTGTATGCTGGCTTCGAGGGTCCGGACATTACCGGGCTGACGCAGGGCCTTTTGCAATATGCCGTCGAGCGCGTCGCGCTGCTGCGGGTCGTCCAGCAGGTTGTGCAGTCGACTCGTTTGATCCTGCCCCGCGAGGCTGTCGTCCGTGCCCACGGTGACCCGTTCGCGATCCGGATGTGCCTGGATGAGCCCCTGCTTGTCGATGATCATGGGGGTCAGTCCGGTCGGACTGTCGCGCATGTAGCGATCGAGGAAGCTTCCCAGGTCGATGCCGCCACCGGTCAGTCCGAGGAGTTCACCGTCCTGGCGTATCTTGACGTTGAACCAGACCTTGGTGACGCCCAGCTTGTGGTCCTGGCTGACGTCGATGGTGTAGGTCGCCGGATCCTGGATGGTGTGGTAGTACCAGTCGTCATCCGGGTCATCCGGGGACAGCTGATAGCGCGGTGCACTGCTGAAATCCTGCTGGTCGGCGTTGTAATGGTAATCGCCGCTGGCGTGTTCGACGATGAAGTAGGCGTCGTCGCTGAACTGTTCACGGTAGCCGCCGGCTTCTTCGAAGAAACGCCGGCGCAATCGGGGATCATCCGGGTCGGCCAGCCATTCACGGGTGACCACCGAGTCGGCGAGACGGCGTGACAACGCCAGATCCCGAGAGATCGGGGTCAGGATGCGCTGCATGTGCAGCAGGGTGTACTGTTCGGCATAGCCGGAGGCAAAGTGGCGTCGTACATCATCCAGCGCCTGCCAGGCAATCAGCAGGGCCGGAATGAGTGCCGCCACGCAGGCTGTCAGCAGTGCCAGCGTCGACTTGGTACGCAGTCCCCAGAACGTCTTCATAAGCGGCGCTGCATCCTTGCTCGGCAGAAATGGTGGATTCCCTGAACCTTCAGTCTAGCCAACGGGATGGTGAATTATCACCCTTGGGCTCATGCCGGTGATCAAAAAGCCTGAGCCGGATGTCGTGAATGCTTGATGGCATGACGTTGAGGGAATAATACCGGCAACGCTGAGCTTCATCATATAGAGCATACAATAAACCGCCTAATGGTATGCTCATGATCTACACTCTCGCGATTCTCTTCAGCCTTGTCGGCTACTTTGTCATCGGCCATCTGGCCGGGCGACGGGTCAAGCATCTCGATGATTATCTGGTCGCCGGACGCAATGCGCCGACCTTTCTGATCCTCGGCACGCTGGTGGCCAGCTATCTGAGTACCAGCGCCTTCCTCGGTGAAACCGGTTACGCCTACCAGGGCTATCCGTTCGTGATGTTGATCTTCGCGGCGGTCAGTACCTCGGGGTGTCTGCTGGGTGCGCTGGTCTTCGGGCGTTACCTGCGTCGCAGCGGGGCGCTGACGGTGCCGGAGTTCTTCGGCAAGCGTTTTGCCTCGCGTCGCGTTCAGATGATTGCCGGCCTGACCACGGTCATTGGCCTGGGTGCCTACCTGCTGGGCGTCATGCAGGGCGCCGGCATCATGTTTGCCGAACTGACCGGCATGCCCTACTGGGTCGGCCTGGTGCTGGTGTGGGCAACCTACACTGGCTTCGTGCTGTATTCCGGCTCCCCGGGCGTGGTGCTCACCGACACGGTCATGTTCGTCATCTTCTCGGTGGCCGCTTTCGGTGGCTCGATCTATATCATCAGCGACCTCGGCGGCTGGCAGGGCATCATCGAGGGCCTTGTCAGTCAGTCCGACAAGCCGGGCATCGCCCTGTGGCATGGTGTCATCGAAGGCAATGGCGCCGACTTCTCGACCCCCGGCGAAGCCCTGACCTGGGGACTGACGCTGGGCCTGGTATGGGCGGCCGTTCTGGCTGCCAGTCCCTGGCAGGCGAGCCGTTACCTGATGGCGCGCAACGAGCATGTGGTCATGCGCTCCGCCATGCTGACCGCCGTGGCCCTGGCCGTCTTCTATGCGGTGATGATGGTCACCGGGGCGGCGATCAACCTCTATGACACCGGACTCGAGTCCGAGCGCGCCATGGTCTGGGCCGCGCTCAACGTGCTGCCGGCATGGCTGGGCATCGTCATCCTGACCGGCGTCTTCGCCGCGGGGCTGTCGTCCTGCTCGACCTTCCTGTCGATCATCGGCTTCAGTCTCTCCAACGACATTCTGCCGCCCTCGCGCAACGAAGCCTCGGCCATGCGCGCCAGTCGCATCGCCATCCTGGTGACCGGCCTCACCGCGCTCCTGCTGGCCCTGTTCCAGCCACCCGCGGTGATGGCCGTGGTGTGGTTCGCGGCCACGCTGTTCGCGTCCTCCTGGGGACCCGTTGCCCTGATGAGTATCTGGAGTCGCCGGATCACGGCCGCCGGAGCCGGCTGGGGGCTGATCGTCGGCTTCCTGGGCAACCTGATGCTGTCCCTGGCGGAGCAGGCCGGCTGGGTTCAGCTCCCGGTCTATCTGCACCCGGTCGTCATCAGTACCGTGGTGGCCCTGATCGCCATTGTGCTGGCTTCGCGCTTTACTCGTGTCAGCGAAGCGGAACGCGAATATCGCCTTTTCCTGCATCAGCATGACCCGAGTGTCGAAGCCAAGTGGGGCAAGGGCACGCGCTGGATCGCCATTGCCACCATGGTGTCGGGTGTCGCGGTTGGCTTGTTCCTCTGGCAGCAATATGCCACCACCCTGGCCGAGGTGGCATCGCGCCTGCCGGTGTCCGACGGCGCCGTATCCGGGGCCTATCTGCTGGCAGCCGGCTGCGGCCTGATGCTGATCATCGCCGGCGGGGTCGGCTACTGGGTGGCGCGTTCGCGCCGGCGTGCCGGGCAGGCGACCAGCGCCGCCGCAGCGGCGCAATGAAGGGGGCGCCGCCGGATGAGCGGCGCCACCAGCGTCCCATCAAGACCATGAAGACAGGGGCGCCGGCGATCAGATAGAGGTGGTAGGTCGTCAAGCGCCATACCACGATGGCCGCCGCCGCCTGGGTCGCCGGCATCATCGGCATCAGCAGGGCGCCGACACCCAGCTCGGCGGCCCCGGCGCCGCCCGGCAGCACGCTCATCTGGCTGGCCGCCATGGCCAGCATCTGGGTCAGGAAGGTCCAGGCCCAGTCCACATGCTGGCCAATACCCAGGACCGCCAGGTAGAGCAGGCTGTAGCGCAACAGCCAATGAGCGGCGCACAAGCCCATGATGCCGACCAGCTGCAGCGGTGGCAGGGTCAGTGTCGCCACCAGGGTGCGTCGACAACCGAGCAGACGACGTGACAGCCAGCGTCGCCGCCTCGCAGACAGCCGGCGCCACACCCAGCCGGGACGTCGACGCAACAGCCGGGGAAGCCGCAGCATGGTCAGCATGCTGAGCGCCATCAGGCCGACCAGCCCCAGCATGGCCGTGGCCAGCAGTCCCTGGTGCGGCCAGTCGACATCGCCGCCCAGCGACATTCCCGCCAGTACCCCGAGCATCGCCACAAAGAACAGCATGTCGCAGCCCTGATCGACGAGGAAGATCGCCGAGCCGCGAGACGGGGGCAAGCCGCGTCTGGCCAGTAACGCCAGCAGGGTAACGGCGCCACCACTGCCTCCCGGTGTGGCGCACAGGGCGAACTTGGCGGCCATCTCGATGCCCAGGGCACCGCCCTGGCCGAGCCGGCCGGCGCGACCGTCCAGCAATAGACGCAGGCGCAGCGCATTGAGGTTCCAGCAGGTCACCACCAGCACCAGCATCAGGCCCAGTACGTCCAGCGGAAAGCGCTCCAGGGCGGCGAGCAGCTGTCGGCCGCCCAGCAGCCCGGGCACGATCAGCGTCATGGACACGGCCAGGGCGAGCCATCCCCAGCGGGCCGATGGAAGCCGCCTGGGTGCCGAGGCTTCAGCCATGCCGCGACCACGCCGTGTCGACGGCCTGGTGCGACAGGCCGGTGTAATGCACGAGGAGGTCATCGATGACCGCCTGCCAGCCGAAGCGTCGCTCGACATAGCGGCGGGCATGTCGGCCGCTGGCGGCCACGTCATTGAGGAAGAGTTCTTCCACGGCCCGCGCCATGTCGGCGGGGTCGAGGGGATTGCACAGCATGCCGCCGCCCAGCGGCACATTCTCGATCAGGGCGCCGGCCCGGGCGCCGACCACCGGGATGCCGCTGGCCATGGCTTCCAGCGCGACCAGGCCGAAGGTTTCCCGGGTGCCGGCATGCAGCATGGCATCGGCGCTGGCCAGGGCCCGGGCCACTTCGTGACGATCGCAGCAGCGCGGCACGCTGGTCACATTGGCCGGCACGCGAGTGGGCATGCCGGGCCCCATCAGCAGCAGTCGGTAGTCGCTGCCGAGGCGTTGCATGACCTCGAGCAGGAGGTCGACATGCTTCTCGCGGGAATTGCGTCCGGCAAAGACCAGCAAGCGGGTCGAGTCGGGCAGTTCGAGCGAGGCTCGCAGCCCCTCATCGGCGCGCTCGGGATGAAAGGTGTCCAGGTCGACGCCCAGCGACTGGACGCGCACGTCCGGCACGCCCCAGGCCTCGAGGCGCTCGGCCATGGCCCGGCAGGGGGCCATCACGCTGTCGAAGCGCCCGTAAAGGTCGGCTACATAGGCCTGGAGGCGCCGCTCGACGGTGTGGCCGAAGCGATCGCCCATCAGGCGCGGCAGATCGGAATGATAGAAGCCGACGACCGGCACGCCCAGGCGCTGGCCGGCGTCGAGGGCCGACCAGGCGGTGACATAGGGGTCGCCGGCTTCGATCAGGTTGGGGGCCAGGCGCTCGATGGCCTCCCGCCAGGGACGGCGTCGCAACGGAAACCGATAGCCCTGACCCAGCGGCAGGCGCAGGGCGGGCAGGGTATGGCAATCCCCCAGGGCGTCGCGCTCGGCGCCGGGGACCAGCAGGCTGGTGCGAACGTCAGCGACGTCGGCGAGGCAGCGGTGCTTGGCGCCCAGATAGGTACGTACGCCACCACTGGCAGGGGCATGGAACATGGTCACGTCGACGAGGTGCAAGAGGCGCTCCCGGTGTCAGGATGATCGCCCTCCAGCTTAGGTCGGGATTACGACAGTTCGACGACAGTTTCGAGACCCGGATACGACAACGGCGGCCCGTGGGCCGCCGTCGTCGATCGGGTCAGGATGGTGTACGGCTCAGTGCACCGGACGACCCACCAGCGAACGGGACTCTTCGCGCGCTTCGGTGAGGGCCACGCGAATGGCATCACCGAGCTTGAAGCGTTCCTCGCCATCGATCTGGATGCGGCCTTCCTTGTCGTCGATGACCACCTTGTCGCGATCCGTGTGCATCAACGGCGCCGGAATGAAGGCCGTGGCCCCATTGGCGGTCAGGCGGACACGCATGCCGCCGCGGTTGACGGCGATGACCTCGGCGTCGAAGGCCTCGTCGGAGGCCGCATAGGGGCCGAGGAAGCGCACATACAGCCAGTCCTTGACGTCGCGTTCCGCCATGCGGTTGAGGCGACGACGTTCGGTCAACTGGTCGGTCAGTTCCAGGCTGGCCTCCGCCGGTGCCTGCTCGCCCTTGAGCACACGCTTGATCAGGCGATGATTGACCATGTCGCCGTACTTGCGAATCGGCGATGTCCAGGTGGCGTAGGCATCCAGGCCGAGGCCGAAGTGCGGCCCAGGGCGTGCCGACATGTTGGTGAAGCCCTGAAAACGACGCAGGCGGGCATCCAGCCAGGCATCGTCGCGGGCTTCGAGCTCGCGCTTGAGCTCCTTGTAACGCGGCAGCTCGGTGAGGGCTTCCATGGCCACTTCGATGTTCTGGTCGGCCAGGAAGTCCCGGGCCGATTCGGCCTTCTCGGGCTCGAAGGCGCGATGCACATTGAAGATGCCGTGGCCGACATGTCGGGCGAGCAGGTCCGCGCAGCAGGCGTTGGACGCAATCATCGACTCCTCGATCATGCGGTTGGCGATGCGCCGCTGCTCGGTGCGAATGTTCAGCACATTGCCGGCGTCATCCAGATCGAAGACATAGTCGGGACGATCCTTGAACACCAGCGCATGCTCGGCACGCCAGGCGCTGCGGGCCTCGGTCAGCTGCTGCAGGGCCTGGAGCTGTTCGCCGATGCCGGCCTCGGGCGACCATTCACCCTGGCCTTCCAGCCAGTCGGAAACGTTGTCGTAGGCCAGGCGGGCATGGGAGCGGACGGTGGCGGCAAAGAAACGATAGTCGCCCAGGGCACCATCCGCCTCGACATCCAGGCAGCAGGCCAGGGCCGGTCGGTCCTGGTCTTCCCACAGCGAGCACAGATCATCGGCCAGGCGTTCCGGGAGCATGGTGACGTTCTGGCCGGGAAGGTAGACCGTGAAGGCGCGCGTCCGGGCCTCCAGGTCAACGCCATCGCCTTCCTGTACATAGGCGGTGGGGTCGGCGATGGCCACGGTCATGCGCCAGCCGCCGGCGTCGCGCGGCTCGATGTGCAGCGCATCATCCATGTCGCGGGTCTTGGCGTCATCGATGGTGAAGAAGGGCACCGCGGTCAGGTCCTCGCGCTGCAGGCCTTCGTCCTGCATGGGCCACTCATCGCCCGCTTGCGGGCTGGCCTGTTCCAGCGCATGACGGGCCAGGGTGACCCGCCAGGGCACCGCGGGATTGTCGTGCTTGGCCACCAGTTCGTCGATCTGGGTGAAGAAGGCACGGTCATCCGGGTTGAGCGGGTGGCGCAGCAGGCGTGCCACGATCCAGTCACCCTCCTCGAACGAGGCTTCGTCGAGGGTGTTCTTGAGGCGTGCCTTGAGCGGCGTGTTCATCGACGGATGGTCGGGAATCACCGCCAGGCGCCCATCGCGCTTGCGGACCCGAGCGACAAACCGCTCCAGGCCACGCTCCAGCAGCGTGTCCGGTTCCACCGAGGTCTTGTCACCGTCCTGATGCACGACAGCCGCGACCCGGTCACCATGCAGCACCTGCTTCATGGCGGGCGGCGGCACGAAATAGGAGGTGCCGTCGTCGGTTTCGAGAAATCCGAAGCCACGTTCGGTGGCCTTGATCACGCCCTCGACTCGAGGGGTGTTGTCGCGGATCTGTTGCTTGAGCTGAGCAAGCGCCGAGTTGTTCTGCAGCATGATTACGATCGAATGGCGGGATAGGGGGGTCACTATACGGATTCCAGCGACCCACGCCAATCGTACCGGCATGTCCAAACGCGTCGGGATCGCAAGGCGCGTCGGGTAGTGCGAGGACGGTCTGCGGCCGGGTTGGCGACTCGGTCGTCGGCCAGAGATCGACCAAGGTATAAGGGTAATGGTATTTAATTGGTATTGCTGTTGTTCTATATTGGTTCCATTACAGTCAACGCCATTCAGCAGGCCGCGAGCAAAACCCATGGATCCTCGATTCGAACAGCTGCACCTTGACCCCGGCTTGTCCACGCCGCTGTATCACCAGCTGGCCAGCCGGCTCGAAGACGTGATCGAGCAGGGCGCCTGGCAGGCCGGTGAGGCCCTGCCTTCCGAGCGCACCCTGGCCGAATCGCTGAATGTCTCGCGGATCACCGCGCGCAAGGCACTGGAACGTCTGGCCGAGCGTGGCCTGATTCGCCGGACCCGCGGCTCGGGCACTTTCATCACGCCGCGTCTGAACCAGCCCCTGACACGGCTGGCGAGTTTTACCGAGATGCTCACCCAGCGGGGCTTCAGCCCGCGCTCACACTGGCTGTCACGCCAACTGACCGCGCCCACGGCAGACGAGACCCTGCGGCTTGGGCTGGGAGGCGAGGCGCGCGTGGCCCGGCTCAAGCGTTTGCGACTGGCGGATGAGGTGGTGATGGCAGTGGAGGAGAGCTGCCTGCCCCAGTCGGTGTTGAGTGATCCCGAGGGTGTCGCGGACTCGCTGTATGCCTTTCTGGAAGCCTCGGGACGGCCGGTGGCACGCGCCCTGCAGCACGTCACGGCGATCAATGCGGATGCCGAACTGGCCCGGCTGGCCGAGGTGCCGGAGGGTCAGGCGCTGCTCAAGGTCACCCGCCAGGGCTATCTGGCGGATGGCACCCCGGCGGAGCTGACGACCACCTACTGCCGCACCGACTACTACGACTTCATCGTCGAGCTGACGCGTTGAGGCGGCGGGACACTTCAGGAGACAGCATGCGTTACGGCAATATTCTGACCCCCGAGGGCTGGCGACTCGGCGAACTGCACTGGCAGGACGGCCGCATCAGCCGAATCGACGGCGAAGCGGTCGATCCGCAGCACAACGATCTGCCGCGCCTGCTGCCCGGATTCATCGACCTGCACGTGCATGGTGGAGGCGGTGCGGATGTCATGCAGGGGGGCACGGCGCTGGCAACGGTGGCCGCCACCCATGTGCGTTTCGGCACCACCAGCCTGCTGGCGACCACCATGACCGCGGGCGATGACGAGACGCGTCGCGTGCTGGGAGATATTGCCCGTTACCTGGCGTCGCCGGATGAGCGCGCCAGTCGCGTCCTGGGCGTGCACCTCGAGGGGCCCTATATCAACCCGGGCAAGCTGGGGGCGCAACCGCCACATGCGCGCCCCGGTGTCATCCAGGAAATCGAGGCGTTGCGCGAGCTGGCGCCGATCGAGCTGCTGACACTGGCCCCGGAATTGGCCGGCCATCTGACCCTGATCGAGCAGCTCAGCGAGCGCGGTGTGCGCGTCCAGCTCGGCCATACCCTGGGCAGTTACGAGGAAGGCGTGGCGGCGCTGGAGCACGGCGCCTGCGGCTTCACGCATCTGTTCAATGCCATGTCCGGGCTGCATCACCGTGCCCCCGGCATGGTCGGCGCGGCCATGGCGCATGCCGAGTACGCCGAGCTGATCCCCGACCTCCTGCATGTGCATCCCGGTGCCATGCGCGCTGCCTTGCGCTGTATCCCCCATCTGTATGCCGTGACCGACTCCACCGCGGCGGCGGGCATGCCGGATGGCGAGTATCGCCTGGGCGAACATGCGGTGACCAAGTGCCTGGGTGGTGTCCGACTGGCCGACGGCACTCTGGCCGGCAGCACCCTGACCATGGATCAGGCGCTGCGCAACCTGGTGGGGCTCGGCCTGACCCTGGCCGAGGCATCCGACCGGCTGTCGCGCTTCCCCGCGGAATTTCTGGGTCGCCATGATCTTGGGCGCCTGGAGGCCGGGGCGCATGCCGACCTGGTCGAACTGGATAGCCGCCTGAACCTGTTGAACGTCCATGTCGGCGGCCGACTCGTCGTCCAAGGAGAATCCCGTGTCACTGATGCTTGAAGAAACCCGCAATGCCCCGCAACGCATTCACGGCCAGTTGTCGCGCAACGCCGAGATGCTGGCCGCGCTGGGTGCCCGGCTGCGTGAGCAACCGCCACTGGCGGGCATGACGGTGGCCCGCGGCAGCTCGGACCATGCCGCGGCGTACTTCGCCTACCTGTGCATGAAGCGCCTGGGCATGCCGGTGGCTTCGTTGCCGCCTTCGCTGTCGACCCTGTCGCATGCCCCCTGGCGCGTCGCGGGCCAGCTGGCGATTGCCATCTCGCAATCGGGTCAGAGCCCGGACCTGGTGGCGGCTCAGCAGGCCCTGTCGCGGGGTGGTGCGCAGACGCTGGCGCTGGTCAATACCCCACAGTCGCCGCTGGGGCAGGCCAGCGATGCCGAGGTGGCGTTGTTTGCCGGCGAAGAGCGCAGCGTGGCGGCCACCAAGAGTTATCTGGCGACGCTTTCCGCGGCGGCTCAGTTGCTGGCCTGCTGGACCCGGGATTCGTCCTTGCTGTCGGGGCTCGATGCCTTGCCGGATCGGCTCGAGCAGGCGGTGGAGCAGGACTGGGGAGCGGCGGTCGAAGCCCTCGTCGATGCCGACCGCCTGATGGTGATCGGCCGCGGCTCAGGCCTGGCGGTAGCCCAGGAGGCGGCGCTCAAGTTCAAGGAAACCTGTGGCATCCAGGCCGAGCCGTTCAGTGGTGCCGAGGTGCGACATGGGCCCATGGCGCTGATCGAGGATGGCTATCCGGTGCTGGTGTTCGCTCCGCCCGGAGCGGAGCAGGCCGGGCTACTCGAGCTGGCCGACTGGCTCGGCGAGGCGGGTGCCCGGGTGCTGCTGGCCGCCGATGAATCGGTGGCCCGGCGTCACCTGACCCTGACCGATGCCGGCCACGACGACCTGCAACCCCTGGCGGTGATCCAGAGCTTCTATCGCATGGTGGCGGAGCTCGCCGATGCCAGGGGCAGTGATCCCGACAAGCCGCGGCATCTACGCAAGGTCACGCGCACCCTCTAACCCGGGTTTGGCCACACAGAATTCTGCACCTACAAAAACAATCCACTGGAGTCGATCATGTCTGCCTGTCCACTATCGCTGGTGGCACCCGCTACCGGCATCACGATGCGTTTTGGCGACGTACCGGACCCCGTGTTCGCGGGTGGCGAGCTGGGGCAGGGGGTTGCCCTGGATCCCCTGGAAGCCAGCCTGTATGCCCCCTGCGACGGGGAGGTCGTGCAGTGCGCCAGAACAGGGCATGCCCTGAGCCTGCGCACCGAGCAGGGCATTGAAGTATTGCTGCACCTGGGGCTGGATACCGTCGAGCTGCAGGGCGAGGGGATCGAGCTGCTGGTCGAGGTCGGTCAGTGGGTCAAGGCCGGCGACGAGCTGTGCCGTTTCGATCCCGAGTTGCTGGCCGAGCGGGCTCGCTCACTGATCACGCCACTGGTGGTGACCGATGCTGCCGGCTGGCAACTGGAGCATGTCGTCGATACCGCGAGCGGGCGAGTCGAGCGCGGAGAGCCGCTGATGCGCCTGGTCGCAGTGGAGTCGAGCGAGGCCGCCGACCTGGCCGAACCCATGGGGGCCTGGCGAGAACGCACTATCAGCCTGGCACTCGAGAACGGCCTGCATGCTCGGCCCGCCGCTCGATTGCGGGCCATCGTTCAGCGTCATGCGGTCGAGATGCGCCTCCTCTATGCCGCTGCCGAGGCCAATGCCACCAGTGTCAGTGCCTTGATGAACCTGGGGCTCAGCGCGGGCAGTCGGGTCGTGCTGCAGGCGCGGGGCGAGGCCGCCGAGGCCGCACTGGATAGCGTGGTGTTGTTGCTGACGACGCCCGAAGGCGTGCAGCCGGTGGCAGACGTCGCGGCGCCATCGGTGCCGAGCGCTGAGGTCGATGAAGGCGAGATCGCCGGCCTTGTCGCCAGCCCCGGCTTGGCAATCGGCAAACCGGTGGTGCTGAGTCTGCCATTACCCGAAGTGCCCTACGACGGGCGTGGCGAGGCGCTGGAGCGTGAGGCGCTCGAGGGCGCACTGCAACGGGTCGGAGAAACGCTCGAGAGTGCTCGCGAGCAGGCCGTGCAGCGCGGACGCAACACGGAAGCAGAGATCATCGAGGCCCATCTGGCCTGGCTCGAGGATCCGGGGCTGAGCGACGCGGCCAGGGCGCGTATCGAGGCCGGGCGTGGCGGTGGTCAGGCCTGGCGCGAGGCGCTGGACGAAGAGGCCGAGCGCCTGCGCGCCACCGGCAATGCCCTGCTGGCCGGCCGGGTGGCCGATCTGCACGACCTGCAGCGCCACGTCATGGCGGAGTTTGCCGAGAGCGACGCTGCGCCGGCATTCGATCTGTCGGAGGGGACCATCCTGCTGGCCGATGACCTGTCACCCTCGCAGTTCGTCGATCTGCTCGAATACGCGCCGGCGGGCCTGTGTCTCAAGGGCGGCGGCGTGACGTCTCACGTGGCGATCCTGGCCCGGTCGCGCGGCATCCCTTGCCTGGTGGCGATGGGGGATGCGCTCGACGGGGTGAAAGGCGAACCGGCTGTACTCGATGCCCACGCCGGGCGGCTCGAGACGGCGCCCGATGAAACTCGCCTGGCGACCGTGCGTCGGATGCTGGCGGACGAGGCCGAACGTCGGGCGGCCGAGCGTGCCGAAGCCACGGCACCGGCGGTGACACGCGACGGCCGCTCGATCGAGGTCGCGGCCAACATCGGTAACAGCGACGAGGCGTATCTGGCCGCAGAGTCGGGCGCCGATGGCATTGGCCTGATGCGCAGCGAGTTCCTGTTCCTGGGCCGCGACAGCGCACCGGACGAGGCCGAGCAGCGTCGTGAATACCAGACCAGTTTGGCGGCGCTCGGCGGCAAGCCGGTGATCATTCGGACCCTGGATATCGGCGCCGACAAGCAGCTTGCCTATCTGCGCCTGCCCGAGGTACCCAATCCGGCGCTCGGGGTGCGCGGCGTCCGGTTGTGGCACGACCAGCCGCAATTGCTGGATACCCAACTGCGTGCCCTGCTGGGGGTCGAGCCCTTGTCGGCCCTGCACATCATGCTGCCGATGGTCAGCGAAGCCGGAGAAGTGGCCTGGGTACGCGAGCGCCTGGAGACGCTTGCGACCCAACTGGGGGTGGTCGAGCGGCCGCGCCTGGGGGCCATGGTCGAGGTTCCCAGCGCCGCCCTGTGTGCGGCGAGCCTGGCAGAAACGGCGGATTTTCTGTCCATCGGCACCAACGACCTGACGCAATATGCCCTGGCCATGGACCGTGAGGACCCGCATCTGGCGGGTCGTGCCGACGTCCTGCACCCCGGGGTGTTGCGCCTGATCAAGGCCACCCTGGAGGGCGCCGCCGGCCGCTGCCCGGTAGGTGTATGCGGCGCGGCCGCGGGCGATCCACTGGCCGCCGCCTTGCTGGTGGCGATGGGCGTCGATGAATTGTCCGTCGAACCGGCCCGGGTCGCCGCCGTCAAGGCCGGGATTCGCCGGCTCGATGCGGCCTCCCTGGCGCGTGAAGTGCCGGCACTGCTGGCCATGCCCAATGCCGAGAGCGTGCGCCGGCGGCTCGCCGAGCGACACTCGGATGCCGCCACAGCAACCTCAGATAGCACAACAACAATCTCCGAGAGGACTTCATCATGATGCGTGAAGCGGGTTCCCGTCTCATGGCCGGGCTGCAGTTGCTCGGCCGCTCCCTCATGCTGCCCATCGCGGTGTTGCCGGTGGCCGGTCTGCTGCTGCGCCTGGGTCAGCCCGACCTGCTGGATATCGGCTTCGTGGCGGCCGCCGGCCAGTCGATCTTCGATCATCTCGCCCTGATCTTCGCCATCGGCGTGGCGCTGGGGTTCTCCGATGACGGCAACGGCGCGGCCGGACTGGCCGGGGTGGTCGGTTATCTGGTGCTGGATGCCGTGCTCACGACCCTCAATCCCGATATCAATATGGGGGTGCTGGCCGGGGTGATCATCGGCTCGGTCGCGGGGCTACTCTATAACCGCTACAAGGCCATCCAGTTGCCCGAGTATCTGGCCTTCTTCGGCGGACGACGCTTCGTGCCCATTGCCACGGGGCTCTCGGCGGTGGCGCTGGGTATCGTCTTCGGCTGGCTGTGGCCGACGGTTCAGGCCGGTATCGACGGGCTGGGGCACTGGATGATCGAGGCCGGCGCCCTCGGCAAGTTCGTCTATGGAACGATCAATCGACTCTTGATCGTGACCGGGCTGCACCATGTGCTGAACAGTTTCGTGTGGTTCGTGTTCGGCAGCTTCGATGGCGCGACCGGTGACCTGAATCGCTTCTTCGCCGGTGACCCCAGCGCCGGGGGCTTCATGGCCGGCTTCTTTCCGGTGATGATGTTCGGCCTGCCGGCGGCGGCCCTGGCCATGTATCACGCCGCCGCACGCGATCGGCGTGCCCAGGTCGGCGGCCTGCTGATGTCGCTGGCGCTGACCGCCTTCCTGACCGGGGTGACCGAGCCCATCGAGTTCACCTTCATGTTCCTGGCGCCGTTGCTGTATGTGTTCCATGCGGTGATGACCGGCCTGTCCATGGCGCTGATGCAACTGCTCGACGTGAAGCTCGGCTTCACCTTCTCGGCCGGTGCCTTCGACTATGCGCTGTCCTATGGCCTGTCCACCAATGGCTGGCTGATGCTGCCCGTGGGACTGGCCATGTTCGTGATCTACTACACCAGCTTCCGCTGGACGATTAAGCGCTTCGATCTGCCCACGCCCGGTCGCGATGAGCCCGTTGCCGCACAGCACGATGCCCCACAGGGCGCAGCGGGTGAGCGCGGTCCGGCCTTCGTGGCCGCCCTGGGCGGGGCGCAGAACCTGCAGCGTATCGGGGCCTGCACCACCCGGCTGCGCCTGGTGCTGAGCGATGCCGACGCCGTCGACGAGCCGGCCCTCAAGGCACTGGGGTCGAGGGGCGTGATGCGCCTCGGCGGCGGTGGCCTGCAGGTCATCCTCGGCCCGATCGCCGATAGCGTGGCCGACGAGATCCGTGCCGCTGCGGCCGAGGCCGGCGTCGAGCCGTCGGTGCCGGAGGTCGCTACGGAGCATCGGCCGGCGGAGGCAAGCGCCCAGGCAGTGCTGCCCGACGAACAGGTCGTCGCCTGGCTGGCCGCGCTCGGCGGACGTGACAATCTGCGTGACCTTGCCGCCCGGGCCGGCACCCGACTGCGTGTCGAACTGCATGACGAGGCAAGCCTCGACACGTCAGCGCTGAAGGCACTGGGGTGCCTGGGCTCCATGTCCGTCGGTGAGCGTACCTGGCATCTGGTGGTGGGGCCGCAAGCCGCGACCATCGCGGCGTCGCTGTCGTCTCCGCAAGCCGGTCGGTGAGCCGCCGTCGGCGCATGCGTGTCTTCCCGTCCGGGGCATGTCCCCGGGCGGCCTGCTAGACTGGCGGCTCATTCAATCCGTGAGGACACCGCATGTCGCCCCATCTGATCGTGACGGATCTCGACGGCACCCTGCTGGGTGCCGACCACGCCCTGGCCGGGGTGACAATCGACACCTTTCGCACGCTCGCCGCGCGGGGGCATCGGATCGTGCTGGCTTCGGGGCGGCACTATCGCGACATCCTGGCGTTTCGCGATCAGTTGGGGATCGAGGCGCACATCATCAGTACCAACGGGGCCTATACCCATGCACCGGACGACGCCCTGCTGGACGCCCGTCCCCTGCCGGCAGCGCTGACACGCGCGCTGATTCGCCTGCCGCGCGCGGACAGGGTGCGGCTCAATCTGTATCACGGGGATGAGTGGCTGATCGATGCGGCGGCGCCCGAGTTGCTGGCCCTGCATGCGCATACGGGATTCGGCTATCGTGTCGCCGACCTTAACGCCCTGGACGGGGAGGGAGTCGGCAAGGTGCTGTATATCGGGGAGCCGGAGGCCCTCGGTGTCCTCGAGGGCGAGATACGCCGGCTTGCCGGTGAGTCGCTGCATATTACCTATTCGCTGGAGAACTCTCTCGAGATCATGGCGACCGGGGTCAACAAGGGCACGGCCCTGAATGCCCTGCTGGCGCAGCTGGACATCCCGGTAGAGCGCTGCCTGGCCTTCGGCGACAATCTCAACGACATCGAGATGCTCGAGCTGGCCGGCGAAGCCCATGTGTTGGCCAATGCCCATCCGGCCCTGATGGACGCCGTGCCCGATGCCATGCGGATCGGTTCCCACGACCAGGCTGCTGTGGCCCGTCATCTGATGGAACGCTTTGCCCTGTGAATCCGGGGCAGGGTGCCACCTTGGTGGTATCGTCAGCGTCCTGTCGCACGCCTAGAGTAGGTGGCATGACCCTCGGCCAGGATGGGACGACTTCCCTGCAGATGCAGACGGGTGACAGCCACTCATGACGACCCCCGCCACCACACTCTTCGTGGTCGATGACGACCCGGAGATTCGCGAACTGCTCGCCGACTACCTGACCCGGCACGGTTATCGTGCCCGGGTGGCCGAGGACGCTGCCGCCCTGCGTGCATTGCTTGCCGACGAGCAGCCGGATCTGCTGATCGTCGATCTCATGCTTCCCGGCGATGACGGCTTTGCCATTTGCCGCGAAGTCCGGCGGGACAGTGATGTTCCCCTGATCATGCTGACCGCCAGCCCCGACGAGACCGACCGGATCCTCGGCCTGGAGCTGGGGGCCGATGATTATGTCGCCAAGCCCTTCAATCCGCGTGAGCTGCTCGCCAGGGTCAAGGCGGTGCTGCGTCGCTGCCGGCCGCGTGATGGGGAGGCCGGCGGCTCGGGCATGACGCGCATCGTGGCGTTCGGTGGCTGGCAACTGGATCGTGTCACCCGCGAGCTGATCGACAGGGAAGGGCAGCGCAGTGCGCTTTCCGGCGCCGATTTCGCCTTGTTGCAGGTCTTCCTTGAGCATGCCGAGCAGGTGCTCTCGCGGGATGCCCTGTTCGACCTGACTCGAGGCCGACCGGCACCACCCCTGGACCGCTCCATCGATGTGCATGTCTGCCGCTTGCGTCAGCGGCTTGGCGAGGATGCCCAGCATTCGTCGTTGATCCGCACGGTGCGTGGCATGGGCTATGTGCTGGCCACGCGGGTGGATCCCGTCGCGTGAGTCACCCCGGCTGGCGAGGTTGGCGTCGCTCCCTGGCACGTCTGCTGCCGGCCTCGTTGCGCGGGCGTTTTCTGCTGATCATGGTCGTCGGGGTGCTCGGAGCACAATTGGCCAGTTATGCCATCTGGACGACCCAGGCGCGGGACGCCCAACTGGAGCGACTCGACGAGACGTCGAACAATATCGCCTACAGCGTGGCCTCCACGGTGCGCTTCTTTCGCTCCCTGCCGTATGACTATCGTCATATCGTGCTCGACCAGCTGCGCGACATGGGCGGCACGCGCTTCTTCGTCAGCGTCAACGACCACCGGATTCCGGTGGAGGATATCGGCGACGGGCCGGGCAAGGCGCTGGTCGTCGATACCTTCGGTGCGGTGCTGAACAGGGAGCTGGGCATATCCAATGCGGTCGTCGAGTTCTCCGATCCGGCGACACTGCGCCTGCTCGACAACGAGGTGCTGCTGCAGGACATGCCGCCACGCTGGGGACAACACAGCCTGATGAGTTCCGCCATCGCGCAACCCATCCTGGTCATCCAGCTGCCGATGGAACGCGAGCAGTGGCTCTACGTCGCCACTCTGCTGCCCATGTCGGACATCGTGCGGGACGGCAACTGGCTGTCCGGCGACCGCCTGTTCGTGGCGCTGGTGGTGCTGCTGACGGTCATCGGCCTGTCGTGGCTGGGCATTCGCAGTGCGACGCGCACGCTGGCCAGGCTGGCCCGCGCCGCACGCCGTCTGGGCCATGATCTGGACAGCCCGCCGATGAGCGAGGGTGGCCCCCAGGAAGTGGCCGCGACCGCCGTCGCCTTCAATCGCATGCAGCAGCGTATTCAGCACCAGGTGGAAGAACGCGAGCGGCTCTTCTCGGCCATTTCCCATGATCTCAAGACGCCCATCACCCGATTGCGTCTGCGCGCCGAGATGCTCGAGGATCCGACGCTGCGCGAGCGTTTCACCCACTCCCTGGATGAGCTGGATCAACTGGTCAGGGGCGCCCTCGACTCGGTCAAGGGCCTGGACATGCACGAGGACGTCGAGATGATTGAGCCGCGGCGGTTACTCGAGGAACTGGCCGAGGAGCTGGCCCTGCAGGGCGGCGACATCGACATCGCCGGTCACGGCGAACCGATCGCGGTCAAGCCGCTGGCGTTCAAACGCTGCCTGGCCAATCTGCTGGAAAATGCGGTCTTCTATGGCCAGCGAGCGGAGGTCCAGCTGGAGGACGCCGACGACGTTTTGAGGGTGGTGATCCGTGATCATGGCCCCGGCATCGCGGCGGACGAGCATGACAGAGTCTTCGCGCCCTTCGTGCGCCTGGAGCCATCGCGCAGCCGGCATACCGGGGGCAGCGGACTGGGGCTGGGCATCGCCCGGCACATCATCCAGGCCCATGGCGGGCAACTGATGCTGAACAACCATGCCCGCGAAGGGCTGGTGGTCACCCTGACGCTGCCGCGGGGCGATGACGCCGTCGTGTAACACTTTGCAATATCAGGAAAGATGGCGACATCGCCGCGGCGTCTTACAGTGGTTCAGGCAAGCATCACCCCGGTTCTGAGCCACCATCTGGAGGGAGCTAGTCTCGTGAACATCTTCGATCCCGACTTTCTCGATGCCCATGTACGCCACACCATGGCGTTCTATCATCCCCGCGCCATCGATCCCCAGGGAGGCTTCTTTCACTACCTGCGCGATGATGGCGAGATCCTGGATCGCCGGCATCGGCACCTGGTGTCCAGCGCTCGCTACGTCGTGATCCATGCCCGTTATGCACGACACACCGGCGAGGCGGAGTATCGCCACTGGGCACGACACGGGCTGGATTTTCTGGAGGAGCGTCATTTTCAGCCCGACTATCAGGGCTATGCCTGGACCCTGTGGGACAGTGCCGTGGAGGATGACACCAACCACTGTTACGGACTTGCCTTCGTGCTGCTGGCCTATGCCGAGGCGCTCAAGGCCGATGTGCCGGGCGCCCGGCCCGGGCTGCAGGCAACCCATGCCATGCTGCAGCGACGTTTCTGGGAGGCGTCGCATGGGCGCTTCGCCGATGAGGCGGATCGCCACTGGCGGCTCGATGGATACCGCGGCCAGAACGCCAACATGCATGCCTGCGAGGCTCTGATCTCGGCCTACGAGGCGACCGGAGAGGGGCACTTCGTGGATCAGGCCATGACCATCGCGCGGGCCATCGTCGCGGCCAATCGCGATCAGCAAAATGGCTGGATATGGGAGCACTATGACGCCGACTGGCAGCGTGATCTGGAGTACAACCGTGACGATCCCAGCCATCTGTTTCGCCCCTGGGGCTATCAGGTGGGGCATCAGACCGAGTGGGCCAAGTTGCTACTGATGCTCGAACGCCATCGGCCGGAAGACTGGTTGCTGCCCACCGCCGAACGGCTTTTCCAGAGCAGTGTCAGCGCGGGCTGGCATCCCGAGACCGGCGGGCTGGTATACGGGCTCGACCTGGACGGCCGGATCAGTGATCCCGACAAGTATTTCTGGGTGCAGGCCGAGAGCTTCGCGGCGGCGGCCATGCTGGGCCAACGCACCGGCCGGGAGCTTTACCGGGACTGGTATCGGCGACTCTGGGCGTTCAGCTGGCAGCACATGATCGACCATGAGCATGGTGCCTGGTACCGCGTGCTGGATGCCGACAATCGCCGCTATTCCGACGTCAAGAGTCCGGCGGGCAAGGTCGACTATCACACCATGGGGGCTTGTCAGGATGCCATAGCAGCCTTGACGGCAGGACCCTACACCCAGGGGCGCCGGGGACAAGCCGAAGAGGAGGTCCGGCGCCACGAAAGGCGTCGGTAGCGTACAGGGAGGTATTCACAGCGCCTCCTCGCAGGCTTGTCGACGGATCAGCCCCGGGCCGGTACCCCATGTCTGCCATGGCTTGGGCCCTGAAGACGCGAAATGATGTTAATCGAGCGCAGCAATCAATCAGCGCTTCCCCTAGCCTGGCCGAATATTTCAGACGTGTAATAGTCCGGCAACACTATTCAGTACTTGGTAATCCCCCGGGACGGAGGAGTGCGTTAGCGTGTCATGAGCCGCCCCTGGCGGCGTATCTCGATGATGAAGACGATAATCACAACACTTCAGGAGACGTCATCATGCGCGCACTCACGACTCTTCCCTTGTTTCGCAAGTCAATGCTCGGACTGGCCATGGCAGGCGCCCTGGGCGCCGCCGGGCAGACTCAGGCCGGCGAAGTGGAGGTACTGCACTGGTGGACTTCGGGCGGGGAGGCCAAGGCGGTCGGCACGCTGCGCGACCTGCTCGAGGCCGAAGGGCACGAATGGAAGGACTTCGCCGTGGCCGGAGGCGCCGGTGACAGCGCCATGACGGTGCTCAAGTCGCGTGCCATGTCCGGCAATCCGCCGGCGGCGGCGCAGATCAACGGGCCGGAAATTCAGGAATGGGGCGAGCTGGGTCTGCTCGGCAATCTCGACAGCGTGGCCGAGGAGGGCAACTGGGAAGAGCTGCTGCCCGGGGTGGTGTCCGACATGATGCGCCACGACGGTCACTACGTGGCGGTGCCGGTCAACGTGCACCGGGTCAACTGGCTGTGGGCCAATCCCGAGGTGCTGGACGATGCCGGCGTCGAGATGCCGACCACCTGGGATGAGCTTTTCGCCGCCGGCGAGACCCTGCGCGAGGCGGGGTACGTGCCGCTGGCCCATGGCGGCCAGCCCTGGCAGGACGCCACCACCTTCGAAAGTGTCGTGCTGAGCCTCGGTGGCAGTGACTTCTATCGTCAGGTCTTCGTCGAACTGGATGAGCAGGCCCTGCAGAGCGACACCATGATCGAGGCATTGACGACCTTCAAGCGCCTGCGCGAGCTGATGGACGAGGGCATGCCGGGCCGCGACTGGAACTTGGCCACCAGCATGGTCATCGAGGGCGAGGCGGCCATGCAGATCATGGGCGATTGGGCCAAGGGCGAGTTCACAGCGGCCGACATGCAGGCCGGCGAGGACTATCTGTGTGCGGCGGTGCCGGGTACCGACGAGGCTTTCACCTTCAATACCGACAGCTTTGCCATGTTCCAGCTTGACGATGACGAGGCGCGCGAGGCGCAGAAGACGCTGGCTCGCCTGATTCTCGAGCCGGAGTTCCAGCAGACCTTCAATCAGATCAAGGGCTCCATCCCGGCGCGTCCCGATCTCGACATGAGCGGTTTCGACAGCTGTGCCAAGCGTTCCATGCAAGACTTCCAGGCGGCACGCGACGCCGACACCCTGGTGCCCAGCATGGCCCACCGCATGGCCATGCGCAGTGATGTGCAGGGTGCCTTCTTCGATATCATCACCAATTACTTCAACTCGAGCGACATGACCGCCGAGGCCGCCGCACAACGGCTGGTCAAGGCCGCCGAACTGGCCATGTGATGTCGCATGGCGCCCGGTTTCCCGGGCGCCATTTTCCTCGAGCCTGAGGTGGTCTCATGAAATCTGCTTCTCCGTCCTCGGCCGCCAGCATGTCGGGTCGACTGCAGGCCTGGTTGCCCAAGCTGGTGCTGGCGCCGTCCGTGGTGATCTCGCTGTGTTTCGTCTATGGCTTCATGCTGTGGACCTTCATTCTTTCCCTGACCAGTTCACGCATGCTGCCCAGTTACGACTTCGTCGGCTTCACGCAGTATGCGCGCCTGATGAACAACGAACGCTGGTGGGTGGCGGCCACCAACTTGGGTGTTTTCGGTGGGCTCTTCGTGAGCTGCTGCCTGATGCTGGGGGCCGGGTTGGCCATACTGCTCGATCAGCGTATCCGCCGCGAAGGGGTGCTGCGCACCCTGTATCTGTACCCCATGGCGCTGTCGTTCATCGTCACCGGGGTGGTGTGGAAATGGCTGCTCAATCCCGGCCTCGGCATCCAGGCCATGGTACGCGGCTGGGGCTTCGAGTCCTTCACCTTCGACTGGCTGGTCGATCCGGACATGGCCGTCTACACCCTGGTGATCGCCGCGGTATGGCAGGCTTCCGGCTTCGTCATGGCGCTCTTCCTGGCGGGGCTGCGCGGCATCGATGACAGCATCCTCAAGGCCGCCCAGCTGGATGGGGCCAGCCTGCCGCGGGTCTACTGGCGGGTCGTGATGCCCTGCCTGCGGCCGGTGGTGTTCAGCGCCGTGATGATCCTCTCGCACATTGCCATCAAGAGCTTCGATCTGGTGGTGGCGTTGACCGGCGGTGGGCCGGGCTATTCCTCCGACCTGCCGGCGACCTTCATGTACGCGCATGCGTTCACACGGGCGCAGATCGGCATGGGCTCGGCCAGTGCCATCCTCATGCTGGGCGGTGTGCTGGCCATTCTGGTGCCTTACCTCTATTCGGAACTGAGGAGCCGTCGCCATGGATAACGTGATTCGCTCCAGAGCCCCGATGGCGCGATTCTGGCGCCTGTTGCTGCATGTCACGCTGCTGCTGGCGGCGTTGTGGTATCTATTGCCGCTGGTCGTGATGCTGCTGACCTCCGTCAAGCCGTTGGAGGAAATTGCCGCCGGCAGTCTGCTGGCACTGCCGGAAAACCCGACCCTCGACCCCTGGTTGAAGGCCTGGGGCTCGGCCTGTACCGGCATGCGTTGCGACGGGGTCAGCGGCTATTTCTGGAACTCCTTCGCCATCGTCATTCCCGCGGTGATCATTGCCACCCTGATCGGAGCGCTCAACGGCTATGCCCTGACCAAGTGGCGCTTCAAGGGGGCCGAGCTGGTCTTCGCCATGATGCTGTTCGGTTGCTTCATCCCCTTTCAGGTCATTCTGCTGCCCATGGCACAGACACTGGGCTGGCTGGGACTGTCGAGCTCACGAGCCGGCCTGATATTCGTGCACGTGGTATTCGGGATTGCCTTTACCACGTTGTTCTTTCGCAACTTCTACGTATCGATTCCCGATGAGCTGGTGTCGGCGGCCAAGCTGGATGGCGCCGGCTTCTTTCGCATCTTCTGGCGGATCCTGTTGCCGGTGTCCAAGCCGATCATCGTGGTCTCGGTGATCTGGCAGTTCACCCAGATCTGGAATGACTTTCTGTTCGGCGTGGCCTTTTCCGGCCATGACACCCAGCCGGTCACGGTGGCGCTCAACAACCTGGTCAATACCTCCACCGGGGTGAAGGAATACAACGTCGACATGGCCGCCGCCATGATCGCGGCGCTGCCGACCCTGCTGGTCTATGTGCTGGCCGGCAAGTATTTCGTCCGGGGGCTCACCGCCGGTTCGGTAAAAGGATAACAACGCGAGGTAATTCGCCATGTCAGCTCTGGAAATCGACAATGTCTGCAAGGATTTCGGTACGACCCGGGTGCTCGAGGAGGTCAGCCTGGCCATCGACTCCGGCGAGTTCCTGATCCTGGTGGGCCCCTCGGGGTGCGGCAAGTCGACCCTGATGAATGCCATCGCCGGCCTGGAGCCGGTCACCTCGGGACGCATCCTGGTGGGCGGCGAGGATATCACCTGGCGCACGCCGGCCGAGCGCGATATCGCCATGGTCTTTCAGTCCTATGCGCTGTATCCCAGCATGAGCGTGCGCGGCAATATCGCCTTCGGCCTCGAGATGCGCAAGGTGCCCAGGGCCGAGCGCGAGGCCGCCGTGCAGCGCGTCGCCGACCTGCTGCAGATCTCGCACCTGCTGGATCGCAAGCCGGCACAGCTCTCCGGCGGGCAGCGCCAGCGGGTGGCCATGGGCCGCGCCCTGGCGCGCGAGCCGCAGATCTATCTGTTCGATGAACCGCTGTCCAACCTGGATGCCAAGCTGCGTGTCGAGATGCGCACCGAGATCAAGAAGCTCCACCAGCGGCTGGGCACCACCATCGTCTATGTGACCCACGATCAGATCGAGGCCATGACGCTGGCCGATAGCATTGCCGTGATGCGCGATGGCCGGATCCTGCAGCTCGGCACGCCGGATGAGGTCTACAACAACCCGGTCGACAAGTATGTCGCCGGCTTCATGGGCTCCCCCTCGATGAATTTCATCGACGCGACCCTGCAAGGGCAGGCCGGAGCCTATCGGCTGCATGTCACCACCGACGGCGAGCAAGAGCTCGTCCTGCCCTGGCCGGCGGGGCGCGAGACCTCGGCGCTGGCCGAGCATGTCGGCGGCACGCTCACTCTCGGGCTGCGCCCGGAGCATTTCGCCGAGGAGGACGCGCGTCTGGGCGATCGGGCCGAGGGCACGCCGCTGTCGGCCAGGGTCAGTGTGGTGGAGCCCACCGGGGCCGATATCCTCCTGCAGTTGCCGCTGGGCGATGGCGAGGTCACGGCCCGGGTCGGCCCCGATTGTCGGGTGCGTCCGGGCGAGCGGCTGGACCTGCGGGTCGACATGCGGCGCGGGGTGCTCTTCGCCGCCGACAGTGATACCCGACTGGCCTGATGAGAAACGGAATCGAGCGAGCCAGGGTCACTCGCGAGGGCTTGCGCCCTTGTCGTCGATCCGGCGCAACTGTTGCCAGAGTTCGCGGCGCAGGTCATTGAGGCGAGGCCGCTCGGCGTCCGCGAAGGTCAGCGGTCGGGTCAGCTGCTGGGTGCGCAGTCCCAGGCGGGCGCCCAGCAGGCCGACGCCCAGTCCCTGGGCGGCCCGGGTGGAAAGCCGGCCGGCGAGATCCATGGAAAGCATCTGCATGCCGGCATCGCTTGCCAGTTCGGTGGCGCCGGCAAAGGCCATCTGCCGGAAGACATCGCGCAGCAGTCTGACGCGGGCCGCATAGCCGAGCTCGAGCCCGTAGAGGCGGCACAAGCGGTCGATCATCGCCAGGTGGCGCCAGGCCACCAGTCCCATGTCCACCAGCGTCAGCGGGCTGACCGCGACCATGATGGCGGTTTCGCCGTTCATGCGCGAAATCAGCCGGCGCGCCTCGCGATCGCGCGGGCCCAGCAGGTGGTGAGCCAGCAGCGGCGCCAGGTCATTGCCATCATGGTGGGGCTGGCGGGCCTCGAGGAAGGCCTGCCAGTGCGGGTGGTCGTCATGCAGCTCGAGCTGGGTCTTGAGGCGTCGGGCCAGCGCCATGGCCTGCTGGGGCGAGCACTCGGGCAGCTCGGCGAGTGCCTCGCGCAGGCGATGGTGCCGGCCGAGCCGGCGCAGCCGCCAGAGTTCGCGCAGGATGGCCAGGCCGCCGAGGCCGATGACACCCAGGCCGAGCAGTTGCCAGCCGGCGCTCAGCCAGTCGCCGCCGGTCAGGCTGGTGGGCAGGCCGCTGACCAGCTCTGCGGCTCCCAGCGCCATCGTGCCGGCCATCACCCCGAGCAATCCCCAGCGTCGCTTGCGCGGTCGCCCCAGGGCGGCGGCAGGGTCCGCCCGAGTGGTGGGCTCCGTGGTCTCGGTCGGCGTCAGCGCCCGGCTCGATACCTCGCCGGAAAAGTGATGGGCCGGCTGTGGATCGGCATCGCGCAGTGGCGTGTCGGTCGTGAAGCGCATGCCGGGGCGCGGGTCCTCCGGATTGTGGCGAGGGGCATCGTTCATGTCAGCTTGTCTCCGATCAGCCAGTCTAGCGCGGCGTCCATGCGGATGTGCGGCAGCGGGCCGGGCTCTCTCGGCAAGGGGCGAAAGCCCGTGAAGTCGAAACCCTGTCGCGCCCAGAATTCGGCATCCGGCAGGCGGTTCGGGACCTCGCCGGGGAAGGTCAGCACGGATTCGCCGGCCAGGTCGGTGCCGCGCAGGGCCGGCATGCTGCGCCCCTGCTGGGTGACCTCGCGCACCTCGGTGGCGCGCACCGAGGCCAGCGACAGCGCCTTGACGGGCACATTGGCATAGCGCAGGTCCTTGAGGGGCTCTTCCAGCAGCGCCTCGAGCAGGGCAACCAGTCGGGTGTGCTGTTCGGGCGTGACATGGTCGGCCTTGGTGGCGGCAATCGCCAGTCGGTCGATGCGCGGCGTGAACAGGCGCGACAGCAGGCTGCGCTGACCGTAGTCGAAGCTCTGCATCAGTCGCGACAGCGCGCGGGACAGGTCCTCGAAGCGCTCCGGCCCGGCATTCAGGGCGCCCAGCACGTCGATCAGCACGATCTGGCGATCGAAGCGCCGGAAATGATCGCGATAGAAGGGGCGCACGATGTGCTGCTGGTAATAGCTGAAGCGCCGCTTGAGGGTGGCGTAGAGGCTATTCTCGGGCAGGGCGGCAAGCGCCTCGGCACTCCACTGCGCCAGACCCGGCAACGGAAAGAACTGCAGCACCGGGGCGCCGGAGAGATCGCCCGGGAGCAGGAAGCGTCCCGGTTGCAGGTCGGAGAAGCCGGCCTCGCGGGCGCCGCGCAGCCCCTCGGCATAGCGTTCGGCGAGCTCGGCCAGTTGCGCCTCGTCCACCTCGCTGTCGGGAGCAAGCTCGCTGACGGCATTCTGCCAGTCGGCGAACAGGGCCTGGCGTTGCGGCCCGTTTGCCTCGCACTGTGAACGGCTCCAGCCGATGAAGTCGTGCTCCAGCAGGGGCAGGTCGAGCAGCCATTCTCCCGGGTAATCGAACAGGTCCAGCGTGAGTTCGGCCGTGCTGCCGCGCCACCAGCTGGCACTGGCCCGACGGTAGCGGATTTTCAGGCGCAGCTCGCTGATGCCACGGGTCGGCGAGGGCCATTGGGGTGGCTCCCCGGCGAGGGACTGCATGGCCTGATCGTAGGGAAAACGCGGCACGCCCAGGTCCTGCTGGGAAACGCGCTGCGCCCCCAGCAGGCGTTGCTCGCGGGCGGCACTCAGCAGGTCGAGGCGAGCCTCCAGGCCGGCATGGCGAAGCTGGTCGACCAGTGACGTCAGAAAGGCCGTCTTGCCGGCGCGCGAGAGCCCCGTGACCGCCAGGCGCAGCTGGCGGTCGCGGCCGCGTTCGAGGAGGTCGTGCAGGTCGCGAGTCAAATCCTGGGGCATTCAAGGGTCCGTTTGATGTCCGAATCACCCCCTAATCTGTGGGCGCTGGCCGCGGAAGGCAAGCCCGAACAGCAAGATGGGCAAGCCACACAGCGGGATCACGGCCAGGTTGAGGAGCGACCAGCCGAGCGTGGAAGCCGCGGGTCCGGCGAACAGGGCGGTGAGGGCGACGGTGCTGAACACGAGGAACTCGTTGGCGGCCTGGGTGCGCGCCTTCTCGGCCGCCGTGTGGGCTTCGGTGAGCAGGCCGGTGGCCGGCAGGAAGGTGAAGTTCCAGCCCAGGCCCAGCAGTATCAAGCCGCCGTGGAATCCCGCCAGACCGAGTTCCCACTGCGCCACCAGGGCGCTGGCGATCAGCAGCAGACAACCGGCCATGATCATGCGCGAGCTGCCGAAATGCGCGGTGAGCCGCCCGGTCACGAAGGACGGCAGGAACATGGCGACCACATGCCACTGGATGGTGGCGGCCACATGGTCGAATTCATGCCCGGCCGCCGCCATGGCCAGCGGGGTCGCCGTCATGGCCAGGTTCATGACGCCGTAACCGACCATGGCGCTGATGACCGCGATCAGGAACACTGGCTGGCGCATGATCTCGGTCAGCGGACGCTGCGGGCTGCCGTCCCGCCCCTGCTGTTCCGCCGGCATGCGCACGAAGCCGAGCAGCACCAGGGCGACGAGATACAGCACGCCGAGGCCGATGAAGCTGCCCAGGTAGGGGGTGGCGGCCAGATCATGACTGTGCCGGGCCAGCCAGGGGCCGCAGAAGGCCGCCACCACGCCGCCGCCCATGACCAGACCGATGGCGCGGTCACGCCCTCCCTCCGGCGCCGCCTCGACGGCGGCGAAGCGGTAGAGCTGACCGAAACCGATGCCGATGCCGATCATCCAGGTCGCCACCAGGAAGAGGCCGAAGCGTTGCGTATGCAGGGCGGCAATGGCCAGGCCGGTGCCGGCGATGCCGATCAGGTTGCCGAGCATGAAGCCGCGCCGGCGCCCCAGCCGTGCCATGATCAAGGAGGCCGGGATGGTGGCGCACATCAGCCCCAGCCATTGGGTCGCCACCGGCGCGGTGGACCAGCCGGGAGACGGTGCCAGCATGGCCCCGATCAAGGGAGACACGGCGATCAGCAGGATATTGCCGCTGACCAGCAGGGCCTGGCAGAGCGAGAGCAGGGAAACGGTCAGGGGCATGGGGCCTCCTCGGTAGGGCTGGTGTGGGGACGGGCGCCGAAGCGTTGGCGATAGACCGATGGCGAGACGCCATAGCGCCGGTGGAAGAGGCGCCGCAGTTGTTCGGCGTGGCCCAGGCGCCACCGGGCGGCCAGGCGTTCCAGCGATGGGGCAGGGCAGGCATCGAGCAGCTGCATGCGCGCGCCTTCCAGTCGCAGTCGGGTCAGATAGGCGCCTGGCGTGGTATCCAGATGCCGCCGGAAGAGTCGCGACAGGTGGCGCGGCGTGACCGACATCTGGGTCGCCATGCTGTCGAGATCATGATCGGCGGCGGGGTCGGCGTGCAGCCGGTCGAGCAGGTCGCGCAAGGGGCCGGTCGTGCGTTGCTGATGCAACAGCGCCTCGCTGAACTGGGCCTGGCCACCCGGGCGGTGCAGGAACATCACCAGTTCGCGGGCGACGCGACCCGCCAGGGCAGCGCCCTGGTCGGCTTCGACCAGCGACAGGGCGAGATCGATGCCCGCCGTCACCCCGGCGCTGGTATAGCGGCCGCGATCCTCGACGTAGAGGGCATCGGGCTCGACACGCACCCGCGGATGGGCCTGTGCCAGCGCTTCGGCGTGGCGCCAGTGGGTGGTGGCGCGATGGGCGTCGAGCAGCCCGGCCCGGGCCAGCAGGAAGGCACCCGTGCAGATGGCGCCGAGGCGCCGGACCTGCGGTGCCATCTCGCCCAGTTCGTCGAGGTGGTGCCCGGCTCGGTATTCTTCGAAGACCCCGCTGCCGCCGGCGATCAACAGGGTGTCCGGGGCGCCGAGGGAGGCCAGGCCTTGCCAGTCGAGGTCCGCCTGCATCACCAGGCCGCCATTGGTGACCAGGTTCCCGGGGGAGCGGGCGACCAGGTTGAGCGCGTAGAGTGGCCGGCCGGCGAGTGCGTTGGCGCTGGCGAACACCTGCCAGGGGCCGGCGATATCCAGCACCTGACAGTCGGGGTAGGCGAGCAGGGCGACACGACGTGCATGGGATGAGGGGGATGGCATCGGCGACTCCGGGGCTCAACGGCATGCTCTGGAGTCTGGCGGACGGCGCCGGTGTCTACAATGACCAATATCCCACCGAAAAGGACATGGTGATGCCCCCAACGACGACGCCCCGCTGGAGGGCGGGGCGTCGAGGTTGCCGTGGCAAGGTGGCGGCGTCAGCCGGCAAAGGCGGCATACATGATGACGACCAGGATCACCAGCACCATGCCCACGGGCACGGCGCCCTTCCAGGGCGTGAGGTCGACGGCGCCGCTGTCCTCGTGCGTCCAGGCCTCGGTACGCGGGCGCAGCTTGCCGATGATCAGCATGCCGATGACCAGCAGGACGAAGACGGACGCCACGAAGTGGAATTCGTGCATGATGGTCGGCAGCTTGTTGAAGGGCGGGATGAAGTAGCCGGCAAAGATCAGCAAACAGCCACCCACCAGGGCAATCTTGGCTGCCATGGCGGGCACGCGGCGGGTCAGCAGGCCGACCAGCACCACCGCCAGGATCGGGATGAAGTAGATGGCATTCATCTTCTGCAGGTAGCCGAACAGGCTTTCCTGGCCGGCCAGCAGCGGGGCGATGGTCATGGCGATGACGGCCATGATCCAGCCGAAGATCTTGCTGGCGCGCACCACCTGCGCCTCGCTGGCCTCCTTGTTGAGGATGCCCTTGTAGATACCCAGGCTGAACATGGTGGTGGTACTGTTCAGGGCCGAGTTGAAGGACGACAGGATGGCACCCACCATCACCGCGGCGAAGAAGCCGGTGAGATAGGGCGGCAGAACATTGAAGACCAGGTGGCCATAGGCTTCGTCGGCCTGGATGCCCTGATCGGCATAGAGGTGATAGGCGATGATGCCCGGCAGCACCAGGTAGATCGGCCCGAGCAGCTTGAAGAAGCCGGTCAGCAGTACGCCTTTCTGGCCTTCGGCCAGGCTCTTGGCGGCGAAGGTACGCTGGATGATCTGCTGGTTGGTCGTCCAGTAGAAGACGTTGATCAGGAAGACACCGGTGAACAGGGTGAAGAAGGGCACCTGCTGATCGTCACCGCCGATCGAATTGAACATCTCGGGTTGGCTGGATTTCAGCGTTTCCCAGCCGGCCATGACACCACTGCCGTCACTCACGGCCTGCAGGCCGAAGTAGACGATCACGAAGCCGCCGACCAGCAGGCCGATGCCGTTGAGGGTGTCGGAAACGGCAACGGTACGCAGCCCGCCGAACAGCGCGTAGAGGGAGCCGATCAGCCCGACCAGCCAGACCGTCAGCCACAGCAGCAGCGTGGGGGACTGAATGCCGGTCATGCCTTCCAGGTCCAGCATGCCCTGCAGGCCCATGGCCCCCGAATAGAGAATGATCGGCAGCAGGATCACGGCGTAGGCCAGCAGGAAGATGACATTGGTGATGCGCTGGGTGCCCTTGTCGAAGCGGATCTCCAGCAGCTCGGGTACCGTGGCGATACCGCTGCGCAGGAAGCGCGGCAGGAAGAACAGTGCCAGCAATACCAGCGCGATGACCGCCACGACCTCCCAGGCCATGACGCTCAATCCATCATTGAACGCCGATCCATTGAGCCCGACCATCTGCTCGGTGGACAGATTGGTCATCAGCAGTGAGCCGGCGATAAGCGGGAAGGTCAGGCTGCGTCCGGCCAGGAAGAGGCCGGTGGTGCTCTTGTGGTCGTCCCGCCGCGTGAGGCGCCAGGTCACAAAGGCCACCAGTCCCGTGAAGAACAGGAAGGATACGAGAGTCAGGGCATGCATGTCAGAAGATTCCGTAGATCGCGGGGTGTATTACCGTGTCGCACGCCATTTACGCTGAAAATTGTCGTAAATTTACGGCGACGTCGGGAGTTTAGGATGCTATGTATATTATGCCATACGCCTTTCGTCTAGCATTGTGTAGCCGACTTCAGGCGGATGATGAAGGCAGGCGCGGAACCCCGCATTCAAGGCAAGGCCGTTCGGCTGGCAGAGGAGGTTTGCATGGCAACATCACAGGAAGTCATCGGCTACTGGTTCGGGCACCTGGGCCCCGGTGACTGGTTTCGCAAGGACTCGGCGCTGGATGCCGATATTGCCGAGCGTTTTGCCGCTGTGCTGACCGCGGCGTCGCGCGGCGAGCTGTACGGCTGGCGAACCTCGGCCGAGGGGCGCCTGGCCGAGATCATCGTGCTGGACCAATTCTCGCGCAACATCCATCGCGATACCCCTCGGGCATTCGTCGCCGACCCGCTGGCGCTGATTCTCGCCCAGGAGGCGATCGACAGGGGGCTGGATCGCGCGCTCGACGTCTCGCGGCGGGCCTTTCTGTACATGCCCTTCATGCACAGCGAGTCGTTGTCCATCCACGACCGAGCGGTCGAACTCTTTGCCCAGCCGGGACTGGAAAATCAGCTCGGGTTCGAGCTGCGTCATCGCGAGATCATCGAGCGATTCGGGCGTTACCCGCATCGCAATGCCATCCTCGGGCGTGAATCGACCCCTGAGGAACAGGCCTTTCTCGAACAGCCGGGGTCTTCCTTCTGAGGCCGGTGACAGGCACCATCGGGGTATCATCAATCTGAGAGGAGAGTGGCATGGGTATCATTGCGTGGTTGATCATTGGTGGGCTGGCCGGATGGATTGCCGGCAATATCATGCGCGGTGGCGGCTTCGGCCTGCTGGGCAACATCGGCGTCGGCGTGGTCGGTGCCGTGGTCGGTGGCTTCCTGTTCAGCCTGCTGGGGCTGTCCTCCGGCGGCTTTATCGGTTCACTGGTCACGGCCGTCGTTGGCGCCGTGGTGCTGCTCTGGATCATCGCCAAGGTCAAGCAATCCTGACACGGCCTGCCCTTCATGCGCACAAAAAAGGCGTCGCTCGTTGAGCGACGCCTTTTTCTTGGCGGGTACGGTCAGGCGTGGCCTTGCCTCAGGTGAGCTCCTTGAGGCAACGCTCGATGATATCGAGCCCTTCTTCCAGTACCTCGTCCTGGATGGTCACCGGCATCAGGAAGCGGATGGTGTTGCCGTACATGCCGCATGACAGCAGGATCAGGCCGTTTTCGCGGGCCTTCTTGCACAGGGCGCCGGCCAGAGCGGCGTCCGGCGTGTGATTGGCCTTGTCCGAGACCATGTCGAAGGCGGCCATGGCTCCCATGTTGCGAGCGTTGTCGATGCAGTCGAAGGCGTTCTGCCAGGCCTCGAAGCGGCTGGCCAGCTTGTCGCCCAGGGCCTGGCTCTTGCCCAGGATGTTCTCTTCCTCGAAGACCTCGAGCACGGCCAGGGTGGCGGCGCAGGACACCGGGCTACCGGTATAGGTGCCGCCCAGGGAATTGCCGCCGGAGGCATCCATGACCTTGTCGGTGCCGACCACCGCGGAAATCGGCATGCCGTCGGCCATGCTCTTGGCCATGGTCATGATGTCCGGCTCGACGCCGCTGTGTTCGATGGCGAACAACTTGCCGGTCCGCCCGAAGCCGGACTGCACTTCATCGATGATCATCATGATGCCGTGCTCGTCGCAGATCTCGCGGATGGCTTCGAGGAAACTCGGCGGCGCGGGGTAGAAACCGCCTTCCCCGAGCACCGGTTCGAGCACGATGGCTGCGGTGTCATGAGGGTTGGCATCGGTCTTGAGCGCCATCTTCAGGCCACGCAGGGCTTCATCCTCGCTGACGCCGTGATAGGGCACCGGGAAGGGCGCGCGGAAGACGTTGCCGGGCATGCTGCCGAAATCGGTGGCATAGGGCGCGACCTTGCCGTTCATGGCCATGGTCATGAAGGTGCGGCCGTGATAGCCGCCATCGAAGCAGATGACGTTGTTCTTGCCGGTCGCCGCGCGTGCCACCTTGACGGCATTCTCCAGCGCCTCGGCACCGGAGTTGGCCAGCATGACCTTGGGATGGCCGCGCACCGGCGTGACCTGGCTGAGCTTTTCGGCGACCTTCACGTAGCCTTCATAGGGCATCACCGTCTGGCAGGTATGCATGACCTTGTCCAGCTGGTCCTTCACCGCCTGCACGACTTTCGGGTGGCGATGCCCGACGTTGAGCACGCCGATGCCGCCGGCAAAGTCGATGAAGCGATTGCCATCCGCGTCCCAGACTTCGGCGTTCTCCGCTCGCTCGGCGAATGCCGTGGCGGGGCTGGCGGCACCACTGGCGACATAGCGTTGCTTGAGTTCGTTGAGTTGGGCGTTGTTCATGGACATCTCCTGTAATCGGCAGAGTTCGACGGCGATGACAAGTCGCTGACACAGTCAAAGCCTAGCGCAAGGCGGCCTCGGATGCCGACCGCGGGTAGCGGCCGGAGCGGCTGTATGCTCCTGCATATCACCATGCCACAACTCCGGCCGGCCCGCATAACCCGGGGTCACTGGCCGCAGGCGCAAGCCAACCGGCCCCCGTCGTCGATTTGATGATCGGCTCGCAGGCTGCTTTCCGTTACACTATGTCGCCGAATTCACCGGGGCGCAGGCGACAGGCCCCGATCCTCATGTGTGGCGAGGTGTGCCGTGGTCGATCCCTTGAATGCCTGGTGGGCGCAACAACTGGTGTTGTGCGGTTGGGCCTTTGATCCTGACCCGCTGACACTCGAGCGGGACGAGGCGTGCGAACGCCTGGTCGGTCTCGGCGTGGTCGATCGTGGTGAACTTGCCTGGCGGCTGGTGGAAGCCCTGGATGGTCGACACCCGGATCCGGCACGACTCCTGGCGGCCCTGGAGTACGTGGCGCTGGCCGGTGCGGCGACATGGCTGTCGCTCCCGCGAGCCCGGCAGTGGGCGCGTCGCCTGGCCGAGGCGATCCGCACGCAGCATGCAAGCCTCGATGAATGGCTGTCGGCCTTGTGCCGTGCGCGGAGTGCCGAAGGCTGGGTCAAGGGCGATGATGGCTTTGCCGAAGCCTGCGAGGCGCTGGCGGCGCTGGAGCACGACGGCGAAGGGGTGACCTGGCCGGTGTTGAATGACAGCCTCGATGCCCCGAGCGATGGAACCTCCTTGTGGCCGGATGAAGCCGAGTCCCGGATCTGGCGCTTGCGCGCTGCCTTTCAGCCAGTGCTCGAGGCGCAGCCCGACCCGGTGGACTGGCATGGCCTGGACGCCTGGTTGTCCCAGTCCTGGCAGATCGAGGGTCGTGACTCCCTGATTCGCGTGCTGCTGTGGCTGGCCTCGCAGGGGGATCGCCAGGGCTGGGATCTGGATGCAGCACGACTCGGCGAGGCGACGCCCGAAGCACGGCGGCGCTGGCATGCCGGCCTGGACCCGCGAGATCGGGATTTCGGCCGGGTGCTGCTGGGCTTCGTGGAAGAAGGGGAGCCCCTGGAATGGGCGGCCTGGGACTGGCTTCGCTTGATCGATCTGGCCTGGGCCGGCGCCTGCATCGGCTGGCTGGAGGTGTCGGAAGCCCGGCTTTTCGCGCTGCATGGCGCGGATCTGATTCTGCGTCGCTATCATGACTGGCCTGCCTTGACCCGCGCCTATCAGCGCGGCCGCAGCCTCTTCGAGGGACGCGACCTGCTGGCGGACGTCGAGGCCGACTGGCGCCTCCTGCTGCATTCCCCGGTGAGCCCCTGGAAACCGGAACTGCAGGAGCTGCTGTCGCCGGAGCTGATCGACGCTTCGCGGACCTTCATCCGCGATCTGCGTCGGGATCCGAGTCATTGGGTCCTGGCGCTGGCCTCGATACGTGAACCCGAGCTGGCATTGCGCCAGGCAGTGACCGTTCAACTGGACGACGCCCGCCGCGAGGATGCCCGCGGTTATCTGGCCGAGACCCTCGATCTGCATGCCGATGAGGGAGCACAGGCCCTGGGGCGCTACTGGTTGCCGGCCCAGGCGCACCACCTCAATCAGCTCGCCGCCGATGCGGCGCATGGTGCCTTGCCGCCGTCGCGGACACCCTTCGGGCCGGTGGCCGAGCATGATCTCGAGGCACGCAATGCGCTGGGCAATGCCAGCCGTCACGCCGCGACCATTCACATGGCCGAGAAGTTTGCCTTTCATCTGCAGATGGCCATGGACAGCGAGTGGTTCGAGGCATCCGAGCTGGCGACCCTGGCCGGTGCGCTGCAGGGCTCGTTGTGCCGTTTTTATGTCGATGCGCGACGACTGCTGGCTGCCTGGGCGCAATGGGAAGCCGTCCTGCCCGAGCCGGAGCAGGCCTCTTTGGCAACGCTCATCCTGTGGCATCGCGACGACCCCGGCAGTCTGTTCCACTGGCTCGACTGGCGAGGACAGGGCTGGCAGGAGCCCGGCATGCGCCCGGGGTTGACCCATTTCACCGCCATGGCCCTGGTGGGGCCCTTGAACAGTGCCATCTGGAGCCTGCCGCAACCGGAAAGCGAGCGCGAGTGTGCCTCGATCCGCGAATGGGTCGATGGGCACTATGGTGTCCAGGGCACGGAGGGGTTGATCGAGTTCATTGATTACTTACTGGAAGTGGGCGACCGCCAGGAGTACCAGATCAACTATGCGCCCTACACCCTGAATCCGGCACGCCTGGCCTCCGAGATCTCGATCATCGAGAGCGGTGAGTGCGGAGAGGAGGAACGCAACCATCTGCTGCGCCTGCAGCGCGTGCGGGATGGCAGTGATGGCTGCAATGAGATCGACCTGATCGCCTGGGATCTGGCGCAGGCCGTCGACCTGGCGATTGCCGGACGTCAGCTGGGCTGGCTCGAGCAGGAGCGGTTTGTCGCCAGGTTGCAACGCGCCTACTCGCTGGCCGCTGAACACTACAGTGGCTGGGAGGCTTATGCCCGCGGGCTTTATGCCGGCTTTTCCTTCTTCATGGGCGAAACTTCCGAGCGCGAGGACTTCCTGGCCAGCATGGGCCAGGCCCTGGCGAGCTGGCTGGCCGCCGCGCCGCCCCTGTGCGGGCCCTGGGCGAGCCTGGAGTTTCCGGGAACCCGGCCGCGTCACTGGGCCCCCATGCATGTGGATACGCTGCCGGGAGACGAGCGCATTCTTCACTGAGTGTCTGAAAATCCAGACACTTCTTGGTTATTATGACGGAAATGTCTATCCTGAGTCCTTATAAGCCGATTGAAGCCGGCGCCAGCCGCCGATCTCCGGCCGGTATTGAACCGTTTTACATGCACGATGTCTCATCGCGTACATGACTGACAGTGTCCCGGGACACACCAGCAGGAGGAGTACAGTGTGAGGGAACAAGGATGTTAAACCCGACGTCCCGCCGTCTTGCATTTACCGTGGTTGCATGTGGATTGTTGACAGGCTGCGCCTCCTCGGGCAGTTCCTCTTCCTCGATGGCGTCGCAAGCGGCGCCTGATGACTACTTCGCCCGGGATCTGCCGGGCATGCCGGGCGGCCATGAGCCGATGATGTCGCCGGCTCAGGATGCTGCATGGCAGGCACGCAACAATGCCAGTCCGCCGCCGGCGCTGGTACGCCGGGCGCTGATGGATCAGCATGAACGCTGGCTGGGCACGCCCTATCAGCTTGGCGGCACGACCCGGCGCGGGGTGGACTGCTCGGCGCTGGTGCAGAATGTCTTCGCGGACACCTTTCAGCTCGACATGCCGCGTACCACGGCCAATCAGGTACATGAAGGGCGCCGTGTGGCGCAGTCCGAGCTGCGTCCCGGTGACCTGGTGTTCTTCCGGCCGCCCGGCGCCTATCGTCATGTCGGGATCTACGTCGGCGACGGACGCTTTATGCACGCCTCCTCGTCGAGTGGTGTACGCCTTTCCTCGCTGGATAACCAGTACTGGCAGCGCTACTACTGGCAGAGTCGTCGCCCCCTCGAGACACAGCATCTGGCGCAGCGCCTGGATGTGCCCCTGTACCCGGGCGGTACCGGCGAGGGCTGACACGGCGCCCCGGTAACGGACGCCGTGGCCTTGTCCGGCTCGCGGCTGTCACGCCTTGTGTCACCTGCTGCGCTGCCCGCCTTAGGGTTGGCGGCTGGCTTCGGCCTCGTCGCCCCAGATTTCCTCCAGTCGATCCGAGCGTCCGCAGGCGGATTTGTAGAACTGGTAGCGCAGCGGGTTCTTGTCGTAATAATCCTGGTGGTATTCCGCGGCCGGGTAGAAGGCCTTGAAGTCGTTGATCTCGGTGGCGACCTCCCGCTCGAAGCGCTCGGTGACCTCGGCACGGCTGTCTTCGGCGGCCTGACGCTGGGCCTGGTTCATGGGGAAGAGGGCACTGCGGTAGGAGGCGCCCTGGTCACAGAATTGACGGTTTTCGGCGAAGGGGTCGACATTGCGCCAGAACACATACAGCAGCGTGCTGTAGTCGACCTTTTCGGGGTCGTACTCGACCTTGACCACCTCGGCATGCCCGGTGCCGCCGGCCACGACCTGGTCATAACCGGGATTGGCGACATCGCCGCCACTGAAGCCGGAGGTGGTGGCGACGACGCCTTCCACCTTGTCGTAGGCTTCCTCGACACACCAGAAGCAGCCGGCGGCGAACACGGCGCTGGCGGTGTTCCGGTCTTCGGCCAGGGTCGAGGGAGAGAGACTGGTGGCCAGCAGCAATGGCCAGAGAGTCGTCCAGCGAAAGTGGGACATCATATGCGCTCCTGAAATAACGGCTCTGTTAAGGGTAGGATGGCAAAGCACGCTCGAGGTTCCGGATGATGGCGTCTGCCTTGACGTTTTCCGGGCGGGTCTCATGCCCTTGTACGTCGTTCGCTCGCCCCGGGTTTCGCCTCGACCCCATAGACTCTTCTCTTTGCCCATGGAGCGCGCATGCTGGATCGTTGGACAATGCCGTTGACGCAAGGCCCTCTGCAGCCGGTCGCCCGGTTACTGGCTCGCTGGCACATTCGGCCGGACCAGGTAACCTGCGCCGCCTTTGCGGTGGGCATGCTGGCGGTTCCCTTGCTGGCCTGGCAGGCCTACTGGCTCGCACTGGCGGCCATCCTGTTGAATCGACTGGGGGATGGCCTCGACGGGGCCTTGGCGCGTCATAGTGGTCAGGATAGCGATGCCGGAGGCTTCCTGGATATCGGCCTGGACTTCGTCTTCTATGCGGCCGTGGTACTGGGATTCGTGCTGGCCGATCCGGGCGCCAATGCCGTGGCGGGGGCCTTTCTCCTCTTCGCCTTCGTCGGCACGGGTACCTCTTTCCTGGCCTTCGCCATCATGGCATCCCGGCATGGCCTGGAGCGGCCTCACTTCCAGCGCAAGTCATTCTATTACCTGCACGGCCTGACTGAAGGCACCGAAACCGTGCTGGCCCTGGTGGCCTTCTGCCTGTGGCCGGGGCTCTTCCCCTGGCTGGCCACGCTATTCGGTGCGGCGTGCCTGCTGACCACCGCAACCAGGCTCTGGGGCGGCTACAGGACGCTTGCCGGGCTGGCGGCGTCGCCTGACCCGGAGGCGGGAGAGGGCTGAGCACCGCTCGCCGGCAAGACTCGCCACCATAAAAAAGGAGCGGCCATGTGGCCGCTCCCGATATTCAAGCATCACCGGCTGGCGATGCGGCGAGCTTTACTGCTCGTCGCCTTCGCCATGAACATGGCCATGCTCGACTTCTTCCTGGCTGGCTTCGCGAACTTCAGCGATCTCGACGTCGAAGTTCAGCTGCTGGCCGGCCAGCGGATGGTTGCCGTCGACCGTTACCGTGTCGCCCTCGACCTGGGTCACGGTGACCATCAGCGGGCCGCCTTCGGTCTGGGCCTGGAACTGCATGCCGGGCTCGACGTTTTCGACGCCCTGGAACGCATCGCGCGGGACTTCCTGAACCAGCTGCGGCTGAACTTCACCGTAACCTTCTTCAGGGGTGACCTGTGCCTGCAGCTTCTCGCCCGGCGCACGACCTTCCATTTCCTTCTCGAGACCCGGGATGATGTTGCCGGCGCCGTGGAGATAGGTCAGCGGCTCACGACCCTCGGAGCTGTCCAGCACTTCACCTGAGTCGTTGGTCAGGGTGTAGTGAAACGCGACAACTGAATTCTGCGCAATTTGCATTGATGAACCTATTGGTGAGTGCGTGTAAAAGACCATGGTAACGTGAGCTATTGGCCTCTGTCAGTGGTGCTGGACATTTTTCAGGTTAATCCGGTTGTGCCTGAGCCACGTTCACTTGTTGGCCATCCGGTTGCGTGGGATGCCGCTCAGGGATACCCTCTGGACTGACTGAATGACCATCCTGCCGACCTTTGTGGAGTCCGCCATGCTCGTGACCGTGATCTGGTTGATCGCCTTTGCCGTGATCCTGACGCTGTGTATCAAACGCTGGGAGGCGTCCGTCAGTGGCGCACTGGACAAGCTGGTTCCCAGCCTGCTGCGCAGCGATGACGATCGCTGGGTCTGGAGTCCTGCCATTGCCGTGCTGCTGGCCACGGCGATCGTTCGCCCGGTCGAACTCCTGATGACGCTGTTGATCATCGGCGTCCTGGCTCTGGTCGGTGGCAAGCTGGCCTGCTGGGCCATGAACAAGGTCGACCTGCACTGATCTTGTCGCGTCGTCTAACGAGGGGGAGGGCTTCCCCCTTGTTCGCTGCCTGACTTGTGCTCTTCCCGCCGACTTCAGGGCTCGGAGGCCTCTCTCCAGCCGCTTGCCCCGTGTTCTGTCACGACTCGCCCCGATAGCTGTGTGCCAGTCGCATCAATCGCTGGTCACCTAGGTGGTGGCGCTGTCTGCCGTGATCGGAGCCTGCCTCGTCAAGGCGGCGGAATGCGGCAGGCGGGATAGTGTAAAAAAGGGCATGGCCGGTTACGGCCATGCCCTTTTTATGGGACGTCGCGGCTGTTTCGCCGATCCCGCCTCCCGATGAGGATCAATGGCGCTGGCGGAGGCCGCCGGGGCGCCATACCCCGTCGAGGGATCAGTAGGGTGCGACGCTGACGTTGCGGCCGCTGCCGATCAGGCGGACCTTCTGGCCGACCTGAAACTGCTGATTCTGCTCGGCACGCTGCACCACCACGACCTGCTCGCCGTTGTTCTTGCGAACCTCGATTTCCACGGCATCGATCAGGTTCGATGACTCCTCGACCTTGCTGCCGGCCACGGCGCCGCCGATGGCCCCGGCGACGGTGGCCAGCTGGCGACCGGACCCGCCGCCGACCTGGCTACCCAGCAGGCCGCCGAGGATGGCGCCGCCACCGCCACCCAGGATGCCGCCGGCACGGCTGTCGGCCTGGATCTGCACCGGACGCAGCGCCGTGATGTTGCCGATGGTCACGCTCTGGGATGTCTTGGCATCGTTGCCGGAATAGACATTGCCGGAGTAGGGGTTGGAGTTGGCACACCCGGCGAGGGTGAGAACACTCAAGGCCAGTACGGGAAGTAGACGTTTCAGCATGTTGAGAACCTCCTAGGCTCATTCATCCATTGGTCATGTCATCTGGACAGCGAGATCGGTGTTGCAGGCTGTCGCTTTCCTTGTCTGCTTGTTGCCCCAGGTTTTGAAACGCTGTTCGCAAAAATACTAACGGCAATCCTGCAATTTGCCAAGCCTGTCACTCGAGACTGGCTTCAGTCTAGCTGCCATGCCGACATGGCAAAACGGGGAGGTCGGACCTCCCCGTCTGTTCCCTTCATCATTGAGATGCCGATCAGCCGAACTGGTTCATGGTGTTGTCCTTGCCTCCCGCCTTGAGAGCGGCTTCGCCATGGAAGAACTCCTTGTGATCGTCGCCGATGTTGGAGCCTGCCATGTCCTGATGCTTGACGGTGGCAATGCCCTCGCGGATTTCCCGGCGTTGCACGCCCTCGACATAGGCGAGCATTCCCATGTCGCCGAAGTAGCCCTGCGCCAGGCTGTCCGTGGACAGGGCGGCCGTATGGTAGGTGGGCAGGGTGATGAGGTGGTGGAAGATGCCGGCTTCCCGGGCGCCATCGCGCTGGAAATCGCGCGTCCACTGGTCGGCCAGGGCGGCCAGCCGGGTGTCGTCGTATTCGGCACTCATCAGGTCGTCGCGCACATAGGCCGACATGTCCTGCCCCTCCGCTGCCCAGGCATCGAAGACCTGCTGACGGAAATTCAGCGTCCAGTTGAAGGACGGCGAGTTGTTGTAGACCAGCTTGGCATCCGGACAGACCTCGCGGATACGGTCCACCATGCCCTTGATCTGGCCGACATGCGGCTTCTCCGTCTCGATCCACAGCAGGTCGGCCCCATTCTGCAGGCTGGTGATGCAGTCGAGCACCACGCGGTACTCGCCGCTGCCCGGCTTGAACTGGTACAGGCCCGACGCCAGTCGCTTGACCCTGACCAGCCTGTCCTGCTGCTTGATGACCACATCACTGCTGTGAATCTCGTCGGCCGAGGTGATTTCCTCGCCATCGAGGAAGGCGTTGTACTGATCGCCGAGATCTCCCGGTTCGTGGCTGACGGCAATCTTCTGGGTCAAGCCAGCGCCGAGGGAGTCGGTGCGCGCCACGATGACACCATCTTCCACACCCAGCTCCAGGAAGGCATAGCGCAGGGCATTGATCTTGGCGATGAAATCCTCGTGGGGCACGGTCACCTTGCCGTCCTGGTGGCCGCATTGCTTCTCGTCGGAGACCTGGTTTTCGATCTGCAGGCAGCAGGCGCCGGCCTCGATCATCTTCTTGGCCAGCAGGTAGGTGGCCTCGGCATTGCCGAAGCCGGCGTCGATATCGGCGATGATCGGCACCACATGCGTCTCGAAGTTGTCGATGCGCCTGGTCAGTTCCCGGCTCTTGACCTCGTCGCCGGCCTGGCGGGCTTCATCCAGCTGGCGGAAGAGGTGGTTGAGCTCGCGGCTGTCGGCCTGACGCAGGAAGGTGTAGAGCTCCTCGATCAAGGCGGGCACACTGGTTTTCTCGTGCATCGACTGGTCGGGCAGGGGGCCGAATTCCGAGCGCATGGCGGCCACCATCCAGCCCGAGAGATAGAGGTAGCGTCCCTGGGTCTCGCCGAAGTGCTTCTTGATGGAAATCATCTTCTGCTGACCGATGAAACCGTGCCAGCAACCCAGCGACTGGGTATAGCGGCTGGTGTCGGCATCGTAGGCGGCCATGTCCTCGCGCATGATGCCTGCCGTGTAGCGCGCGATGTCGAGACCGGTGCGGAAGCGGTTCTGCAGTCGCAGGCGCGCGGCGTGTTCGGGGTTGATATTGGCCCACTTGCCGTCACGGGCTTCACGTTCCTGGGACAGTGTCTGACGTTCATCGTGAAAATTGGCCATGGAGTGATCCTCTCCTTCATGCAGAAAATACCGGGGTGTCGCGTCTTTGCTGCAATTGCGAAATCTGCTGGTCGTTCCGGGCCATTGATGCGGTTGCTGGAATGCATGAACCGACTCGGCATACGGCATCATCAAGCTCTGCCGAACGACGCTGGCGTCGTCTTCAACTGGCGGCAACGCCTGTCTTGTGGATCACTATGGCCCCGTATGACGCGAATCAGCCATTGTCATTTGGGGGAAGGTCAGGTTGTAACTTGACTACAGGAAGGGCATCCCGGGTGGGATTTGTGTAGTCATTTTCCGTGGCAGGAAGCGGGGAAGAGGGTCAGTTCTTCAGCAGCAACACCATGTTGCGATGCGGAATTCCGGCCTCCATGAAGGTCTCGCCTTCGGCGATGAACCCCAGTCTCTCGTAGAAAGCCAGGGCTTGAATCTGTGCCGCCAGCATCACCTGAGCATCCCCGCGCTGGCGCGCCGCGTCGATGGCGGCCTGCATCAGGGCGAGGCCGGCTCCCCGGCCGCGGGACTCCTGGAGAACCGCCACCCGGCCGATGTGGCCATCGGGCAGCAGCCGGGCGGTGCCCAGCGCCCGGCCAGTGGCATCCAGTGCCAGGAAATGCCGGCACTCCGGGTCGCGGCCATCCCATTCCTCCTCGATGGGCACCTGCTGCTCGTCGATGAAGACGCTGCGACGAATCTCGCCGGCGGCATCCCCCAGCTCGCTCCAGCTGCCTTGCCGAATGTTCAGGGAATGGGACATGGCATCAATCCTCGTCGTCCTGGACCCAGTCCAGGCTGCCGGCATCCAGCAGGCGGGTCAGCAGTGCCGGGGCTTCGGCATGCGAAAGTAGCCCGGCATCCATAAGGCTGGCGTTGGCCAGGTCGCGGGCCAGCGGCAGGGCGCACCTGATGCCGTCACCATCGGCGAACAGGGTGGCCTGCTGATCATCCAGGGCACGCCAGGCGAGACGTGACCCCAGGCTGGGCTCCAGCGCCTCGCCGGCGTGTAGCGCGGCGACAAGCTCGTCCGGGTCGGTCGGGGTGTCATTGGGGACCAGTTGGTCGACGTACTTGGGCTGGGTCATCACCCGGCCGAACCATTGCGCCATCTGATCGGGGTCGTCCAGTGATTCGAGAATCAGTGTCCGCATGCGCGCCAGGGAGGCGTCATCGATCTCGGCCGGGTCGGCAGGGGCGGCCATGCCGGCATCGGCGTAGCGCTTCGAGCCCGGCAGTTGTTCACCGATGTAGTCGGCGTAGGAGGTCACGGCCTCGTCCGCCGAATGGGCCCGGAAGCCGATGGAAAAGGTCATGCAGTCATCGGCGCGGCTGATGCCGTGATGGGCCCAGCCGGGGGGCAGATACAGCATGTCGCCGGGCTCCAGGATCCAGTCCTTGTCGGGCTGAACCTCGAAGCGTTGGAGAATCTTCAAGTCGATGCCCTGGATGATCGGCGCATCCTCCGGCACCTGTCCGCCGAGTTGCCATTGGCGCTGACCGCTGGCCTGCAGCAGGAAGACATCATATTGGTCGACATGCGGGCCCACATTGCCACCGGGAGGTGCGTAGCTGATCATGATGTCGTCGAGTCGCCAGCGTGGCAGGAAGGTGAAGCGTTCCAGCAGCTGGGCGACCTCCGGCACGTAGTGATCCACTGCCTGGACCAGCAGTGTCCAGTCGCGCTCGGGCAGGCGGGCAAAGGTGGCCTCGTCGAAGGGGCCATGACTGACCTGCCAGGGTCCTTCGGGGCCGTTTTCCTCGACCAGGCGCGCTTCGATGTTGTCCTCGCAGGCCAGCCCGGCCAGCTCATCGGGGGACAGCGGGCTCTCGATATCCGGGAAGGCACCGCGAATCAGCAGTGGCTGTTGCTGCCAGTAGTCGCGCAGGAATTCCGTCGCGGTCAGGCCGCCGAGCATGGGTAACGGGGTATCGGAAGACATAAAGCCACCTGAGTCGATAAAAACTTGAGTGATGGAGGTGAGTCACGCGCTGCGAGCTACGAGCTACGAGCTACGAGCCGTGAGCGACGAGCCATGAGCCTCGAGTTTCGAACTTCAAGCTTCGAGCTTCCAGCTTCCAGCTTCCAGCTTCCAGCCACCCAACCCGGTAACCTGGCTGCCAACAGCTCGTTTCTCGTCACTCGTTACTCGTCTCTCGTCACTCGCGTGGGCAGCTTACAGCTTGCGCGCCTGCTCACTGGCATTGCCGGTGTAGGTGCCCGGCGTCAGCGCCTTGAGCTCTGCCTTGACGTCATCGGGCAGCTCCAGTCTGTCGATGAAGGCGGCAAAGCCGGCCTGGTCGATCTGCTTGCCGCGCGTCAGTTCCTTGAGCTTTTCATAGGGCTTCTCGATGTTGTAACGCCGCATCACCGTCTGGATCGGCTCGGCGAGTACCTCCCAGCTGGCGTCGAGGTCGGCGTCCAGGCGCGCGGCATTGGCTTCGAGCTTGCCGATGCCCTTGAGCGACGCCTGGTAGGCGATCAGGCCATAGGCGAGACCGGTGCCCAGGTTGCGCAGCACGGTCGAGTCGGTCAGGTCGCGCTGCCAGCGTGAAATCGGCAGTTTCTCGGCCAGGTGGCCAAGGATGGCGTTGGCGAGTCCCAGGTTGCCTTCGGAGTTCTCGAAGTCGATGGGGTTGACCTTGTGCGGCATGGTCGAGGAGCCGATCTCGCCGGCGACGGTGCTCTGCTTGAAATAGCCGAGTGAAATGTAGCCCCAGATATCGCGATCGAAGTCGATCAGCACGGTGTTGTAGCGGCAGATGGCATCGAACAGCTCGGCGATGTAATCGTGGGGCTCGATCTGGGTGGTATAGGGGTTGAAGGTCAAGCCCAGGGCCTCGACGAAGGTCTGCGCATTGGCTTCCCAGTCGATTTCCGGGTAAGTGGTCAGGTGGGCATTGTAGTTGCCCACCGCACCGTTGATCTTGCCGAGAATCTCGACGGCTTCGATCTGCTTGAGCTGACGGCGCAGACGGTAGGCCACGTTGGCCATTTCCTTGCCCAGGGTCGTCGGGCTGGCGGTCTGGCCGTGGGTGCGCGACAGCATCGGCTGTTCGGCATGCTCGGCGGCGAGGCGCGCGATGGCGTCGGCCACGCGGTGCATGATCGGCAGCAGGGTGGCGAGACCCTCGGTCAGCATCACGCCATAGGAGAGGTTGTTGATGTCCTCGCTGGTGCAGGCGAAATGCACGAACTCGGTGACGGCATGCAGTTCGGGGGTGTCGGCGATGCGTTCCTTGATGAAGTACTCGACCGCCTTGACGTCATGATTGGTGGTGCGCTCGATGTCCTTGATGCGCTCGGCATCGTTGACCGAGAAATTGTCGACCAGCGCGTCCAGCACCTGTGTGGCCTCGGCGGATAGCGCCGGCACCTCGCGGATATCGGGATGGGCGGCGAGGCGCTGCAACCAGCGGACTTCGACAGTGACACGGGCGCGAATCAGGCCGAATTCACTGAAATGCTCGCGCAGGATGTCGGCCTTGTTGCCGTAACGCCCATCGACAGGCGAAATGGCGGTGAGAGCTGACAAGGAGAGGGGGCTTGGTTGCATGATCGGGTTCCGAGTGGACGTGAACGGTTACAGGGTGTCGAGGGCTTTCTTCAGGGCGCCGCGCTGAAAGAGCAGTTTCCAGCGGCGTCCGCCCTGCTGGTGCCAGAGCAGGGCGAAGCGCACGCCGGCGAGCAGGCAGGCCCGTACCCGCTCGGGCATCATGCGGCTCTGCAGCAGCGATGGGTCGCCCTGCACGACGATGCGGGTCTTGAGGGTCGAGAGCGTCTGCTGATAGGCCTCGCCGAGGCTGGCGATGATGTTCTCATGGGTTTCGCCGAAGTGCTCGGCCTGGGCCCGTGTTCGGGCCAGGCGCTGCCCCAGGTCGTCCATCATGCCGGTGTTGCCACGCAACTTGCCCATCAGCATCAGCATCCCGAAACCGTAGCGCATCACCATCGGGTTGGCCTGGCGACGCCCCAGCATGCTGTCGAGGGCGTCGAGGCCGGGGCGCAGGTTGTTGGGATGGCCGCCGTAAATGGATTCGAAGTTCGCGGGACTCGTCTCCAGGGTGGCGTGCATCAGCGTTTCCCAGGCGCGTTGCTCGACATGGCCGGTACGGGCCAGCTCGTCCACCAGGCTGGCCGCCTGAAAGACGCCGGCCAGGGCCAGCGCCTGGCGCCCGGTGGCGGATTCCGGGGCCGGATGGATCGGCGTGGATGTCGTCATGCGGCGGCCTCCGAGGCGTTCCAGATGGAGCGAATGACACCGCCGCCCAGGCAGATGTCGTCGTCATAGAGTACGAGTGACTGGCCCGGCGTGACGGCCCACTGCGGGTCGTCGAAGCGCACCTCGACTTCACCGCCGGGCGTGACCCGGATGGTGCAGGGCACATCCTCCTGGCGATAGCGGGTCTTGGCCATGTAGCGGCCCTGGTCGACAGGGGCCGCGCCGGCCACCCAGTCCATGGCCTCGGTGACCAGGCTGTCGGTATACAGCAGCGCATGATGCTTGCCCTGAACCACGGTCAGCACATTGCGCGTCAGGTCCTTGCCGGCCACGTACCAGGGCGCATCCGGATAGTTGGCCAGGCCGCCGATGCCCAGCCCCTGACGTTGTCCCAGGGTGTAATACATCAGCCCCATGTGCTCGCCGATGACATCCCCGTCGGGCGTCTCGATGCTGCCGGGCTGGGCCGGGAGGTATTGACGCAGGAAGTCACGGAAGCGGCGTTCGCCGATGAAGCAGATGCCGGTGGAGTCCTTCTTGCGTGCCGTGGCCAGCTCATGGCGCTCGGCGATGGCCCGTACCTCGGACTTTTCCAGCTCGCCGACGGGGAACAGGCTGCGGGCGATGGCGGCTTCCGGAACGGCGTGCAGGAAGTAGCTCTGGTCCTTGTTGACGTCGAGCCCCTTGAGCAGCCGGGCGCGGCCATTGCGCTCGCCTCGGCGTACATAATGGCCCGTGGCGATCCAGTCGGCGCCCAGCATCTCGGCGTATTCGAGGAAGACCTTGAACTTGATCTCGCGGTTGCAGAGGATATCCGGGTTGGGGGTTCGGCCCGCCTGATACTCGGCGAGGAAATGCTCGAACACATTGTCCCAGTATTCGGCGGCGAAGTTGGCCGTGTGCAGGTGAATGCCCAGCTTGCGGCACACCGCCTCGGCATCCGCCAGGTCTTCCTTGGCGGTGCAATACTCGGTGCCGTCGTCCTCGTCCCAGTTCTTCATGAACAGGCCTTCCACGTCATAGCCTTGTTCGATCAGTAACTGGGCGGAAACAGAGGAGTCGACACCGCCGGACATGCCGACGATGACCTTGCCGTTGGTGGCTGTCATGGCGCTCTCGGGTTGAATCGGTCGCAAATGGGGCAGGATTATACCTGATTTGAAATCGAAGCTCGAAGCTTTGCGCCGGTGAAAAGCCAGCGCCGCCCCGGGCAAGAGGGAAGAACGGCGCTTCGCGCCTTGAAGAAGGAAGAGGGTAGTCACTATGTCGTCGGTTGGTTCTTTTCTCTTCCTTCTTCTCTCTTCCTTCTTTAGAGCTCGTGTATCACGTCCATGGGGTAGAAGCGTTCGGCCATGGCGTCGCGGATGCGGCGCATGACCAGCGGGCTGCGCAAGCGTCCTTCACGATCCAGCGCTTCAAGTTCCTCCAGGGACAGCCAGTGAACCGCCACGATGGAGGCGTCCAGCGCATTGCCGAGGTGTGCCAGGGCCATGCCGTGAAAGCCATGACTGTGAAAGGTCTTGCCGTCAGGGGTGCGATAGATATACATGCCGAGGTAGTCGGTGATGCCGACCTGCCAGGCCGTTTCCTCGCGCAATTCGCGCAGTGCGCCGTCACGGATGCGTTCGCCGGGCTCCAGGTGGCCGGCAGGCTGGTTGAACAGCGTCGGCGAACCATCGATGGCTTCTTCGACCATCAGGTAACAGCCCGCGCGTTCCACCACGGTGGCGACGCTGACGAAGGGTTGCCAGCGACTCATTGGCGTCTCCTCTTGGGTGGCCGGCGTGAAGGTTTGCGACGTGGCGCGTTGAGGGGCGCATAGCGCCACTCGCCCGGTGCCAGGCCCTCCAGTGTCCAGGGGCCGATTGCCGTACGGATCAGGCGCAGTGTCGGATGGCCGACGTGGGCCGTCATCCGGCGTACCTGTCGGTTGCGCCCCTCGCTGATGATCAGTTCCAGCCATTGGGTCTCGGGGTGCCGGCGGGGGTCGACCGGCGGATGACGCGGCGCGGGCGTCACGTCTGCCAGGCGGCGGACCCGAGCCGGTCGCGTGACGCCATCCTTGAGTTCGATGCCCGAGCGCAGGGCGGTCAGGGCCGCGTCATCCGGCCGGCCTTCCACCTGTACCCAGTAGGTCTTGGGCTGCTTGTGTCGCGGGTGACTGATGCGGTGAATGAGCTCGCCATCATCGGACAAGAGTAACAAGCCTTCGGAATCATGATCGAGGCGTCCGGCGGGGTAGATGCCGCTGACCGGGATATAATCCGCCAGGGTGGCACGACCGGAGGGCGTTCCCGCGGATGGCTCGTCCGTGAACTGGGACAACACCCGATAAGGCTTGTGCAGAAGATAGAGCCCGCTCATTAACGCCCTCGTGCATTGGCTTGTGTGGCAGTCGTGTGGACCGGTATTGCATGTCCTGACTCATGCGTCCCTGGCTGCGGGCTGGTATGATGGCGTTTCTCTTCGGAGCGCCCGCAAGGCCGATAGAGCCGGCATGGCGAGATTTTTTGTGCATGGCGCCGTTCACGCTGAAGGCTGCTGATCAGGGGCCGTGCCGGGTTGTTTACCTGCATGGGTGGCTGGGCGAATGCCTGCCGGGTCCATGTCCCGCATTGATAAGAGGATTCTACGTCAATATGTCAAAAACGCCGAAAATTATCTACACGCTTACCGATGAAGCGCCGGCCCTGGCGACTCATTCCCTGTTGCCGATTATCGATGCGTATACCGACTCGGCGGGCATTTCGGTCGAGACCCGCGATATTTCCCTGGCCGGTCGCATCATCGCGCAGTTTTCGGATGTGCTGACGGCAGATCAGCAACTCGGCGACCACCTCGCCGAACTCGGGCAGCTGGCCAAGACGCCCGAAGCCAATATCATCAAGCTGCCCAACATCAGTGCTTCGCTGCCCCAGCTCAAGGCCGCCATCAAGGAACTCCAGGGCCAGGGTTACGCACTGCCCGATTATCCGGACGAGCCGGCCAGTGACGAACAGCGCGACATCAAGGAGCGCTTCGACCGCGCCAAGGGCAGCGCCGTGAACCCGGTGCTGCGCGAAGGCAACAGCGATCGTCGTGCGCCGGGCTCGGTCAAGGCCTACGCACGTCAGTATCCGCATCGCATGGGGAAATGGGCAGGAGATTCGCGTTCCCATGTGTCGCACATGACCCAGGGCGACTTCTACAGCAGCGAGCAGTCGGCCTGCCTCGATGCCGATACCCGTGTGACCATCGAACTGGCCGCCGACAACGGTGATGTCAGCGTCCTCAAGGATTCCATCCCGGTACTCGCCGGCGAGGTGCTGGATGCCGCGGTGATGAACCGCCAGGCGTTGCGTGGCTTCGTGGCCGAGCAGATCGCCGATGCCAAACAGCAGGATGTGCTGTTCTCGCTGCACCTCAAGGCCACCATGATGAAGGTCTCGGACCCGATCATCTTCGGTGCCGTGGTCAGTGAGTTCTATCGCGAGGTACTCGACAAGCACGCCGATGATCTGGCCAGCGTCGGCTTCGACCCCAACAACGGGATCGGCGATCTCTACAGCGTCATCGGCAAGCTGTCGGAGGACAAGCAGAGCGAGATCCGGGGCGACATCGAGGCCCTGTACGCCGAGCGCCCGAGCATGGCCATGGTCGACTCCTACAAGGGCATTACCAACCTGCACGTGCCCAGTGACGTCATCATCGATGCGTCCATGCCGGCCATGATTCGTGATGGCGGCAAGATGTGGGGCGCCGATGACGCTCAGCATGATACCAAGGCCGTGATTCCCGATCGTTGCTATGCGGGCATCTACCAGGCAGTGATCGAGGACTGCCGGGAGAATGGCGCCTTCGATCCGACGACCATGGGCAGCGTGCCCAACGTCGGCCTGATGGCCCAGAAGGCCGAAGAGTACGGCTCCCACGACAAGACCTTCCAGATCCCCGGCGACGGCACGGTGCGCGTCACCACGGCCGCCGGCGAGGTGCTGTTCGAGCATCGCGTCGAGCAGGGCGATATCTGGCGCATGTGCCAGACCAAGGACGCGCCGATCAAGGACTGGGTCAAGCTGGCGGTGGACCGTGCGCGTGACAGCGAGACGCCGGCCGTCTTCTGGCTGGATGCCGAGCGCGCACATGACGCCCAGCTGATCAGGAAGGTCGAGGCCTATCTCCAGGAGCATGATCTCGGTGGCCTGGATATCCGTATCATGGCACCGGTGGAGGCCATGCAGTTCTCCCTGCAGCGCATCCGTCAGGGGCAGGACACGATCTCGGTCACCGGCAACGTGCTGCGCGACTACCTGACGGACCTGTTCCCGATCGTGGAGCTCGGTACCAGCGCCAAGATGCTGTCCATCGTGCCGTTGATGAATGGCGGCGGCCTCTTCGAGACCGGGGCCGGCGGCAGTGCCCCCAAGCATGTGCAGCAGCTGCTCGAGCAGAACCACCTGCGCTGGGACTCGCTGGGGGAATTCCTGGCGCTGGCGGCGTCGCTGGAACACCTGGGCAAGAGCTTCGACAATGCCCGCGCACGGGTGCTGGCCTCGGCCCTCGACCGGGCCAACGGCGAATTCCTGCGCAGCAACAAGTCGCCGTCGCGCAAGGTCGGTGAGCTGGACAATCGCGGCAGCCACTTCTATCTGGCACTCTACTGGGCGCAGGAGCTGGCCGCCCAGGACGATGATGCCGAACTCAAGCGTCTGTTCACCCGGCTGGCCGATGAATTGACGGCCAAGGAAGCGCAGATCGTCGAAGAGCTCAATGGGGTGCAGGGCCAGCCGGTGGACATCGGCGGCTACTATCATCCGGATGGTGATCTGGCGGCGACCGCCATGCGGCCCAGCCAGACACTGAATGCCGCCCTGGCGCTGGTGTCGGCCGATTGATCGGACGGGCCGGCGGGTGATCCCGTCGCCTTCAGGATGAACCCGATCGAGCCGCGCGGTGTCTGAAGCAGTAGTCAGGCGCCGTGCGGCTTGTCCATCACGATAGTGACGTTTATGTTCAAGATACGACCAACACCCCGAGGTGGCCTGTCGGCCGCGATGCATGCCGGCATGACGCGCCCCCCGGAGCCTGACCAGGATGACGGTGATGTCGCCGTTCAGTCGTCCGAGCCGCAGCTGGCTCGACCACCGATGTACAAGGTGGTCTTGCATAACGACGACTTCACCCCCATGGACTTTGTTGTCGAGGTGCTGCAGACCTTTTTCTACATGGACAGTGAAAGTGCCGTCCAGGTCATGCTGGCGGTACACACCCAGGGCAAGGGAACCTGCGGTATCTTTACCCGGGATGTCGCGGAAACCAAGAGTCATCTCGTCAACGAATATGCAAGAGAGTGCCAGCATCCATTGCTGTGCGATATCGAGGCGGCGGATGACTGATCGCGGCCTCTGTCCGGAATGAATGGCGAAGTTGCGTTGGTGAGGCGACTTGCAATGCCGTCATTTGTACCCGATTGTTAAAGATGCCGGGCCGATATAGATCCGACGCAAGCCCTAAGCGGCGAGAAGGGGACTGCCATGCTGAGCAAAGAACTTGAACTGACCCTCAACACGGCCTTTACCGTAGCGCGCTCCAAGCGTCACGAGTTCATGACCGTGGAGCACCTGCTGCTGGCCTTGCTGGATAACGCCTCGGCGGCAGATGTGCTCAAGGCCTGTGGGGCCGACATCGACAAGCTGCGGACGGACCTCCAGGATTTCATCCATTCCACCACGCCGCTGATTCCCGAGGATCAGGGAGACCGCGAGACGCAACCCACGCTGGGCTTCCAGCGGGTGCTGCAGCGCGCTGTCTTCCATGTGCAGTCTTCCGGCAAGAGTGAAGTGACCGGCGCCAACGTGCTGGTGGCCATCTTTTCCGAACAGGAAAGCCAGGCCGTCTATTTCCTCAAGCAGCAGAACGTCGCGCGCGTCGACGCCGTCAACTACATCGCCCATGGCATCTCCAAGGTTTCCGGGCACAATGATGATGGCTCCTCGTCCTCGCCCTCCGACGCCGAGGAAGCCGAAGAGGCCGGCAGCGACTCCAGCAACAGCCCGCTGGCCAGCTATGCGACCGACCTCAACGAGCAGGCGCGGATCGGCAAGATCGATCCCCTGATCGGCCGTGACCACGAGCTCGAGCGGGTCGTGCAGATCCTCGCCCGGCGGCGCAAGAACAACCCCCTGCTGGTCGGCGAAGCCGGGGTCGGCAAGACGGCCATCGCCGAAGGCCTCGCCAAGCGCATCGTCGAGGAGGATGTCCCCGATGTCATCGGGGATGCCGTGGTCTACTCACTGGACATGGGCGCGCTGCTGGCCGGCACCAAGTATCGCGGCGACTTCGAGAAGCGCCTGAAGGGGCTGCTGGCCGAGCTGCGCAAGCAGCCGAATTCCATCCTCTTCATCGACGAGATTCATACGGTGATCGGTGCGGGCGCGGCCTCGGGCGGCGTCATGGACGCCTCCAACCTGCTCAAGCCGCTGTTGTCCTCCGGCGAGCTGCGTTGCATCGGCTCGACCACCTTCCAGGAGTTCCGCGGCATCTTCGAGAAGGACCGTGCGCTGGCGCGTCGCTTCCAGAAGGTCGATGTCATGGCGCCCTCGGTGGACGATACGATCAAGATCCTCAAGGGGCTGCGCGCCCGCTTCGAGGAGCACCACCAGCTCAAGTACACCGACGAAGCGCTGGAGACGGCGGCGCGCCTGGCGGATCGCTACATCAACGACCGCTTCCTGCCCGACAAGGCCATCGACGTCATCGACGAGGCCGGCGCCCATCAGCGCCTGCTGCCCGCCGAAGTGCGTGTCGACAACATCGATGTCGACCAGGTCGAGGCCGTGGTTGCCTCCATTGCGCGCATTCCGCCGAAGAGCGTGTCCAGCTCGGATCGCAAGCTGCTCGAGAACCTCGAGCGCGACCTGAAGATGCTGGTCTTCGGCCAGGACGAGGCCATCGACAGCCTGTCCGCCGCCATCAAGCTGTCGCGGGCCGGACTCAAGTCGCCGGACAAGCCGGTCGGCAGCTTCCTGTTCGCCGGCCCCACCGGGGTGGGCAAGACCGAAGTGGCGCGTCAGCTGTCGCATATCATGGGCATCGACCTGGTACGCTTCGACATGTCCGAGTACATGGAGCGTCATACGGTGTCGCGACTCATCGGCGCACCGCCGGGCTATGTCGGCTATGACCAGGGTGGCCTGCTGACCGAGGCCATCACCAAGCAGCCGCACTGCGTGCTGCTGCTCGACGAGATCGAGAAGGCGCACCCGGAAGTCTTCAACCTGCTGCTGCAGGTCATGGACCACGGCAAGCTGACCGACAACAATGGTCGCGAGGCCGACTTCCGGCACGTGATTCTGGTCATGACCTCCAACGCCGGGGTCGAGTTGACCACGCGTCGTTCCATCGGCTTCCAGACCCAGGACCATTCCACCGATGCCCTGGAGGAAATCCGCAAGACCTTCACGCCGGAGTTCCGCAACCGTCTGGACGGCATCATCCAGTTCCATTCGCTGCCCGTCGACGTGGTGCGCAATGTGGTGGACAAGTTCCTGGTCGAACTGCAGGCGCAACTGGACGAGAAGCGAGTCCAGCTGGATGTGGATGAAGCGGCCCGTGACTGGCTGGCCAAGCGTGGCTATGACCCGGACATGGGTGCACGTCCCATGGCACGTCTGATCCAGGAGCATCTCAAGAAGCCGCTGGCAGAGAAGATCCTGTTCGGCGATCTGGCCGAGCATGGTGGGGTGGTGCATGTCAGCGTCGAGGGCGACGAACTGCATCTCGCCGCGGAATCGGAGCTGGCCGACGCGCCCTGATAACCGGCACCGACCATCGCACCGGAACGCTACGCCCTGTCTTCGGATGGGGCGTTTTTCATGTCGGGCGTCTGGTCGGTCGGGTAGCCGTCAGTCAGGGGCGTCTTTCGGATCGGCAGGGGCTGCCGACCGAAGGGCGCATTCGGTGGGTCGGGCACGCGCCCTCGGGGAGCGACTGATTCAGGGCGACGGGTGGCCGTGAATCAGGCAGGCCTCAACGGGAACGGTAGACGATACGGCCCTTGGAGAGGTCATAGGGTGTCAACTCGACCTTGACCTTGTCCCCGGTCAGGATGCGGATGTAGTTCTTGCGCATCTTGCCGGAGATGTGGGCCGTGACCACGTGGCCGTTCTCGAGTTCGACCCGGAAGGTGGTGTTGGGGAGGGTGTCGACGACGACGCCTTCCATTTCGATATGGTCTTCGCGTGCCATATAGGCAATTCCTCGCTGATGATGACGAAACAATGCGACACGATTCACGTTCGGTGTCGCCTATGCCGATAAAGGATAGCGCGATATTGTGCCGCATGCCGTCCGTCAAGGCAAAAAATGCGCGTCATCAATCGACGATCAGGCGTCGCCAATGCCTGCCATCCAGCCGCTCGAGAGGGCGGAAGTTCTGCTTGTAGGCCATCTTGCGGGATTCCTGTATCCAGTACCCCAGGTACACATGGGGCAGCCCCAGCCGACGCGCGCGTTCGATCAGGCACAGCACCGCATAGGTGCCCAGCGAGCGGCGGTCGAACTGGCTGGCAGGGTCGAAGAAGGTGTAGATCGCCGACAGGCCGTGTTGCAGCTGGTCGAAGGCCGATACCGCCAGCAGGCGGTCGCCCAGGCGCAGTTCCAGCAATCTGGCATAGTCCTGGTCCAGGTTGAGGAAGGTGCGGTACTGGTCATAGCTGGGCGGATACATGTCGCCATCGCGGTGTCGCGTGCGGATGTAATGCGCATACAGCGAATAATGTTCGGCATCGAAGGTCGCCGGACGCACATGCTCGCTGAGATCGGCATTGCGCGTTCTCAGCTTGCGCTGGGTGCGGCTGGGGGAGAATTCCTCGACCGGCACGCGCACCGAAACACAGGCGCTGCAGTTCTCGCAGTGCGGACGGTAGAGGTGCTGGCCGCTGCGACGAAAACCGAGCAGGGTCAGGGCGTCATAGACGCTCTCGCCGGGCGACTGCTGGGGATCGAGAAACAGCGTCGTGGCCTCGCGCCCCTCGAGATAACTGCAGGCATGGGGCACGGTCAGATAGAAGCGCAGGTCGCGCACGGGTTGTCGGGGTGAGTTACTGCTCAACGCTAGTGTCTCCTGTCGGCCCGGGCGCCATCAGCCGGTGGCGTCGATTTCCGCGAAGGACCAGGACGCAGCGGGCATGGCCGCCTGCTGCCCGGATGCCTCGCCGGGATTCGCGTCCAGCCACTGATCAAGATAGCTGACGAATGTCGATCGAGCGATGTCCTCGGCGCCCAGACTGGCCAGGTGAGGCGTGTGCATCTGGCAGTCGATGAGGCGACCGTCGCCACGCTGCATGGCGCCGGCGAGTGACACCAGGGCAACCTTGGAGGCATCGGCGGTGCGCGAGAACATCGACTCACCGAAGAACACCGGTCCCAGGGCGATACCATAGAGCCCGCCCACCAGCCGGGCGTCGTGCCAGACCTCGATGGAATGGGCTGCCCCCAGGGCATGGAGTCGGCAATAGGCGTCACGCATGGCCTCGGTGATCCAGGTGCCGGGCTCGCCATCACGGGGGGCAGCACAGGCCTCGATGACGTCTCTGAAAGCGCGATCGGCGGTCACGTCGAAGCCGGCGTTGCGCAGGCGCTTGGCCAGGCTGCGGCGCACCCTGATGCGCTCGGGGAAGAGCACCATGCGGGGGTCCGGGCTCCACCACAGCAGCGGCTGGCCGTCGCTGTACCAGGGAAAGATGCCGCGTCGATAGGCCGCCAGCAACCAGTCCGGAGTCAGATTGCCACCGGCCGCCAGGAGGCCATCCGGCTCATCCAGTGCCGTCTCGACCGCTGGAAAACCAATGGGGTGCTCGGGAAGCCAGGGCAGCATGGACAATCTTTCCTGTTGTAAATTCGCCAGTGTGACGCGACGAAAAGCGCGACTCAAGTCGCAAGCCCCCTGTGACGGTGCGGCCAGGCTCGGTATGATTGGCCCCTATGGAATCTGGAAGACGCCATGAGCGCAAGGGGATGCCCGCTTGACTGCCAAGAAGAAGACCACGCCGCAGAGTCGTGCGGCGAACGCCAAGGAAACGGCCAGGCGCTTTGGCCTGCGTCTGCAGGGATCGGTGCGTGAGGGTGTGATCATCCTGCTGCTGGCGGCCTGTGTGTTTCTGCTGCTGGCCCTGTTCAGCTTCGACCCGGCGGACCCTGGCTGGTCGCGCAGTGGCCCGGAGACGCAAGTCAGCAACTGGATGGGCGCCATCGGTGCCTGGCTGGCGGACGTACTGTATTCGCTGCTGGGCGCCAGTGCCCTCTGGTGGCCCGCCATGCTGGGATTTGCCGCCTGGTGGCTGATTCGCTCGCGCCAGGTCACCTTCCAGTGGGATGCCACCCTGCTGGCGGTGCGTTGCGGTGGCCTGCTGCTGCTGTTGCTCGGCACCACGACGCTGGGCGCGCTGCATTTCTATCGTCCGGATAGCCCCCTGCCTTACGCAGCCGGCGGCATCCTCGGCGAGGGTCTGGTCGGGGCGCTGCTGCCCCTGGTGGGCAGCGGCGGTACCTCGCTGCTGGCCATGGCGGCGATCCTGTGCGGCGTGCCGCTGTTCACCGGGCTTTCCTGGCTGTTCATCATGGATGAAGTCGGGGTGCGCGCCGTGGCGGCCTGGCAGTGGCTGGTGGCGCGCTTCGCCCCGAGCCGCGAAGCGGAAGAGCGTGACGCCGACGCCCCGGACGCGCGCCGGGCGGCCGATGCCGACCCGACCCCCGCCGATACCCCGCAGGCGGAAGCTGCGCCTGCCGCCGACGCCCAGGGTGGCGCCTGGTGGCGCCGTCTGGTGCCGGGCCTGAGTGCCGACCGGGGACCGGTCCTGGCGTCCGCGGGGCGGCGGGATCCCGGTTTCGGCAATGACGGCGAGACCGATATTCCCTGGGAAGTGCCCGAGCGCACGCCATCGGCCAAGCGGCCGGAAGCGGCCTATACGGCCCAGGAGCCACAGGAGCCGACGCTGTCGATGTCCGCCACTTCCGACGACGCCGGGCCCGCGAGCCATGGCATGTCGCTGAGCGCGACCCGGGACGAGGCGGCGTCCGGCGCGGCCCGGACCTCCGCCGGCGAGCCCGCCGACACGCCGGCCACACCGGCTGGCAGCGGGACCGCGCCGACCGCGTCCGAGCATGCCGGGGCCGCAACGGCCCGCGCCGCCGACTCGGCGGATACCAACGGGCCTCAGGCGGACGCGGCAGCGTCTAAAGCCGTCGCGTCGGATCACAGCACGGGTGTACAGGAACGCGATACTGCCAGCGAGACAGCCGCGGCCCCGGCGGCTGATGCGCGGCAACCGGCCGAGCCCCGGGCGCCTGAGGCGGATGAACCGAGCACGGCGCAGCCAGCGTCGTCGCTCGGCGAGCAGCCCGCTGCAGACCAAGCCTCCCCGGAGGCGGCCGACGGGCCATCAGAACCCGAGACGACTGCCGCTCGGGCGTCCGCCAGCTTCGACCAGCCGGCCGAGCCGCGTGAAACGACGGCCGTGACGCCCGCCGCGTCGGATCAGCAAGCACCCTGGAGCAGCGAGGCTCCGGGCGATGGCAGCGAAACGCCGGCAGCCGAGCACGAAGCCGGCGCCACGGCGCCCTGGGAGCCCGAGGAACGTCGCGTTCCGGAAGTGGTCCCCGAGCCGATTCTGCCCGACGATGATGACCTGCCGGCTGTCATGCCCGGCGCCACCACGTCGTCAGCGTCTCCCGCTGCCACCGGCCGCGCCGCCACCGAGCACCGAACAGGGCGTTCGGAACAGGGAGCGCATGACGCCGGCACCGCACCGGGCGCAGACGCCGCGACGCCGGCAGGGGAGGCCGGCGCCGGTCGGCCCGCTGCACCACACGCCACCAGCGGCATGCAGGATGACGCTGCCTCTCAGACGGCAACGGCCGAGCAGGGTCGTGACGCGGCGTCGAGTGCCGGCCCGGCGTTGTGGACGGTCGAGCACCTGCAGAATCAGCGACCGTCCTACGAGGAGTTCTCCGAGCCCGATGGCGAGCTGCCCAGCCTGCGCCTGCTGACGCCACCCGAGCCGCATCAGCCCAACTACACCAGTGAGCAACTGGCCGACATGGCCGAGCTGCTCGAGACCCGTCTGCGCGAGTACGGTGTCAAGGCCGAGGTCGTCGATACCTGGCCGGGGCCGGTGATCACGCGCTTCGAGATCAAGCCGGCGGCCGGGGTCAAGGTCTCCAAGATCAGCAACCTGGCCAAGGACCTGGCGCGCTCGTTGATGGTCAAGAGCGTACGTGTGGTCGAGGTCATCCCGGGTCGACCCACGGTGGGTATCGAGATCCCCAATCCGCATCGCGCCATGATCCGCCTGCGCGAGGTCATCGATTCCGACCGTTACCAGAACGAGGCCTCGGCGCTGACGCTGGCGCTGGGTCAGGACATCGGCGGTGGTTCGGTGGTGGCCAACCTGGGCAAGATGCCGCACCTGCTGGTGGCCGGCACCACCGGTTCGGGCAAGTCGGTCGGGGTCAATGCCATGCTGGTGTCCATGCTGCTCAAGGCTCAGCCCGAAGATGTGCGCATGATCATGGTCGACCCCAAGATGCTGGAGCTGTCCGTGTACGACGGTATTCCGCACCTGCTGGCGCCCGTGGTGACCGACATGAAGGAAGCCGCCAATGCCCTGCGCTGGTGCGTGGCCGAGATGGAACGCCGCTACAAGCTGATGGCGGCCATGGGCGTGCGCAACATCGCCGGCTTCAACGAGAAACTCGACGAAGCCGAACAGGCCGGCGCCCAGGTGGCGGATCCCCTCTGGGAGCCGCAACCCTGGGAGATGCACCAGGATCCCCCGGTGCTGGAAAAACTGCCGTACATCGTCGTGGTCATCGATGAGTTCGCCGACATGTTCATGATCGTCGGCAAGAAGGTCGAGGAGCTGATTGCGCGTCTGGCCCAGAAAGCACGTGCCGCCGGTATTCACCTGATTCTGGCCACCCAGCGGCCTTCCGTGGACGTGGTGACCGGTCTGATCAAGGCCAATATCCCGACGCGCATGGCCTTCCAGGTCTCCTCGCGAGTGGACTCGCGCACCATCCTCGACCAGGGGGGCGCCGAGAACCTGCTGGGGCATGGCGACATGCTCTATCTGCCCGCCGGTGCCGGCATGCCGACGCGCGTTCACGCCGCCTTCGTCGATGATGATGAAGTGCACCGCATCGTCGAGGACTGGAAGCGGCGTGGCGAGCCGGAATACATCGAGGAGATCCTGTCCGGCGGGGTCTCGGCGGATGCGCTGACCGGTCTGGAGTCCGAGGGCGGCGATAACGGCGATGCCGAACAGGACGCGCTCTATGATGAGGCCGTGCAGTTCGTTACCGAGAGTCGCCGGGCGTCGATCTCGGCGGTCCAGCGTCGCCTCAAGATCGGCTACAACCGGGCGGCCCGCCTGGTCGAGGCCATGGAAGCCGCCGGTGTCGTCTCCACCATGGGCAGCAACGGGGCACGTGAGGTACTGGCCGGGCCTCCTTCAGGAGACTGACCGACCGGATCGTGCAATCAGCATGCAAGTTCGGGCGGGTCGGCAACTCGCCCGAAGGATTGGAGTCCGAGCCTTACACGGATGCCAACAGGATCTGCTCAGGGAGCCTATATCATGAAATGGAAGACCAGCCTTGTCGCCGGCGCCCTCCTGGCGCTCACGCCACTGACAGCGCTTGCCAATGAGGGAGCCGAGCGGCTGACCCGCATGCTCGAGCCACTCACGACCTACACCGCCGAGTTCGATCAGAAGATCCTCGACAGCGGCGGTCAGCGGCTTCAGGAAGCCACCGGCCAGATGTGGCTGGCGCGCCCGGGACGCTTTCGCTGGGAAGTCGATGCGCCCTATGAACAGATCGTGGTCTCGGACGGCGAGGAAGTGACCCTCTATGACCCGGACCTCGAGCAGGCCACGGTCCAGGCACTGGACGAGCGCGTCACCCACACCCCGGCGTTGCTGCTCTCGGGCAGTGCCGATGAGCTGACCGAAAGCTATGACGTGACTCGCTCACAGCAGGGCACGGCCGAGACCTTCACGCTGACCCCCAAGAGTTCGGATACGCTCTTCGAAACCCTGAAGATGACCTTCTACGGAGAAACCCTGGGCCGACTGGAGATGACCGACAGCACCGGTCAGCGTACCGCCATCGAGTTCGACAATGCCGAGCAGAATGCCGAGATCGCGGACTCCCGCTTCTCCCTGGAGCTGCCCGAAGGCACCGACGTGATCGAACAGACCCGCTGACAGCACCAGTAACCACCGGCCCATCACCCCCGTCGAGTGCGCCCGGCGGGGGTGATGTCGTATCCGGCCCCAGCGTCACAGCCGATGCGCCAGGCGCCGCCTGAGCAGCAGGGTTGCGCTCAGCAGGACCCCACCGAAGATGAGCAGTGCGGGACCATGGCCCAGCGCGTCCATGAGCCGACCGGTGATCACCACCGGCAGGCTGAAACCCAGGTAGGCCATCAGGAAGAAGCCGGCACTGGCTCGCGAATGCTGACCGTCGGCCGCATCCAGCACACCGCTGAGCCCACCCAGGTAGATGAAGCCATAACAGGCACTGCTCGCCGCCAGGGCACCGGCCAGCATGACCAACAGGCTGGCCGTCAGGGCTCCCCAGACCAGCAGGGCATAGGCCAGGGGAAGAATCAGCAGGCCCAGCCGTACTGCGGCCGCTGCCGACATGCGTCGAGCCAGGGGCTGAAACAGCACACCACCACTGCAGATGCCGAGTGTCGCGAATCCCGACCAGGCCGAGAGGCCATGCCCCTCCAGGGTGGCGGGAAACAGCGCAATCACCAGCCCCACACTGGCCCAGGCGAGCAGTATCGCCAGGCTGAAGGGCAGACTGCCGGGCGGGAAGGCCGGCAGCCGTAACAGGCGCGAGCGCGTGCTGCTGTCGTGGCGCTGTGGTGCCAGGCAGACGACCAGCAACAGGGCAAGCAGGGCGGCCACCAGGTAGCCGGGCAGACTGGGAGGGGCCAGGCTCGGCGCGCGCAGCAGGCACAGGCTGGTCAGGGCAGCGCCCAGCCCGAATCCCAGGGAAGTGCTGGCGGTAACCCAGGTGGTGGCCTGGCGGCTGTCCCGGCCGCCGACAATGGTCAGCATCCAGCCCGGGGTGGCAATGGAGGTCAAGGCGGCCGCCACGCCCAGCACCAGGCGCGCTATTGCCAGGCTGATGATGCCGGGGGCGATCCAGGTCAGGGCGGTGGCCGTTGCACACAGGCAGAGTGCTGCCAGGATCAGGGGACGTGGCCCGGTGCGTTCGGGCAGCCCGCCGAACATGATCAGCACCGGCAGGATGCCCAGCACATAGGTGGCGAAGGCGAGTGTGGTGGCCGTGTGGCCAAGCCCGTCATGGGCGGCCAGCGCCGCATAGTATGGGGCCTGAAGGTTGACGGCCGAGGTGATCACGCACAGCGCGATCGCCAGTTGCCAGGCAGCAGGAGAGCGCATCGAAGCTCCGTGGTCAGGGTGGAAAAGGCAAGGCTCTCACTGGCCGTATCGCAGGGTAAGGTACAATCCCTGACAGTTTTGCAGGAACTGTGCAGGCTTTTTCCGTAACAGTGGGCGTCGACATGCAATGGCAGATTGAACTCGATCATCAGCTTCCCCTGGTGGAACAGCTGGTCGAGCAGCTCGAGAGTGGCATCCGCCAACCTTCGGCGCCGGGCACCCGGTTGCCGTCGATTCGCCGGCTCTCCGCCGAGCTGGGCGTGAGCCGCAACGTGGTGATCGAAGCCTATGAGCGCCTGGTGGCCACGGGCAGGGTACGTTCGCGTCAGGGCGCCGGGTTCTTCGTGGCGGCACGCGATGTCGATCGCCATGAGCAGGGAGCGCGGGATGGCATGGCCGATGTGTCCAGCGCCATGTGGGACCTCTTCCAGGACCCCGGCGACGGCCTGCGGCTGGGGTGTGGCTGGCTGCCCATCGAATGGCGGGACGACGCGGTCCTGGCACATGCCGTGCGCCAGGTGACCCGCCACTCGGCCAGTGGCCTCTTCGATTACAGCACGCCGCTCGGCGCCCCGGAACTTCGCGCCCTGTTGCAGGAGCGGCTGCGGGGGCTGGCGATCGATGTCGAGGCCAACCAGCTACTCATGACCGGCGGCGCCACCCAGGCCCTGGATATCATTGTCAGGTGCCTGTTTCGGCCCGGGGATACGGTACTCGTGGAGACGCCGGGCTATTACAACCTGTTCGGCCTGCTGCACCTGAACCGGGTCCGGGTCGTTGGCGTGCGACGTAACGCCGACGGGCCCGATACGCAACACCTCGAGGCCATGATCGAAGCGCATGCCCCCAGGGCCTTCTACTGCAACAGCGTCTTTCACAACCCCACCGGGTCCACGCTGAGCCCTGCCGTGGCCCATCGGGTGCTGCAATTGGCGGAACGTCACGACATGCAAATCATCGAGGATGATATCTATGCGGACTTTCAGCGCCATCCCACGCCACGACTGGCTTCGCTGGACGGCATCGATCGGGTGCTCTACGTGGGCAGCTTTTCCAAGAGCCTGTCGTGCTCCCTGCGGGTCGGCTACATCGCCGCGGCGCCCGAGCTGCTCGGCTCACTGGTCGACGTGAAGATGCTCAGCCATATCGCCACGTCACCCTTTGCCGAGCAGGTGGTGACGACCCTGCTGCGCAATGGTGGCTATCGCAAGATGATGGAGCGCCTGCGCATGCGCCTCGGTGAGCAGTCGGCCCGGGCACTGCGCTGGCTCGAGCAGGGTGGCTGGGAGGTCTATACGGTGCCGGAGGGCGGCATGTTCCTGTGGATACGCCATCCCCGGGTGCATTCCTCTCGCCTGCTGGTGGAGGCCGCCCGTCAGCTCGGCATTCGCCTGTCGGCGGGCGATGTCTTTCTGGCAGAGGAGGGGGACACTCCCTGGCTGCGCCTGAATGTGGCCTACACCGAGGATGCACGAGCCAGGCAGTTCCTGACGGCACCTCGCTGAGCCATGTTCAGGCCTGATCTGCGGCGTCATCCAGGCTGGCCCGCCAGTCGAGCATCTGCCGGTAGCGTTTCTCCTGGCCGTATTCGGTCGGCTGGTAGAAGGTCTCGCGGGGCAGGTCCTGTGGCCAGCAGTCGTGGTCGCGGCCGGCAGGGTAGCCGTTGGGCTCGTTGTGGGCATAGCGATAGCCTTCACCATGACCCAGGGACTCCATGAGGCTGGTCGGCGCGTTGCGCAGATAGGTCGGCACCTCGAGGCGTGGCTGGGCGGCGGCAAAGGCCTTGGCGCGGTTCCAGGCCTGGTCGACGGCGTTGCTCTTGGGCGCCACGGCCAGATGGGTGGCGGCGTGGGCAATGGCCCGCTGCCCCTCGTAGTCGCCCAGACGCAGGTAGGCGTCCCAGGCGGCCATGGTCAGCGGCAGGGCCTTGGGATCGGCATTGCCGACGTCCTCGGAGGCGATGGCGGTCAGGCGGCGAATCACGTCCAGCGGGTCGCCGCCGCCCTGGATGAAGCGCGCCATGTAGAGCAGGGCGGCATCCGGGCGTGAGGAGCGTATCGATTTGTGAATCGCCGACAGCAGGTCGTAGAAGTGGTCGCCCTGCTTGTCGAAGGCGCTGGTCTGATGGCCGATGACGTCTTCCAGGGCGGCGCGTGGCAGGCGTTCGCCGTCGCCGTGGGGTTCGGTAAAGTCGCAGGCCGTTTCCAGCAGGCCCAGGGCGCGTCTGGCATCCCCCGCCGCGGCCCTGGCCAGCAGCTGGAGTATCTCGTCATCGACCTGAATGTGCCGGCCGCCCAGTCCACGGTCTGCGTCGGCCAGGGCGTGTCTGAGCACCTCGGCGACGTCGTCATCGGTCAGGGCCTTGAGGACATGCACCCGGGCGCGGGAAAGCAGCGCCGAGTTGACCTCGAAGGAAGGATTCTCGGTGGTGGCCCCGATCAGGATCAGCAGGCCGGACTCCACGTGCGGCAGCAGGGCATCCTGCTGGCTCTTGTTGAGGCGATGAATCTCGTCGAGAAACAGCAGGGTATGGCGATCCTGGCCCTGGGCGGCACGGGCGCGCTCCACGGCTTCGCGGATGTCCTTGACACCGGCCATCACAGCCGAGAGCCTTTCGAGGTGGGCATTGGATTCTTCCGCCAGAATCTCGGCCAGCGTCGTCTTGCCGGTGCCCGGTGGCCCCCAGAGGATCATCGAGCGCACCACACCGGTCTCGACCATGCGACGTATGGGTTTCTCCGGCCCGACCAGTGCCTGCTGGCCTACATAGTCGGCAAGCCGTCGAGGTCGCATGCGCCAGGCCAAGGGCGCGTTCTGATCGGAGGTGGCTTGCTGGAACAGATCCATGTCGAGCTCCTTGAGCGGCCGATTGAAGGACATGATATGTCAAAGTGGGCAAGATTGGCTGCCAGGGTCTAGCTTGATATGGCGTTGCCCGTCCTGGGATCTCGGCGATCGGGAACCCCTGACCGTAAGGTACAGTCCAATTCCTTGTGCCTTCGATTCATGGCCAATCAAAAGGAGGCCTTCGCCATGCCTATGCTGAACCAACTGCGCCAGGATCATGCCAACATGGCGCGCATGTTGCACGTTCTGCAGATCAAGCAGAAGACCCTGGCCGACGGTGAGCGTCCCAACTTCCAGCTCGTACGCGAGGTGGTGGATTATATTCTCGATTACATGGCCGGCTTCACCCTGCCGCTGGAGGAGATCTGTTCCGAGCGGCTGCGCGAGCGTGCCCCGCACTGCGAGGAGGTCACCGACAGCCTGTCGAAGGATTATCGTGCCCTCAAGGCACGCCTCAAGCGCCTGTCCAATGACCTGGACATGATCCTGATGGATGCGGTGGTCCCCATGGACACCTTCGCCGATGACCTCAAGGGCTATCTCGAGGCCCACCGTCATTATCTGCGCAACGAGCGCGAGCATCTCTTCCCGTTGATTCGCGAGCACTTCGACGACGACGACCTGGACAAACTGGCCGAGGCGCTGCCGGCGGGTGCCGCGGCCGAACTGGAGCGCCTGCAGGCGGCCTATCCGGAGTTGTACGCCGAGCTCCGGGAAGCACCCGACCCCACGGCCTGATTGCCTTCAGCCCCGACCCTGCCCTGAGGTAGAATGCATCGCAGCCGATCAGGAGCCGCGATGCCATCTTCCCCTCACTCACCCCAGCGATCTCGACCCGCCACTGTGTCCCCGGCTCATCAGGAACCGGGGCGCAGTGGTGTCGGGCCGGGCGCGGGGCCCATACTGGTATTCGACTCCGGTGTGGGCGGGCTGTCGGTCGTCGAGTCGTTGCGTCGACAACTTCCCGATGCCGGTCTGGCCTATGCCTGCGACAATGCCATGCTGCCCTACGGGGTGCGCGATGATAGCTGGCTGGTGGAGCGCATTCTCCGGGTCTGCCAGGCAGCGGTCGAGGCCAGTGGCTGTGCCGGACTCGTCGTGGCCTGCAACACGGCCAGCACCCTGGCGCTGGACGCATTGCGCGAGCATCTCGCCGTGCCGGTGGTGGGGACGGTACCGGCGATCAAGCCCGCCGCCGGCATGAGCGAGACACGCCATATCGGTCTGCTGGCGACCAGCGCGACCGTGGCGCGACCCTATACCCTGCGCCTGATCGAGCAATTCGCCGGCGACTGCCGGGTAACCCGCATCGCGGCCGACCCGCTGGTAGCCGAGGCGGAGCGCTGGGTCATGGAAGGGCAGTTCGACGCCGAGGTACTGCGGAACAGCCTGGCCGTGCTGAGCGACACGCCGAAGCTGGACACCATGGTCCTCGGCTGTACCCATTTTCCGCTGCTCAGGCAGGCGCTGACCGATGCCGCGCCGCGTCCACTGCGTTGGGTCGATTCTGGTGATGCCATCGCCCGGCGTGCCGGCCAGGTCATGTCGCGTCACGCCGCCCGGACGGGGGGCGAGGTCGCCTGGGTGACGGCCCCCTCCGCCGCGCTGCAGCATGGCCTGCGCCGCTTCGGCTTTGAGCAAACGCAGACCCTGTCCCTGCCCTGATGGGCCGGGGCCACCCGGGGCCAGGCCGTGTTGCCCGACTTTCCACCATCCGACCATTCGATCCCAGGAGCCGCCGTGGCCATTCCCGTTGTCGATCCTCCGCGCTATGCGCAACAGCTCAACGCCAAGCGCGACCATATCATCGAGACCTTCGCTGCCTTTTCGCCGCCGCCCCTGGAGGTCCATGCCTCGCCGCCCAGTCATTATCGCCAGCGCTGCGAGTTTCGCCTCTGGCATGACGGCGATGATCTCTACTACGCCATGTTCGAGGCGGATCCCGAGGAGCCCGGCAAGAAGCGTGTCGTGCGGCTGGATCAGTACCCGGTGGCCGGTCGTCGCATCAATGAGCTGATGCCGCGCCTGATCGAGGCCATACGCGACCGGCCGTTGCTGCGTCATCGCCTGTTTCAGGTCGAGTTCCTGACGACCCTGGACGGCGAAGCACTGGTCACCCTGATCTATCATCGCCAGCTCGATGAAGACTGGGACGAGGCGGCCCGGGAACTCGAGTCGCGGCTGGGCATCATGATCATCGGCCGGGCCCGCAAGCAGCGTCGGGTGCTGACCCGGGATCATGTCTGGGAATGCTTGGAGGTCAACGGGCGCCACCTGCATTATCAGCAGATCGAGAACAGCTTCACGCAGCCCAATGCCGAGATCTGTCGTGCCATGCTGGGCTGGGCCCAGGAGGTCACCGCAGGCAGCCAGGACCGTGATCTCGTGGAGTTGTATTGTGGCAACGCCAATTTTACGGTGGCGCTGGCCGGCAACTTTCGCCGCGTGATGGCCACGGAAATCTCGCGCACCTCGGTGGCCAGTGCCCGGGAAAACCTGCAGGCCAACGGCATCGACAACGTCACGGTAGGGCGCATGTCAGCCGAGGAGTTCTCCCAGGCCCTGAAGGGCGAGAAGGGCGGCCGGCGCGTCGAGTCCTGGGCCCTGCATGAATACGACTTCTCGACGGTCCTGGTGGACCCGCCCCGGGCCGGGTTGGATGCACAGAGCTGTTATCAACTCAGCGAGTACGAGCGTATCGTCTATATTTCATGCAACCCGGATACGTTGGCGCAGAACCTGCAGATACTGGTACAGACGCATGACCTGAGCCGCGTCGCCCTGTTCGACCAGTTTCCCTGGACCGACCATTGCGAATGCGGGGTACTGCTGGAACGGCGGGCTTGACGCCGTTGGTGGTCCGGATCGCGCCGGGCGGCTGACATTGCTGCTCGGACCGACAAGGGCGAGTGCTTGTCAAGCGGGATGCGCAACCGACATGCATCATGAGCAAGCAGGCATGCGACTGGGGAGAATGCGACGTTTGGCGTAATCTCGGGGGTCCGTGGAGCGCGCTGCTCCCAGCGACTAATGTTTTTTCGGCCGCCGACGGTGGCCTCTGGCAGTCGAGGTGATTGATGCAACACGTCACACAGGAGGAGACCCGGCAGGATCTTCTCAAGCAGCTCAAGGAACGCTTGGAAGCCCGCCTGGACAAGGACAAGGCCGATGCGGTCGATGACTTTGCTCACCTCTTCTATGCGGCGGTGCCCCTGGAGGACCTGGCCGACCGGCGCATGGACGATCTCTATGGCGCGACGCTCTCGGTCTGGCACTTCATCCAGCAGTTCGATCATGATGCGCCCAAGGTCAAGGTGCTCAACCCGGACTTCGAGGAGCATGGCTGGCAGTCGACGCATACCTTCATCGCCGTGCTGCATGAAGACATGCCGTTTCTCGTCGACTCGGTGCGGGTCGAGCTGAATCGGCGTGGCATGACGATTCACGCCATCCACAATGCGGTCATGGCCGCCGGGCGGGATGACGAGCATCGCCTGACGCGGGTCGTCAACCCGGAGCAAGCCGGCGCGTCAGACAGCCGCGAATCGCTGATTGCCATCGAGGTCGATCGCCACTCGAATCCGGCCGACCTCGAGGCCATCGAGCACAGCCTGCAGGAAGTCCTGCGCGAAGTGCGCACCGCCGTCGGCGACTTCGACTCCATGCGCGATCAGGTGCGGGCAGCCATCGCCGAGCTGGAAGCGACGCGCCCGTCGCGGATCGATCCGCAGGATCATCGCGAGGCGATCGAGTTCCTCAACTGGGTGCTGGAAGACAATTTCACCTTCCTAGGCTATGACGAATACGAAGTCATCGAAGACCAGGGGCGGCAGCGTCTCGACAAGGTCGAGAACAGCGAGCTCGGGGTGTTCCGCCTCGACAATCCCCGCTATCAGGAGCGGATTCGTACCGACCTGGGGGTCGAGGACGACCAGTATGTGCCGGTACCGCAACTCATGTCCTTCGCCAAGAGTGCGCATCATTCGCGGATTCACCGGCCGACCTACCCGGATTACATCTCCATCGATCGTTACGACGAGCAGGGCCGGGTAATCGGCGAGCGACGCCTGCTGGGCATGTTCACCGCCACCGTCTACAACGAATCGCCGCGCAATGTGCCGATCCTGCGCCGCAAGCTGCAGGCGGTGATGGACATCGCCGGCTTCAGCTCCAAGGGCCACAACGGCAAGCAGCTACTGCAGATTCTGGAGGTTTATCCGCGCGACGACCTCTTCCAGATCGATACCGACGAGCTGGCCCAGACGGCCCTGGGTATTCTCGACATTCGCGAGCGTCGCCGCGTGCGGCTGTTCATCCGCGAGGACACCTTCGGCAAGTTCTATTCATGCCTGGTGTTCGTGCCGCGGGATGTTTTCTCCACCGAGTTGCGCGTGCGTCTCCAGGCGCTGCTGTGCGAAGAGCTGGATGCCAGCTTCGGCGACTTCAATACCTATCTGTCCGAGTCGGTGCTGGCACGCATCCAGTTCATCCTGCGCTTCAACGGCGACACGCCGAGCGATTACGACATCAAGCGCATCGAGGAGAAGCTGGTCAAGCTGGCGCGCAACTGGCGCGATGATCTCCACAACGCGGCCATCGAAGGCTTCGGCGAGGAAAACGCCAACCAGCTGATGGGCCGCTTCCGCGATGCCTTCCCGGCGAGTTATCGCGAGGATTTCTCGGCGCGCACCGCTGTCTATGACCTGCAGCACATCGGTGAGCTCGATGACGGCGCGCCCCTGGCCCTGTCGCTCTACCGGCTGATCGAGGAAGAGGGCAGTGGCGTCAACCTCAAGCTGTTTCATCGTGATGCAGCCATTCCGCTGTCCGATGTCCTGCCGATGATGGAGAACCTGGGGCTGCGGGTCCTCGGCGAGCGCCCCTATGAAGTCCAGGCCACCGATGGTGACTACTGGATTCATGACTTCACCCTGGAGCATCACACCAGCGTCGAGATGAACCTGCAGGAAATGCGGGCGCCCTTCATCGAGGCCTTCCAGCGTATCTGGGCCGGTGCCGCAGACAACGATCCCTTCAACCGGCTGATCATCGGGGCCAACCTCGACTGGCGCGAAGTCGCCATGCTGCGGGCCTATGCGCGCTACCTGAAGCAGATTCGCTTCGGCATGTCCCAGGCCTACATTGCCACCACCCTGGGCAACTACCCGGAAATCACCCGCGAGCTGGTCAGCCTGTTCGAACTGCGCTTCGACCCCTTCGAACGCCCCGACCAGGGTGACACGGACGACTGTGAAGCCCGTATCCAGGCGCTGCTCGATGAGGTGCCGAGCCTCAATGATGATCAACTGCTGCGTCGGTACATGGAACTGATCAAGGCCACGCTGCGCACCAACTACTATCAGCGCGATAGCGCCGGCGATTTCAAGGACTACCTGGCCTTCAAGCTGGAACCATCGCGTGTCTCGGGCATGCCCAAGCCGCGTCCGGCCTATGAGATCTTCGTCGGCTCGCCGCGGGTCGAGGGCGTTCATCTGCGTGGTGGCAAGGTCTCGCGGGGCGGCCTGCGCTGGTCGGATCGCCAGGAAGACTTCCGCACCGAAGTGCTGGGACTGGTCAAGGCTCAGCAGGTCAAGAACGCGGTCATCGTGCCAATGGGCGCCAAGGGCGGCTTCGTCTGCAAACGCATGCCGGAGGGCGCCGACCGCGAGACCACTCAGCAGGAAGGGATCGCCTGTTATCAGATCTTCATCCGCGCCCTGCTGGATGTCACCGACAACCTGGTGGACGGCGAAGTCGTGCCGCCGCGCGATGTGGTGCGCCATGATGACAACGACCCCTATCTGGTCGTGGCCGCAGACAAAGGCACCGCGACCTTCTCGGATATCGCCAACGAGATTTCCATCGAGTACGGCCATTGGCTGAGCGATGCCTTCGCCTCCGGTGGCGCCAACGGCTATGACCACAAGGGCATGGCGATCACCGCCAAGGGCGCCTGGGAGTCGGTTAAGCGCCACTTCCGTGGCCTGGGGATCAACACCCAGGAAGATGAATTCACCGTGGTGGGCGTCGGTGACATGGCCGGCGATGTCTTCGGCAACGGTATGCTGCTGTCCGACAAGATCCGTCTGCTGGGGGCCTTCAACCACCTGCACATCTTCGTCGACCCGACCCCGGATGCCGCGGCGAGCTTTGCCGAGCGCCAGCGTCTCTTCAATCAGCCGCGCTCCAGCTGGGAAGACTACAATGCCGAGCTGATCTCCGAGGGTGGCGGCATCTTCTCGCGCAGCGCCAAGTCGATCACCATCACGCCGCAGATGAAGAAGGCCTTCGGCATCTCGGCCGACAAGCTGTCGCCCAATGACCTGATCCACGCCATGCTCGTCGCCAGGGTCGACCTGTTCTGGAACGGCGGTATCGGCACCTATGTCAAGGGCTCCGAGGAGAGCGACGCCGATGTCGGCGACAAGGCCAATGATGCCCTGCGCATCAATGGCAGCGAGCTCAACTGCCGCGTCGTCGGCGAGGGCGGCAACCTCGGCCTGACGCAGCTCGGTCGCATGGAAGCCGCCGCCCGCGGCGTGCGCGTCAATACCGACTTCATCGACAATGCCGGCGGCGTGAACTGCTCGGACCATGAGGTCAACATCAAGATCCTCATCGACGAGGTGGTGACGCGGGGCGACATGACCGGCAAGCAGCGCAACCAGTTGCTGGCCGAGATGACCGATGAGGTCGGTGAGCTGGTGCTGCACAGCAACTATCGCCAGACCCAGGCGCTGGATCTGGCCGAGATTCTCTCGCGCCAGGGGCTGGGGCCTTTCCGTCGCTTCATCAGCGAGCTGGAAGCGGCCGGGCAGATCGACCGCGAGCTGGAGTTCCTGCCCTCGGACGAGGCCCTCCAGGAACGGGCCCAGAACAACCAGGGCATGACGCTGCCCGAGTTGTCGGTACTGATCTCCTATGCCAAGAGCGTGCTCAAGGGCGACCTGATCGCCTCGGATGTGCCGGATGACCCGACCATCATCCGCTTCGTCGAGCGTGCCTTTCCGAATGTGCTCAACGAGCGCTATCACGACGAGATGTACGAGCATCGCCTGAAGCGCGAGATCGTCGCCACCCAGGTGGCCAACGACCTGGTGGACTACATGGGCATCGTCTTCGTGCGTCGCCTGATGGACTCCACCGGGGCCAGCCGTGCGGACATCGCCCGGGCCTACGTCATTGCCCGTGACAGCTTCCAGCTGTCGCGTCTCTGGGAGCAGATCGAGGCGCTCGACAACCAGGTCTCGACCCAGGTGCAGTACTCGATGATGCTCGACCTGATGCGCCTGATCCGGCGTTCCACGCGCTGGTTCCTGCGGCAGCGCATGGGCATGAACACCCGCGACACCATCGACTACTTCGCACCGCGCCTGACGCAGCTGCAGGACAACATCGGCAAGCGCCTGCGCGGCGAGGAACAGGAGCACTGGTCGGCCCGCCGCAAGGAGCTGACCCAGGCCGGTGTGCCGGAGGCCCTGGCCTCCAGCGTCGCCGCCTCGGCCAGCCTGTACAGTGCCCTCGGCATCATCCTGACGGCCCGCCAGACCGACGAGAAGCCACAGCGCGTGGCCGAGGTCTTCTACGAGGTCGGTGCTCGTCTCCAGCTGCCCTGGATCATTCAGCAGGTGACGCAGCTCGAGGTGCGCGACAGCTGGCAGGCCAAGGCCCGGGATACCTTCCGCGACGACATCGATCGTCAGCAGCTGGCACTGACCGCCAGCGTGCTGGGCATGCAGGGCGGACCGCGCGACAGTGCCGAACGCGTCAGTCTGTGGCTGGGCCAGCATGAGGCCATGCATGATCGCTGGCGGCATCTGCTCGATGAGGTCGGCGGTGGCAGCCAGGGCGGCTTCCCGCTGTTTGCCGTGGCCGTCCGCGAGCTGGTGGATCTGGCCGATAGCAACAGCGAAGACTAGGCCTGGCATATATCGGCTGAAAACGACAGCAGGGGCGCCGCAATGGCGCCCCTGCTGTGTGTCGGTCGGGTTGGTGGGTCGCTAGGGTAGCGTGTCCCTGCCTTACAGCAGGAACAGCGTTGCCAGCCCCAGAAAGGACATGAAGCCCACCACGTCGGTCACCGTGGTCAGCACCACCGAGCCGGAAAGCGCCGGGTCGATCCCCATGCGCTTGAGGACCAGCGGGATGACGATGCCCGCGACCCCCGCCGCCAGCATGTTGATGACCAGGGCGGCGGCGATGATCGCGCCGATGGCCAGGTTGCCGAACCACAGCACGGCCAGCAGGGCCACCACCATGGCCCACAACACGCCGTTGAGGGCGGAGATGCCGACCTCCTTGCGCAGCAGCCAGTTACTGTTGGTACGGCTGATCTGACCCAGGGCCAGGCCGCGGATCGCCAGGGTCAGCGTCTGGCTGCCGGCGATGCCCCCCATGCTGGCGACGATCGGCATCAGCACGGCCAGGGCGACCACCTTGTCCAGCGCATCCTCGAACAGCCCGATGACCCAGGCAGCCAGGAAGGCAGTCAGCAGGTTGATGCCGAGCCACACGGCACGCCGTTTGGCACTGGGCAGCACCGGGGCGAAGAGATCCTCTTCCTCGTCGAGGCCGGCCATGTTCATCAGGGCCTGCTCGGAGTCCTCGCGGATGACGTCGACGATGTCATCGATGACGATACGGCCCAGCAGGATGCCCCGCTGGTTGACCACGGGCGCCGAGACCAGGTCGTGAGTCTGGAAGAGGGTGGCCACGTCGCGCGATTTCATGCTGCCCTGAATGCTGTCCACATCCGGGTCCATGAGGTCGGCCACGGCCATCTCCGGGTCATTGGCGACCAGGCGGGCAAGCGACAGCACCCCGACGAAGTGACCGTTACGGTCGACGACCATCAGGGCATCGGTGTTGTCGGGGATGTCTTCCTTCCAGCGCAGGAAGCGCTGCACGGTCTCCAGGCTGACGTCGGCACGCACGGCAATGGTGTCGGTACGCATCAGGCGGCCGACGCTGTCCTCCTCGAAGGCCAGGGTCTCCTTGAGTCGCGCGCGCTGCAGTTCGTCCATGGAGCGCAGCATGTCCTCGGCGACCTGACGCGGCAGGTCCTCGAAGAGTTCGGCCAGGTCGCTGGTATCCAGTCCGGCGGTGGCCGCCACGATTTCCTCGTGGTCCATGTCCTCGAGCAGGGTGGTGCGCACCTCATCATGGACATGCAGCAGCACTTCGCCGTCCACGGCCTGGGGGACGCGCTCCCAGAGGCGAATGCGCTCATTGGGCGGCAGGGACTCGAGCAGCAGGGCGACCTCGGCCGGTTCCAGGTCGGCGATGACGTCATCGACCCATTCCAGTCGTTCCTGCTCCAGCGCCAGGTGGATGCGCGACAGGCGGCTTTCCAGTGTCTCGGTCGTATCGGTCATGTCCATCTCCCTGGAGGCGCATCATCTAGAGGGCGAGTCCGGCCCGCCCGATCCTCCCAGTAGACCATAAAAGGGCGATGACGTGGCAGTCTCATGGCGTGGCTGGCCCGGCGGGTTCGTTCCGGCGGGGTGGCTGCGCTATACTGCGCGCCCGTCTCGTTCGCCCCTTGTCAGGAGTTGTCATGTACTCGCTTGCTCGCTCGTTGCTGTTCCGTCTCGAGGCGGAAAAAGCCCACGGACTGGCACTTTCCTCTTTGGACATGGCCCATCGAGCCGGGCTGGCGCGGCACCTGGGGGGCACGCCGGTGTCGGATCCCGTGGCCCTGATGGGCCTGGAATTTCCCAATCGGGTCGGGCTGGCCGCCGGGCTCGACAAGAACGCCGATCACCTGGAGGCCCTGGGGGCGCTGGGCTTCGGTTGCGTCGAGGTGGGCACGGTGACGCCCAGGGCCCAGAGCGGCAATCCGCAGCCGCGCCTGTTCCGCCTGCCGCAGCAGGGCGCCATCATCAATCGCATGGGCTTCAACAATGCCGGGGTGGACCACCTGGTGGAACGCGTCCGACGCGCGCGCTTTGCCGGTGTGCTGGGTATCAACATCGGCAAGAACCTGACCACCCCGGTCGAGCAGGCCGTGGACGACTACCTGCATTGTCTGCGCCGGGTGCATGGCCATGCCGACTACATTACGGTCAACGTGTCCTCGCCCAATACGCCGGGACTGCGCGACCTCCAGTTCGGCGAGCAGCTGGATCGCCTGCTCGGGGCCCTGCGTGATGAGGTCGTGGCACTGGATCGCGCCGCCGGCAGGCGGGTGCCCCTGGCGGTGAAGATTGCCCCCGACATGAGTGAGGCCGAGGTCGACACCCTGGCGCATTGCCTCCAGGCCAATGACATCGATGCCGTCATTGCCACCAACACCACACTGTCGAGAGAGGCCGTGGCCGGCCTGCCCGCTGCCGACGAGGCCGGTGGGCTGTCCGGACGGCCGGTATTCGAGCCCTCGAACGCCATCATCCGGGCCTTGCGTCATCGCTTGCCGGAGATGCCGATCATCGGCGTGGGGGGCATCGACTCTGGTGAGGCGGCTGTGGCCAAGCGCCGGGCGGGCGCGGATCTGGTCCAGCTTTACTCGGGTTTCATCTATCGGGGGCCGGGCCTGGTCGGCGAGTGTGCGCGGGCCCTGCAGGCAGCAAAAAGCCCATGACATTGTCATGGGCTCGACGGGTCGTCATCATGTCTGACGAGGCGATGGTCCGGTTCAGACCACCATGGGGTTCTTGTGGATGCCGGACACTCCCGTCAGGCCGGACCACTGGTCCCCGCGACCCTCACGCCAACCGCTCATCCAGTATTCGCGCAGATCGATGTCCTGGCTCGGGCAGTCATCGCGGGACCGTCCCGAGACTCCCGCCTTGTAGCCATGCACGTAAGCCCGCTGGAAGCGATCACGTTTTTGTCGTTTCATAGGTCTACCTCATGGTGAAGGTGCCGTTTGGGTGCGGTGGCTGTCCTCCGCGGGAGCGTCACCGTACCCGTGTAAAGAGCCTGAATTCGCGCCCGTGATGGATGTCGATGGGTGCGTGGCTCGGGAACAAGAACGTCAAGGTTGAAAAATCGAGCAGTTCCAATGGGGAGCTACTCATTTATTGATAGACCAAAGAGGCCGAATCTGTCGACCGAAATTTGTCATCAAGCCTACATTATCCTGACATGAACCGGCCGGATGTTCGGCCACGTCGATGGACGACCCATGACTGAAAGACAATCTGCCAAGGCCGCTTCCTTTCTGGCCACCTGTCCCAAGGGGCTCGAAGGCCTGCTGAGTGATGAACTGAGCGCTCTGGGGGCGACGCCCGTCAAGACCACGGTGGCCGGGGTGCATTTCGAGGGCGAACTGGTCGCCGCCTATCGCGCCTGCCTGTGGTCACGGCTGGCCAATCGCGTGGTGTTCTGCCTGTTGCGCGAGGAAGGGGTCGAGACCCCGGAGCAACTGCGTGACGTCAGCGCCTCGATCGACTGGGCGTCCCAGCTGAGGCCCGGTGCGACCCTGGCGGTGGACTTCCACGGCCGCAGCGATGCCATCCGGCATACCCGCTTCGGCGCCCAGACCGTCAAGGACGGCGTCGTCCAGCGCTTCGCGGCAGAAGGGCGGCCACGTCCCGTGGTCGACCCCGAAGCCCCGGACCTGCGTATCTACTCCCTGCTGCATCGCGGCCGCTTGACCATCGGTATCGACCTCTCCGGCGAGAGCCTGCATCGACGCGGCTATCGTCGCGGGGCGGGCCATGCTCCCTTGAAGGAGAACCTGGCCGCGGCGCTGTTGATACGCGCCGGCTGGCCGGACATGGCGCGTCAGGGAGCCGCGCTGGTCGATCCCTTGTGTGGTGCCGGGACCCTGCTCATCGAGGCGGCCCTGATGGCCGCCGACATGGCGCCCAACCTGCACCGGGAGCGCTTCGGCTTCGAGGGCTGGGTCGGTCACGACGCGGCCTGCTGGCGCGAGCTCAAGCGCGAGGCCGAGGCGCGTGCCAGCATCGGGCGCAAGCGCTGCCGCAATCAGCTGTTCGGCGCCGATCGCAGTCCGCCCGCGCTGGAGGCCGCCAAGGCCAACGCCATGCGCGCCGGCATCCCGGCCCTGATCGAGCTGAAAGGCGCAGCCCTCGGCGAACTGGAGCGGCCCGCCGAGCTGCCGGAAGGGCAGCATGGCCTGCTCATGACCAATCCGCCCTATGGCGAGCGGCTGGGCGAGCTGCCGGAGCTGGTCGAACTCTACGGCCAGCTCGGAGAGCGGGCGCGCCACGCATTTCCCGGCTGGCGTCTGGCCCTGTTCACGGCCAATCCGGATCTGGGGCACCGTACCGGGTTGCGGGCCCACAAGCAGTACTCGCTGAAGAACGGCCCCCTGGATGCGCGGCTGCTGCTCATGCAGGTGCCGGATGCTGCCGAGTCGTCTCCGGCCTCCGGCAAGGATGCGGCCCCTGACAAGTCCGCGGCACCGGCCCGGCCGGCGCGCAGCGAAGGGGCGCAGATGTTTGCCAATCGGCTGCACAAGAACCGCAAGCGCCTCAAGAAATGGCTGAAGCGTTCCGGCGAGAGCTGCTATCGGCTCTATGATGCCGATATGCCCGAGTATGCCCTGGCCATCGATATCTATGCCGATCGCGTGCACGTACAGGAATACGCCCCGCCGCGTTCGGTGAATGCCGACCAGGCCCAGAAGCGTCTGCACGAGGCGCTGGGGGTGATGCCCGAGGTGCTGGGGGTCGATCCCGGCCGGATCGTCATCAAGCGTCGCCAGCGCCAGTCCGGCCGGGCGCAGTACGAGAAGCAGGCGGCTAGCGGCGAACGCTTCGAGGTCCAGGAAGGCCGGGCACGCCTGTGGGTGAACCTGCGCGATTACCTGGATACCGGCCTGTTTCTCGATCATCGTCCGGTACGCCGCATGCTGGCCGAGATGGCCGAAGGCAAGCGTTTCCTCAACCTCTTCTGCTATACCGCGGCGGCCTCGGTACAGGCGGCCCTCGGCAAGGAGCAGGGACGCGGGGCCAGTGACAGTGTCAGCGTCGACCTGTCCAACACCTATCTCGACTGGGCGCGGGACAACTTCAGCCTGAACCGGCTGGATCCCGCCCGTCACCGCGTGGTGCGCGATGACTGCCTGCACTGGCTGGAAACCGCCGGTGGCATGTTCGACGTCATCTTCCTGGATCCGCCCACGTTCTCCAATTCCAAGAAGATGGCCGAGAGCCTGGACATCCAGCGCGATCACGGGCGCCTGGTCAGGCTGGCCATGGCCAGGCTGGCGTCGGGCGGAACCCTGGTCTTTTCCAACAACCAGCGGCGCTTCAAGCTGGATGCCGATCTGGCGGCGAGCTTCGATGTTCAGGATATCTCGGCGCAGACCTTTGACCCTGATTTTCAGCGCCGTCCGGACCTGCACCACTGCTTCTTGATCCGGCATCTTGAGGTGTGAGATGTGAGTGGTGAGGGGGAAGATGTGAGTGGTGAGGCGTGAGGCGGATGATCGAGCTGACCCTGTACACGACAACCGGCTGTCACCTGTGCGAGGCGCTGGAGGCCTGGCTGGCCCGACTGGCCAATGCCGAGGTACGGCTCGAACGGGTGGAGGTCGCCGACGATGACGCCCTGATGGCGTCATACGGGACGCGTCTGCCGGTGCTGGTGGATGCGTCGGGGGGTGAACTGGAGGGCGGACACGAGCCCGCGCGTCTGGCTGCCTGGCTGGCCGATCGCGGCTGGCTGGACGTCGCCGCATGGCACGAGCTCACGCTGTCCGAAGACAGCGATACAACGCCGGGGCGTGGGGCGGTCATGCGCGGCGGGCGCCGTTACCTCGGCGACAGAGAGACCGCACATGGCATGAAAAACATGGCATGAAAAAGGGCCCCGCTCGTGCGGGACCCTCGGCATGGGCCTTCAACTGCAGGTGGCGGGCATCCTACATGTTCGGATAGTTGGGGCCGCCGCCGCCCTCGGGGGCTACCCAGGTAATGTTCTGGGCGGGATCCTTGATGTCGCAGGTCTTGCAGTGAACGCAGTTCTGGAAGTTGATACGGAACTGCGGCTGGCCATCATCCCCCTCGACGACCTCGTAGACGCCGGCCGGGCAGTAGCGCTGGGCCGGCTCGTCATACTCGGGCAGGTTGTCGCGGATCGGCAACTCGGGGTCGGTCAACTTGAGATGAGTGGGCTGGTCTTCCTCATGGTTGGTGTTGGACATGAACACCGACGACGCCTTGTCGAAGGAAATCTTGCCGTCGGGCCTGGGATACTCGATCTTCTCGCACTCGGCGGCCGGCTTGAGTCGAGCATGGTCCGGCGTGGTGTCATGCACCCGGGGCAGCTTGCCGCCGGTCAACTGGTCCAGGAAGTTGAAGGCGCCACCGCCGACGGTGCCGTACTTGTGAATCGCCGGGCCGAAGCTGGCGCTCGCCTCGAGCTCCTTGTAGGCCCAGCTGGCCTGCCAGCGCTGCTCGAAGGCGGTCAGTTCGGCGCCGCCCGTGTCGTCTTCGTCCGCCGCCGCGATGGCCTCGAAGACGCTCTCGGCGGCGACCATGCCGGATTTCATGGCCGTGTGCAGCCCCTTGATCTTGGCGAAGTTCAGGGTGCCGGCATCGCAGCCGATCAGCAGGCCGCCGGGAAAGGTCATCTTGGGCAGGCAGTTGAGGCCGCCCTTGGCAATGGCTCGGGCGCCGTAGGCCACGCGCGATCCGCCTTCGAGATACGGCTTGAGCACCGGGTGATGCTTCATGCGCTGGAATTCATCGAAAGGCGAGATCCAGGGGTTCTGGTAGGCCAGGTCCATGATCAGTCCGACCACCACCTGCTGGTTCTCGGCGTGATAGAGGAACCAGCCGCCATGGGTGTGCTTGTCCAGCGGCCAGCCGGAACCGTGGAGGACCAGGCCCGGTTCGTGCTGTTCGGCCGGCACGTCCCAGAGTTCCTTGAGGCCGATGCCGTAGTGCTGTGGGTCCTTGCCGGCATCGAGCTGGTAGCGCTCGATCAGCTGCTTGCCGATATGGCCGCGCGCGCCCTCGGCGAACAGGGTATAGCGGGCGCGCAGCTCCATGCCCGGCATGTACCCGTCCTTCGGCTGGCCGTCGGCCCCGACGCCCATGTCGCCGACGACGATGCCCTTGACCACCTCGTCCTCGACGATCGCCTCCTGGGCCGCGAAACCGGGGAATATCTCGACCCCCAGCTCCTCGGCCTGCTCGGCCAGCCAGCGGCACAGATTGCCGGCGCTGATCACATAGCGCGTGGTGCCATCGCCCGTGTTGTGCATGGTCTTGGGCACCAGGGCATTGGGCAGCTTCTGGGCCTTGTCGGCATCCTTGAGCAGATAGAGTTCGTCGCGTACGGCGGGTGTGGTCAGCGGGGCGCCGCGTTCCGCCCAGTCCGGGAAGAGCTCATCCAGCGCCCGGGGCTCGAAGACCGCACCGGAGAGGATGTGTGCGCCGACTTCCGACCCCTTCTCGACCACACACACGGTCAGTTCCTGTTCGGCTTCATTGGCCTGCTGCATCAAGCGGCAGGCGGCGGCCAGGCCCGACGGCCCTGCGCCGACGATGACCACGTCGACCTCCATGCTGTCGCGCTCAAGCTGTTCTGTCATTATCCGGTCTCCTCCTGACTGATGCCCTGTACGGGGTCACCTGCAGTGGGCAACCCTGGGCGCCATGCCAATTTAAACGGTCGTTTGCTTTCGGGGTGCTCCATGCTGGGCATGATAGCGCCAAAGGGGCCTTTCTTGCGATGGTCGACGCCATTGGCTAATTGCTCGAGCTGTCGGGATTGTGGCGGTCATCCCGGCTGTGGCACATTATTCGGGTGCTGGTGGCCAGGCCTGATAAACGCTTGCCTGAAACATATAAGAGTATGTCGATCGGTTCCAGGGACCACGATACGTGACGTTCCTGGCGGGCGAGGTCCGCCTCGCCATTACCCGGTTCCGAGACTGAACCAAGCGAGGACAACATGAAAGTACTCGTCGCGGTCAAACGCGTCATCGATTATAACGTCAAGATCCGCGTCAAGCCGGATCATTCCGACGTCGATCTCTCCAACGTCAAGATGGCCATGAATCCCTTCTGCGAGATCGCCGTGGAAGAGGCGGTGCGTCTCAAGGAGGCCGGCACGGCCAGCGAGGTGGTGGCCGTCAGTGTCGGTCCCAAGGCGGCCCAGGAGCAGCTGCGCAGTGCCCTGGCGCTGGGCGCCGATCGCGCCATTCATGTCCAGACCGACGAGCGGGTCGAGTCGCTGGGGGCGGCCAGGGCGCTGGCCAAGGTAGTCGAGGAAGAGCAGCCGGACCTGATGATCCTCGGCAAGCAGGCCATCGACAGCGACAACAACCAGACCGGGCAGATGCTGGCGGCACTGACCGGGCGTCCGCAGGGCACCTTCGCCTCCGCGATCAAGGTCGAGGGCGACAGCCTGGAAGTCATCCGCGAGATCGACGGCGGCCTGCAGACCGTCTCGCTCAAGCTGCCGGCCATCGTCACCACCGATCTGCGCCTCAATGAGCCGCGCTATGCCAAGCTGCCGGACATCATGAAGGCCAAGAAGAAGCCGCTGGATACCCGCACGCCGGAAGAGCTGGGCGTCGAGGTGGCCAGCAAGCTCAAGCTGGTGAGTGTCGAGCCGCCGGCCGAGCGTCAGGGTGGCGTGACGGTCGGCTCCGTGGACGAACTGGTCGATAAACTCAAGAACGAAGCCAAGGTGATCTCATGAGCATTCTGGTACTCGCTGAACATCATGACGGCCATCTGGCCGAAGGCACGGCGCATGTGGTCGCCGCGGCCCGCCAGATCGCCGAGCACAGCGGCGCCGATATCGATGTTCTGGTGGCCGGCGAGGGCGTGGCTGCCATCGCCGAGGCGGCGGCCCGCCTGGAGGGCGTGGCCCGGGTACGCGTCGCCGACCATGCCGTCTACGCCCATCAACTGGCCGAGCCCCTGGGCGACCTGCTGGTCTCGCTGGCCGATGACTACAGCCATGTGCTGGCCGCCGGCTCGACGACCGGCAAGAACGCCCTGCCGCGCCTGGCGGCGCTGAAGGATACCCAGCAGGTCTCCGAAATCATCGCCGTGGTCAGCGCCGACACCTTCAAGCGTCCGGTCTACGCCGGCAACGCCATCGCCACCGTGCAGAGCGAGGATGCGCTGAAGGTCATCACGGTGCGTCCCACGGCCTTCGACGCCGTGGCCGAGGGCGGCAGCGCCAGTGTCGAGGCGCTGGATACCGTGGTCGACAACGCGCTGTCGTCCTTCGTCGGCGAACAGCTGGCCCAGAGCGACCGGCCGGAACTGGGCTCCGCCAAGGTGGTCGTATCCGGCGGCCGGGGCATGGGCAATGGCGAGAACTTCAAGCTGCTGGACGGCATCGCCGACAAGCTGGGCGCCGCCATCGGGGCCTCGCGTGCCGCCGTGGACGCCGGCTTCGTGCACAACGACATGCAGGTCGGCCAGACCGGCAAGATCGTCGCGCCGGATCTGTATATCGCCGTGGGCATCAGTGGCGCCATCCAGCACCTGGCGGGCATGAAGGACTCGCGCATCATCGTCGCCATCAACAAGGACGAGGAGGCGCCGATCTTCCAGGTCGCAGACTATGGTCTGGTCGGTGATCTGTTCGAGGTCGTGCCGGAGCTGGAACAGAAGCTGTAGGACGATCGGGATCTTCCAGGTGGCGCTCTCGATGATCACTGGCCTGGTCGGTGATCTGTTCGAGGTTGTCCCGGAACTGGAACAGAAGCTGTAACGACTCGGTCAAGCGCCCTTGAGGCGCGTCGACGACCCTCAAGGCCGGCCCTTCCCCCAGTGGAGGGGCCGGCCTTTTTGTGGGCCGTAATCGTTAAGGAAACACTGCTTAAATGCCTGCGCATGCAAATCGATGCGCTATAGCCGCCATCCTTGGCGGCTACCCTGCGGGCCCGTCTAAAGACGGTTCAAATTCGCTCCTGGCGAATTTGTGCGCGGTACTCGAAAGCTCGCCTAACTATTTGTTATGTCTCGCTTTCTGTGCTCCGTGCGCCTTGCGCTTCACTATGCTCGGCGATTTATTCAGCGTTTCGTTAACAGAGTATTGATAATTATTCTTGTTTGTTTTAGCGTATCGGTCGTTCAGCGCACCTTTCGGGAGACGAGCGTGCAGACCATACCACCATGGATTCGCTGGGGAGCTGCCGGGCTTGCCATGAGCCTGGCGGCCTCGGCATCAGCCCAGTCATCACTGCAGGATGAGGCGCTCGAGGCACAGCGCACCCAGGCCGAACTGCAGCAGAAGATCGATAATGCCGATGAGGCCGTTCGCGAGCAATTGCGCGAACTGCGTCAGGCGCGCCAGGAAACCCGGCGACTGCAGACCTACAACGAGGAACTGGCGCCGGTCGTGGAGCGCCTGGCGGCCAGCCTGGAAGAACGCCGCTCCGGCTTCGAGACCCTGGCCGAGACCCGTGAGGCCCTGCCCGGGGTGATGCGCGACATGGTCGAACGCTTGCGCCGCTGGGTGGAAGAGGACATGCCCTTCCTGCGCGACGAGCGACTGGCCCGAGTGGCTTCCCTCGAGTCCAGCCTGTCGGCTGCCGATGCCAGCAGTGCCGAAAAGCTGCAGCGCGTCCTCGCTGCCTGGCGCGCCGAGCTCGATTATGGTCGTGAACTGGACGCCTGGCGCGGCGTGTTGCCGGGAGACAGCCAGCGTGAAGTCGACTTTCTGCGCCTGGGCCGTGTCGGCTGGTACTACCTGACGCCGGACGGTCAGCAGGGCGGTGTCTGGAAGGCGCAACAGGGCGAGTGGCGGAGCCTTGACGAGCCGGCCCTGGCGGAAGTCCGCAAGGGGCTGCGCATCGTGCGTGAGCAGCGTGCCCCGGCGATGCTGGATCTGCCTGTGTCGCAACCGCTGGAGGATGCCTCATGAGCCGCGTCAATTTCCTCTTTGGTGTCCTGGGCCTGGCGGCCCTGAGCGTCTTGCCGACGAGTCACGTCATGGCACAGTCGAGCGAGGAGCCACTGCAGACCTTCCAGGCCGAGCGTGAGGCGGCCGAGGCCCGCGATCGTCAACGCCTCGGCGAGCTGGTGAATGACCGCGCCGCTCTCGAGGAAGCGCTGACCCAGGCCCGCGCCGAGCTTGAAGCCGCCCGTGAGCGCCGCAAGACACTCGAATCCCGGCAGCAGTCCCGCCAGAGTGAACTGCAGCAGCTCAATGAGCGTATCGAGGAGCAGGGCGGCGACCTTGGCCCGGTCTTCGATGAAGTGGCCGGTGTCAGTGGCGAGCTGCGCGATGCGCTGGGGCAGAGCTGGCTGACCGTGGGAGCCCGGGCATCCCTGCCGCCGCGCCTCGAGGACGATGGCGTGCTGCGCGCGCGTCAGGTCGAGACACTGGCCGACAGCCTGATGGGTCTGACCCGTGAGACGGCCCGCATCACGCGGCTCGAGGCGCCGGTGGCCGGGCAGGATGGTCAGCGCCAGGAGCAGCCGGTGATTCGTGCCGGCGATCTGCTGGCGTTCAGTAATGGCCAGTTGCTTGAGCGAAGCGGCGACGACGGGGCGCTGTCGGTCATCGAGCATACGCCGGAGGCGATCGGTGAACGGCTCAATGCCTTCCAGTCGGGGCAGGGCAACAGCCTCTCGGTGGATCCCGGGGATGGCCAGGTGCTCGAGGCCCTGGCGCAACAGCCGACCCTGGTCGAGCGTTTTCAGCAGGGCGGCGCCGTGGGTTATGTGGTCGTGGCCCTGGGCGGCATCGGCCTGCTGGTGGCGGTGCTGCAGTATCTGTATCTGCTGCGTGTCACGCTGACACTCAAGCGTCAGCTGAGTGACCTGCAGTCGCTGCGCGATGACAACCCGCTGGGACGAGTGCTGTCGCGTTTTCATGCGCTCGGCGCGGGACATGCCCCGGAGGCGCTGGAAGCCCGACTCGATGAGGCCATGCTCGCCGAGCAGCCGCGCATCGAGCGCGGTCAGTCACTGGTCAAGATGCTGGCGGCGGTGGCGCCGCTGCTCGGCTTGCTGGGCACGGTCACCGGCATGATCGTGACCTTCCAGTCGATCACGGTCTTCGGTACCGGTGATCCCCAGCTGATGGCGGGCGGTATCAGCCAGGCCCTGGTGACCACCGTGCTGGGCCTGATCACGGCCGTTCCGCTGCTCTTCGCGCATACCGCACTGTCGAGTCGCAGTCGCTCGCTGATCAACCTCATGGAAGGCCGTGCCAGTGCCGTGCTGGCCGACCGTCTCGAGGCCGACCAGGCCGCTCAGGCCGGTTCCGCGGGCACATCGGGTGTCAAGCGTCATGCCGATGCCCTGGCTTGAGCCCCTGTTCCGGCTGGTCGAGGCCGGTGGCCCGGTGCTGGTGGTCATCGCCGGGGTGGCGATGCTGGTGTTCTCGGTGGCGCTCGAGCGCTGGTGGTTCTTTCGCTTTCACTACCGGCCGGCGCGCCAGGTGCTGGTGCGCCACTGGGTCGAGCGCGACGATCGTGCCAGCTGGAGCGCCCTGACCCTGCGCGAGGTCTGGGTCAGGGAGCTGATCGCCTCGCTGCGCGGCCCCTTGCCGTGGCTCAAGCTGCTGGTCGTGATCTGCCCGCTGCTCGGTTTGCTGGGCACGGTCACCGGCATGATCACGGTGTTCGACTCGCTCTCGGTGAGCGACGTCAATCAGGCCCGGGCGATGGCCGATGGCGTGGCCAGGGCGACATTGCCGACCCTGAGCGGCATGGCCGTCTCGGTGGTGGGCTTGCTCATCATCACTCGTCTGGAACATATCATCCGGCGTGAGGATCAGCGGTTGCATGACCGTCTTGCCCGGGCCGCGGAGGATGCCAATGCGTAGACGTCGATTCGCCAGCATGGAGGAATCCAGCGAGGTCAACCTGACCCCCATGCTGGACGTGGTCTTCATCATGCTGATCTTTTTCATCGTCACCACCAGCTTCATCAAGGAAAGCGGGGTCGAGATCGAGCGTCCCGAATCCAGCGCAGCGTCCCCGCGGCCCGATGTCCAGGTGCTGGTGGCGATCACCCCGGAAGGGGCGGTGTGGGTCGATGGCGAGCCGGTGGACATACATCGCGTCGGGCCGACGGTGGCCGACATGGTCAGTGACGAGGGCTCGGTGGTCATTCAGGCGGATCGCAACGCCACCACCGGGGTCTTGATCGAGGTCATGGATCGCCTGCGCGAGGCGGATGTGGATCAGGTGGCCGTGGCCGCGCAACGGAGTGGTGACTGATGCTGCGTCGCCCGCTTGCTCTGGTCGTCGGCTCGGCGCTGGCACTGGGGCTCTTCATGCTGCTGGCGCTGCTGGTGGTGCCCCCCGAAGCGGAACCCGAACGCCGCCTGGACGCCATGACCCTGAGCATGGCCGAGGCCCCGGTGGAAGAGCAATCCCGGCAGGCGGCGGCCGCCAGTGCACCGCCGCCGCCCAGTGCCGCGGCGACACCGCCGCCGCAACCGGCGCCGGCGCCCAGCGTCAGCAACGAGATCGCGCTTCCCGAGCCCGAGCTGGAGCCCATGGAAGCGCCGGATGTGCCCCTGGATGAATCCCTGCCCGAGCTGCAGGAAACGCCGCCGGAACCCGAGCCACAGCCTGAACCTGAACCGGAGCCCGAGCCCGAGCCGCAGCCGGACCCCGAGCCGACTTCACAACCGTCGCCCGAGGCCACACCGGAATCCTCGGCTCAGGCCGCTTCCGGCTCGGCCGAAGCCAGTGACGCGGCCAGTGCCGCTGCCTCGTCAGCCAGCTCCAGCGAGCCGGTTGACGTCGGCAGCTCGGCGAAGGTCACCCGGCGCGGCAAGCCGACCTACCCCTCGCGCGCCCAGCGGCGTGGCATCGAGGGGCATGTGGTGGTGCAGTTCATCATCCGCCCGGATGGCAGCGTCAATCCCGGCAGTGTCGAGGTCATCGAGGCCGACCCGCCGCGCATCTTCGATCGGGCGGCGCGTCGTTCGATCACCGATTGGCAATTCGAAGCCAGCGGCCAGACGCGCCGTGCCCGACAGCGCTTCGATTTTCAGTTGAGGTAGCCGCATGCGTCATGCCGTCAATCTGACCCTGGTGCTGGGCCTGTTGGCCGGGCTGTCGGCCCCCGCCGCCGTGGCAGCACCGACACTCCCCGGGGGCATCATCAGCGACCTCGAAGCCCTCGAGTCGAGCCTGGCCGATGGCGAGCTCGCCGCTGTCGAGCGCCAGGCAAGGCGTCAGGCTGAGCGGCTGGCCGGCGGCAATGCCGCGGACCGCTGGGCGCGCGCCCTCTACCTGCAACTGGCAGCCAATGCCGAAGCCCGCCAGGGCGATGAAGGCGCGGCCGCCGACCTGCTGGCCACGGCGCGTGCCATCCGCGGTGTCGAGCCGGATCAGGCCGATCGCTGGTTGCGTCAGGAGGCCGGGCTGCGAGCACGGCTGGGCGAGCATGAGCGCGCTGCTGACCTGCTGGCCGATTGGTTGCAGCGTCATGCCGCCGATGCCGAGGCCCAGTGGCTGATGGCCCAGCTCGAGGCCGAGGGCGAAGACTGGAATAATGCCGCCGACTGGGCGCAGCGTGCCCTGGATAATAGCCGCGAGCCTTCCCGACAGCAGCTGGCGCTGGCGGCCACGGCGCTGCAGAAGGCCGACCGGCAGGCGGCCGCCCTCAAGGTGATCGAGCGTCAGCTGGCAGGCGCGCAACAGGATCCGGATGCCTGGCGGCGCGCGGCGGGCCTGGCCCAGCGCATGGGCGACCCGGGACGCGCGGCGGCGTTGTGGGAGACGGCGTGGCGCAAGGGGGTACTCAGCGGCGCCGATGATCTGCTGCAACGCATCAAGTTGCATCTGGCCGCCGGCACGCCGGCGCGTGCCGCGGAAATCCTCGAGGAGGCGCTGTCCGGGGGGACCTTGCCGGATAGCCTCGAACATCGCCGCATGCTGGCTCGGGCCTGGCATGCGGCGCGCGATCGGCAGCAGGCGCTGGCCGCCTGGCGTAGGGTCGCCGAACGCAGCGGGGCGGCACAGGACTGGCTGCGGCTGGGCCAGATCGCCACCCAGTGGGGCCATCTGGAGGTGGCCCGCGACGCACTGGGACGTGCCCGGCAGGGCGGTGCCAGTGAAGCCGCGGAGTGGCTCGCCAGCCTGCCCGAAAAGCATGACGCGGGCCGCCCATCCCGCGCCGGCTCCACTGACGAGGCGTCACCGGATACCTGAGCGCGTCAGCTCAGGTTGAATTCGGTCCACACCGGCGCGTGGTCGGAGGGCTTTTGCATGCCGCGCAGCTCGTAGTCGATGCCGGCATCCGCGACCCTTTCAGCCAGGGAATCCGTGGTCAGGATGTAATCGATGCGCAAGCCGCGCTTGGGGTCGCGGTCGAAGCCCTTGGAGCGATAATCGAACCAGCTGAAGCGGTCATCGACCTGCGGGTGGCAGCGGCGATAGCTGTCCTCCAGGCCCCAGGCTTTCAGGGTGCTCAACCACTCACGCTCTTCCGGCTGGAAGCTGGTCTTGCCTTCACGCAGCCAGCGCTTGCGATTGGACTCGCCGATGCCGATGTCGATGTCCGCCGGCGAAATATTGAAATCGCCCATGATGGCGAGCCGCTCGTCGGCGCTGTGGTGGCTGGCCAGCAGTGAATTCAGCTGTTCGTAGAAGCGCCGCTTGTGGGGAAACTTGACCGGGTGATCGATGCTCTCGCCCTGCGGGAAATAGCCGTTCCAGACGCTCAGGGCCTCGCCGTCGGCGGTGCGTAGCCGCACCCCGATCATGCGCCGCTGGGCATCCGCTTCGTCATCGGGGAAGCCGTGCATCACCGCCTCGGGCTCGGTCGGCAACTGCTCGCGGCAGCACATCAGGGCCACCCCGTAGTGCCCCTTCTGGCCGTGATAGAAGACCCGATAGCCCAGGGCCTCGACGTCCTCGACGGGAAACTCGCTGTCCTGAACCTTGGTTTCCTGAAGGCCGATCACCGCCGGGCGGTGGCTTTCGACCAGTGCCTCCAGCTGGTGAAGGCGGGCGCGGATTCCGTTGATATTGAAAGACACCAGGCGCATGGTCAGTCGTCCTCGTTCGAGCGGTCAGGCGTGCGGCGTTCGGGATGAATGGCAATCTGCTGGCCGGATTCCTGGCGTGCCTGCTTGCGCGCCGCCTGGGCCTTGCGCTGCTGACGCTTCTTGCTCACGAAGCGGCGCGACGAGCCCACTTCATCCGGGTTCTCGTGACGCCATTGCTTGTAGTCCTTGCGTCGACCGGTGCGGATCGTCACCTTGTCGGACAGTGAGCGTGTCTTCTTTCGTCGTGTCATGACGCATGACTCCTCGGTTGAAGGGCATATTCTATCAGGCCCCGGGGAAGCGTCGACAGCCAGGGACGCGCCCTACAAGCGCGAGAACTGATACAATGGTCCTTTGTGTCACGCATCCATCCACAACACGGACGAGACAGCACAGCCTATGAGCGAGTCGGAACAGACCACAGCACCGGCCCAGAACCGCAAGCCCAAGCGTCGCCGTCGCAAGCCGCGCCGCCGTCAGTCGAACTGGGACCTCCGCCAGTTCCAGGTGCCCGCGGTGGCGGGCAAGTGGCGATTTCATGACTTCGATCTGCCGCTGCCGCTGATGCGCGCCATTCACGCCCAGGGATTCGAGTACTGTACTCCGATCCAGGCCGAGGCGCTGAGCAACACCCTGCTGGGCGGCGACATGGTCGGCAAGGCGCAGACTGGCACCGGCAAGACCGCGGCCTTCCTGATTTCCATTCTGACCTACTTCCTCGAGGAGCAGGCGCCGGATGGTCAGAAAACCGGGGCACCGCGCTCACTGATCATTGCCCCGACCCGTGAACTGGCGCTGCAGATCGAGAAGGATGCCAAGGCCCTGGCGCGCTTCACCAAGCTGAATATCGCCAGCGTCGTCGGCGGCATGGACTACCAGAAGCAACGCGATGCCCTCGACAAGAAGCTGGACCTGCTGGTGGCCACGCCCGGCCGGCTGCTGGACTTCCACGAGAAGCGTGATGTCGACCTGTCACAGGTCGAGGTACTGGTGCTCGACGAAGCCGATCGCATGCTGTCCATGGGCTTCATCCCCGACGTCAAGCGCATCATTCGTCACACGCCGAAGACACCGGAGCGTCAGACCTTCCTGTTCTCGGCGACCTTCACCGACGACATCCTCAACCTGGCCGAGCAGTGGACCGAGAAGCCGGCCCACGTGGACATCGAGGTGACCGTCGACAACGCGGCCGACATCGACCAGCGCGTCTACATGGTCGGTGACGACGACAAGCAACGCCTGCTGGTCAAGCTGCTGCAGCAGGAAAGCTTCGATCGCGTCATGGTATTCGGCAACCGTCGCGACCTGGTGCGCAAGCTGAACGACCTGCTGCGCAAGGCCGACATCAGTGTGGCCATGCTCTCCGGCGACGTGCCGCAGAAGCAGCGCATCACCACCCTGGAGCAGTTCCGCGAAGGCGAGGTGCAGGTACTGGTGGCCACGGATGTGGCAGGGCGCGGCATTCACATCGAGGATGTCAGCCACGTCATCAACTACACCCTGCCCGAAGACCCCGAGGACTATGTCCACCGCATTGGTCGCACCGGCCGCGCCGGCGCCAAGGGCGTGTCGATCAGCTTCGTGGGTGAGGAAGACGCCTTCTCGCTGCCCGAGATCGAGCGTTACATCAACGACAAGCTGCCCTGCGAGCATCCGCCGGAAGGGCTTTTGTGAGCTATAAGCTGTAAGCCGGGAAGAAGGAAGACAGCGGCTACGCCGCTTGAAGAATGATGATTGGGGCTGAATGAGCCACTGGTAAGCGGCGACGGGGACAGGCCAGAGCGGAGGTCCGATTCCAGGGATGGAATCGGTAGCGCCCAGGGATGGGTTCACAGCGCCTCTGCGTCGGCCTGTCGCCGTGCAAGCCGCCCTTGTGTATGGGTGAATATGCTTGACGAGGTCCTGAAGGACGAGATCCAGACCGCTTACCGCCGTGTTCTCGAGGGCCTCGAGTTGACGCCGCGTTACGGCCAGCGGCTGATGATTGCCGAGATTGCCCGCACCCTGGCCGGTATCGAGTCCGATGGCGAGGGGCGGCGCACCAGCGACGAGCATGTCTGCGTGCTGGAAGCCGGTACCGGCACGGGCAAGACCCTGGCCTATCTGCTGGCCGCACTGCCGGTGGCCAAGGCACGCGGCAAGCGCCTGGTCATCGCCACCGCCACGGTCGCGCTGCAGGAACAGGTGCTGCACCAGGACCTGCCGGCCCTCAAGGCGCACAGCGGCCTGTCCTTCGACTATGCCCTGGCCAAGGGGCGCGGCCGCTATGTCTGTGTCTCGCGTCTCGATTCGGCCATGGAAGGGGGCGAGGACAATCCCACCCTGTCGATGTTCGAGCAGTCACTCGACAGCGGCGGCGATGACTTCCAGAAACTCGTGAAGTCCCTCGGCGAAGCCTACGGCAACGGCCGCTGGGAAGGCGATCGCGACAGCTGGCCGGAAGCCATCGACGATAGCCATTGGCGCAAGCTCACCGTGGACCACCGCCAGTGCACCAATCGCCGCTGTGGCCACTTCGGCGCCTGCGCCTTCTTCCGGGCGCGCCGGCATCTGGACAATGCCGATATCATCGTCGCCAATCACGACCTGGTACTGGCCGATCTGGCACTGGGCGGCGGGGTCGTGCTGCCGGACCCGGGCGACTGCCTGTATGTCTTCGATGAAGGGCACCACCTTCCCGACAAGGCCATCAACCACTTCACCCACCGCTTCGCCGTGGGCGGAGGCCTGCGCTGGCTCAGCACGCTTAAGAAATCCCTCTCCGAACTCAACCAGCAGCTCGGCCAGCAACAGACGCTGGCGCGCCTGCTGGCCACGCTGCCCCAGGCCATCGAGGCACTGGAGCCGCGTCTGGGCGAGGTCTTCTCGCTGGGGCATCAGCTCGCCGGACGGCCGGAAGGCCTCAATGACAGCGAAGACGGCGCCCAGCATCGCTTCGAGATGGGGCGTGTGCCCGAGGCCATGCGCGAGGCCGCCGAGGCACTGGTGACCATCTTCGGCGAACTCTCGCGCAACCTGGAATCGATGAGCGACATCCTGCGCGAAAGCCTCGATCCCGAGAAATCCACCGGATTGCCCCGCGAGCAGGCCGAGGCCTGGCTGCCACTGATGGCCCTGTTGCACGGCCGGGCACTGGAAGCCCATGCCCTGTGGCAAGCCTTTGCCGAGCCGGACCCCGCCGATGAACCCCCCAGGGCGCGCTGGCTGCTGCTCGAGCGCTTCGGCGGCGAGCCCGAACTGACCTTCTCGGCGAGCCCGGTGTCGGCGGCCCACACCCTGGCCAGGTCGCTCTGGGGGCGCTGCCACGGCGCCGTGGTGACCTCGGCGACGCTGACCGCGCTGGGGCGTTTCGAACGCCTCCAGGAGCGCGCCGGCCTGGCCAATCGCTATCGCTATCAGCGCCTGCCGAGCCCCTTCGACTATTCACGGGCGGTGCTCAGCGTGCCGCCCGAAGCCGTCGATCCGGCGGACCGCGACGGCCACGAGCGCGCCATCGTCGACTTCGTCGAGGCGCTCGGCGAGACCGAAGCCGTGCTCATGCTGTTCTCCTCGCGGGCCCAGCTGCGCGGTGTCGAGAAGGCCCTTAGTCGAGAGCGGCGCGAGCGCGTGCTGGCCCAGGATCGCCTGCCCAAGCGCGAGCTGGTGGAACGCCATCGCGAACGGGTGGACAAGGGGGAGGGGAGCATTCTCTTCGGCCTGGCAAGCTTTGCCGAAGGCATCGACCTGCCCGGCGAGTACTTGACCCATGTGGTCATCACCCGCCTGCCGTTTGCCGTGCCGGATGACCCGGTAGGGGCGACCCTGGCCGAATGGATCGAGAGCCAGGGCGGCAACCCCTTCATGCGCATCAGCGTACCGGACGCCTCGATCAAGCTGGTTCAGGCCTGCGGCCGCCTGATTCGCAAGGAAGCCGACGAGGGGCGCATCACGCTGCTCGACCGTCGCGTCCTGACCCGGCGTTATGGCCGTGCGCTGCTCGACGCCCTGCCACCCTTCACGCGGGAAATCGACGGCGTGCGCCAGTCGTCCTGACCTCGGCCCCACAACGACACTCGCCCCGGAAGGTCGGGGCGAGATCGCAATGCCATGCCGCGGAGAGTCGCTGGCGGGTCAGTCGTTGTGGCGACGTGCCGCCAGGGTCTCGGCCAGCTTGTCGTTCATGGTCTTGAAGGCGTCCACGGTGGCCTCCCAGTCGATGCAGGCATCGGTGATGGAGACCCCGTAGGTCAGCTGGCTGATGTCTGCCGGGATCTTCTGCTTGCCCCAGCCCAGGTTGGACTCGACCATCAGCCCGATGATCGAGCGATTGCCCTCGAGCAGCTGGTTGGTGACGTTCTCCAGTACCAGTGGCTGCAGGCCCGGGTCCTTGTTGGAGTTGGCGTGGGAGCAATCGATCATGATGTTGGGTTCGACCCCGGCGGCCTGCAGTTCCTGCTCGGCGAGTGCCACGCTGACGCTGTCGTAGTTGGGCTTGCCGTTGCCGCCGCGCAGCACCACATGGCCGTGGCGATTGCCCCGGGTACGGATGATGGCCACCTGGCCGCTCTGGTCGATGCCCAGGAAGTTGTGCGGGCTGGCCACCGACTGCAGGGCGTTGACGGCGACATCCAGGCTGCCGTCGGTGCCGTTCTTGAAACCGACCGGAGACGACAGGCCGGAGGCCATTTCCCGGTGGGTCTGGGATTCGGTGGTGCGCGCACCGATGGCCGACCAGCTGATGCAGTCCTGCAGGTACTGAGGGGAAATCGGGTCGAGCGCCTCGGTGGCCAGCGGCAGGCCCAGCTCGGCGAGGTCGACCAGCAGCTGGCGCGCCTTGTGCAGGCCTTCCTCGATCTCGAAGGAGCCGTTCAGATGAGGGTCGTTGATCAGGCCCTTCCAGCCCACGGTGGTGCGCGGCTTCTCGAAATAGACCCGCATGACGATATACAAGCTGTCCTTGACCTCATCGGCCAGCTGGCGCAGGCGCCGCGCATAGTCCATCGCGGCATCCACGTCATGAATCGAGCAGGGGCCGACGACCATCAGCAGCCGGGGATCACGGCCCTCGAGGATGTTCTGGATGGTCTCGCGTCCCTCGATCACCGTGCGTTCGGCTTCGCCACCCAGCGGAATGGCCTGCTTGAGTTCCGACGGGGTGATGAGGACATCCTCGGAGAGGACGTTGAGGTTGTTGACCTGTTGTTCGGACATGTTGCTACCTGTAGGTGTCAGCGCTGTTGGTGAACCGGGCTCGGTATTCGGAATGGTACCTACTATCGCCCGCGAGCCGTGTAAATTCAATCGTCTGGAACCCTTGAAGCGAAGGGTTGTCTGAGCGGCGCAAGGGCGGTTCGGGGCCACCGGCTTGATGAAAGCCCCTGAAACAGGAACACTTGTGTCCTTTTTGACAGGCTTCCTGTTCTGACAGCCCCCCGACATCGGAAAACCGGCGTTTCTGCAGGCTTTCCGATGGCGGGGGGCACATGATGATATGGTACCCAGCGGCCAGGGCTTCAGGTTGACAACTATGCACGCAACACCCATTTCAGCACTTTGCCAGCTTCTGGCGCTTCGACATTCTTCCAGCCCGGGGAGGCCTTGAATGGGCACGACTCGGGAGACCGATCAGCAGCTGGTCGAACGGGCCCAGAAAGGGGATACCCGGGCCTTCGACCTGCTGGTCAAGAAATACCAGCACAAGATCATCGGCCTGATCGGACGCTATGTCCACGATCATGCCGAGGTACAGGATGTGGCCCAGGAGGCCTTCATCAAGGCGTATCGGGCACTCGGCAAGTTTCGCGCCGATAGCGCCTTCTATACCTGGATGTATCGCATCGCCATCAATACGGCCAAGAACCATCTGGTGTCCAAGGGGCGAAGGCCGCCGGGCAGCGACATGGATATCGCCGATGCCGAGGTGGTGGATCACAGCGGCCGGCTGGCCGATATCGAGACCCCCGAGGCGTCCATCGCCAGGGACCAGCTGCAGGCCGCGGTCTTCGAGGCCATCGAAGGTCTGCCGGAAGACCTGCGCACGGCGATCACCCTGCGTGAGTTCGATGGCCTTTCCTATGAAGATATCGCCAACATCATGGAGTGCCCGGTAGGGACGGTGCGTTCGCGCATCTTTCGGGCCCGTGAGGCGGTGGATCAGCATATCCAGCCGCTGGTCACCACGGCTCGCAACCAGGAGTCCGTTACCTGATGAGGGCAAATTGCATGGTTTTTGTCGATTCACTGAACTGTCGCGGCTTTGTGACGTCATATGCGGTGACCGGCCTGTTTGCGATGGAGCAGAGGCTTCCCGGAAGTGCCGGCCCTGGCGGGCCGGAAGCCGGACGAGCGGGCTTCCAATGGATGCAAGGCAGGCCAGCCTTGAAGAGTGTGAGGGTGTGAAGAGATGAGTCAGAACGCACGGGAATCGCTTTCCGCACTGATGGACAACGAGGGTGATGAGCTCGAGTTGCGTCGTGTACTGAAATCCCTGGACGACGAACCCGATGCTGCGGATGCCTGGCGTCGCTACCATCTGATGCGCAGCATGCTGCGTCATGAGTCGGACGTCGATACCAGCACCGATCTCTCCGCGGGTGTCATGGCGCGCCTGGAGGAGGAACCGCTGCCGGCTTCCGAGCCGACCCCGGCATCGCGACGTTCCCTGCCGCTGGCACGGAGTGCCGGTGTGGCCGCGGCGGTTTCGCTGATGGTCATTACCGGTGTGCAGTTCTACAACGGTGCTTCGCCGCTGGGCGGTGAGGAAGCGGCTCCCCTGGCGAGCGGCGACAACGGCTCCTCGGCCGGCAGCACCACAGCGGCCGGGACGGCGACTCTGGCCAGCCAGGGTGGCGCATCCGGTGGCGCCTCCGTGGCCAGCCTGTCGGCGCCCTCCGCCAACAGTGGTGCGGTTCCGGCCAATCAGGGCCCCTCGCTGTCCGACCTGCCCATGTTCCAGTCCTCGTCGGCCACCAACAGCGGAATGATGACGGTCGGTGCCGAGGCATATCCGACGATGATGCCGTCGAGCCAGCGTCAGTCGCTGCGCATGGATCAGCAGCAGGCGCGCTTGCTGCAGTCCTACCTGGACCGTCATGCCGAGGGCACGGCGAGTAGTGGCGTGGACGCCTGGATGCCGATGCTGCGCTCCACCGGAAGCGAGTCTCTGGGGCAGCGCTGATGTGGCAGTGGGGCACTCGGTCACGCCGCTGGCGCCTGGTCGGCGCCATCCTGGCAGGTGTCATGGCCTGGCCGGCCATGGCGCAACAGGCGACGGACGACCCGGCATCCGCCCTGCAGTGCGCCGGCCTGGACGAGCGTGAGGCACCGGCCTCGGCCCGGGAGTGGTTCACGCGCAGTCGGCTGGCCAGCCATTGCTATATCTATCAGGCACGGGCGGTGCGCATTGGGTCTTCCGGGGTCAGAACCCTGGCGATTTCCCATGATGTTCAGCAGGGAGTGGAGCAGGAGGTGGCCCGCTTCCTGGATGGCCCGCCGGTGGTCCACGAGCGCCGGGGAGGCATTGTCCACCCGGGTGACGACACCAGCGCGGCGACCGCCCTGGCCAGTGCCGAGTCAGTGAATGCCCTCTACCGGCTGCGCATGGCCGGGGACGCCAGGATTGCCGGTCGCTCCGCGCGCATCCTCGAGATCGAGCCGCTGGATGATCAGCGCTATGGACGACGCCTGTGGCTGGATGCCGACACCATGCTGCCCCTCAAGCAGATGCTGCTGGACGAGCGGGGGCGCGCCATCGAAACCTTTCAGATGACCGAGCTGCGAGACCCCAGGCTGTATCGTGGCGATATCGAGGCCTCCTCTCCGCAAACGCCCTCGCGTGACGCCGCCTGGCAGCCGGGTTGGCTGCCCGAAGGCTTCGAGCCGCGTGCCGTCTCCGAGAAGGCGCTCGGCGTCGGGTCCGGCGATCAGCAGCTGTATGGCGATGGCCTCGCCACCCTGAGCCTGTTCGTCGAGACGGTAGCGGGGCAGCAATTGCTCAAGCCGGGACTGCATCGTCTCGGCGTATCTCATGCGGCCGTGCGTCATCGCGAAATGGGCGGCGAACCCCGCCAGGTCGTCGTGCTGGGTGAAATGCCGCCTGGCGTGCTGCAACGCGTTGCGGAATCCATCGAGTGGCAGGGCGGGCAGAGCACGGCTGCGGTCAGTCAGGACAGTCGCGCTTCGCCCTGACTGTCGCTCGTGACTTTTGTAAACACCCTCTCAGGCCGCCTGCCATCCCGCAGCGCGGAACCTTTGCCGATCACTGTTGTTCATACAGGGTGGCTCGGTGATACAGCGGGCCATTTCCCCAAGCCTTGTCATTCAATCCTGTCACAGGAGCCTTTCATGATACGCATGTCGCGCTACCTTGCCCTGTGTATGCTGCTCGGCCTGACGCTGGTGGTCAGTCAGTCGGCCATGGCCCAGAAGCTGCCGGATTTCACGCAACTGGTGGAGGATGCAGCACCGGCGGTCGTCAATATCTCGACTTCGCGGGAAATCCAGAGTCGCAGCAATCCGTTCAACCAGTTCGGTGGCCAGGAGCTGCCGGACTTTTTCGAGCACTTCCTGCGCAAGCGCTTTGGCGATCAGATGCCCATGCCACCCGGCAGTCAGGGGGGCAATCAGGGGCCCCGTGAAGAGCGCCATTCCCTCGGCTCGGGCTTCATCATCAGCCAGGACGGCTATGTGATGACCAATGCCCATGTGGTCAAGGAAGCCGACGAGATCCTCGTGCGTCTCAATGACGGGCGTGAGCTCAAGGCCGAGCTGGTCGGCGCCGATGCCAAGACCGATGTCGCCGTGCTCAAGGTCGATGCCGAAGACTTGCCCACGCTCGAGCTGGGCAATTCGGAACACCTCAAGGTGGGGCAGTGGGTGGCTGCCATCGGCTCGCCCTTCGGCCTGGACCACTCGGTGACGTCCGGCATCATCAGTGCCATGGACCGGACCCTGCCGCAGGATGTCTATGTGCCCTTCATCCAGACCGATGTGGCCATCAACCCGGGCAACTCCGGGGGGCCGCTGTTCAACCTGGACGGCGAGGTGATCGGCATCAATTCGCAGATCTTCACCCGCAGTGGTGGCTACATGGGGCTGTCGTTCGCGATTCCCATCGACGTGGCCATGGACGTGGCGGACCAGCTGCGCAATGACGGCTCCGTCAGCCGCGGCTGGCTGGGCGTGATGATCCAGCCGGTATCCCGTGATCTGGCCGACTCCTTCGGCATGGATTCGCCCAAGGGTGCCCTGGTGGCCGACCTGGACCCCGAGGGCCCGGCCACTCGTGATGGTCTCAAGGCCGGCGATGTGATTCTCGAAGTGGACGGTCAGGCGGTCGACAAGTCCAGCACCTTGCCGCGTCTCATCGGCAGTGTCACGCCGGGTGACGATGTCGAACTGAGGGTGCTGCGCAATGGCGAGCGCCAGACGGTCACGGTCACCGTCAGCGACTGGCCCGAGAGTCAGCAGGCCGGCGCCGGGGGCGGCAATGACACGGCCCCGGAACGCCTGGGCATTGCGGTTCAGCCGTTGCAGGAGGGCCAGCATGATGAAGCCGTCGACAATGGCGTTCGCGTCGTCAATGTCGAGCCCGGTAGTATCGCGTCCGCAGCCGGAATCCGCGCTGGTGATATCCTGGTCAGCATCGGCGAGCACAGCGTGGAGAGCCCTCAGCAGCTGGGCGAACTGATCGGCGAGTTGCCCGAGGATCGCTCGGTGCCGGTGCGCCTGTATCGCAATGGCCATTCCTACTATGTGGCCCTGCGCCTGACACAGGAGTGACGAGGGCCCTGATGCCGGCTCTCGCATCCTGATGTGACTCGCGACCCAACGGGTTTGTCCGTTGCAACCCAACGGTTTGTCCGTTGGGTTGCTGTATCTGTGGGGCTCATCCCGCTACAATGCCGCCATCTCACACGACGCGTCGGCCCGAGATAGTCATTCACCGGCTGTACACCGACGCGTTCATGAAACGGATAACCCTGAATGGCAGACATCGATAACCGTAAAGTAATCAACGGGATACGGAATTTCTCGATAATCGCGCACATTGACCATGGCAAGTCGACCCTGGCGGATCGCCTGATCCAGGTCTGTGGTGGTCTGACCGATCGCGAGCTCAAGGAGCAGGTGCTCGACTCGATGGATCTCGAGCGTGAGCGTGGCATCACCATCAAGGCCCAGTCGGTGACGCTGGATTATCACGCCCAGGATGGCAACGTTTATCAGCTCAACTTCATCGACACGCCCGGCCACGTCGACTTCTCCTACGAGGTGTCGCGCTCGCTGTATGCCTGTGAAGGCGCCCTGCTGGTGGTCGATGCCGCCCAGGGCGTGGAAGCCCAGTCCGTCGCCAACTGCTATACCGCCATCGAGCAGGGGCTCGAGGTACTGCCGGTACTCAACAAGATCGACCTTCCCCAGGCGGATACCGCCAAGGTGAGCGAAGAGATCGAGGAGATCATCGGCCTGGACGCCACGGATGCCTGCCAGGTATCGGCCAAGAGCGGCCTCGGCGTCGATGAACTGCTGGAACGCCTGGTGCGTGACATTCCGCCCCCCAAGGGGGATCCCGACGCGCCGCTCCAGGCCCTGATCATCGATTCCTGGTTCGATAACTACCTGGGCGTGGTTTCGCTGGTGCGCCTCTTCGACGGCACCCTGAACAAGCACGACAAGATTCGCATCACCTCGACCGGGCGCGACTGGGTAACCACCGAGGTGGGGATCTTCACCCCGCAGCGTCGCCAGACCGATGTGCTGCGGGCCGGCGAGGTCGGCTTCATCGTGGCCGGCATCAAGGACATCCAGGGTGCCCCCGTGGGTGACACCATCATCCATTCCAAAACACCGGACGTACCGCGCCTGCCGGGCTTCCAGAAGGTCAAGCCGCAGGTCTACGCCGGCATGTTCCCGGTCAGCTCCGATGACTACGAGGAGTTTCGCGACGCCCTGGAAAAGCTGGCGCTCAATGATGCCTCCCTGGACTACGAGCCCGAGAACTCCGACGCCATGGGCTTCGGCTTCCGGGTCGGCTTCCTCGGCACCCTGCACATGGAGATCATCCAGGAGCGGCTCGAGCGCGAATACAACCTTGACCTGCTGACCACGGCCCCCACCGTGGTCTATGAGCTGTCCATGAAGAGCGGCGAGCTCGAGTATGTCTCCAACCCCTCCAAGCTGCCCGACATGGCCGATGTCGAGGAAATGCGCGAGCCGGTGGTGCGGGCCAGCATCCTGGTGCCGCAGGAGTTCGTCGGCAGCGTGATCGCCGAGTGCGAACAGCGTCGCGGCACCCAGCTCGACATGCTGTTCCTGGGCAATCAGATCCAGCTGACCTATGAGCTGCCGATGTCCGAGGTGGTGATGGACTTCTTCGATCGGCTGAAGTCGCTGTCCAAGGGCTACGCCTCACTCGAGTACAACTTCGAGCGCTTCGAACCGGCCAACCTGGCGCGGCTCGATATCCTCATCAATGGCGACCGGGTCGATGCGCTGGCGGTGATCATACACCGTGACCATTCCCATCCACGGGGACGGGCGCTGGTCGAGAAGATGAAAGAGCTGATCCCGCGCCAGATGTTCGACGTGGCCATCCAGGCCGCCATCGGCGGACACGTCGTGGCGCGTTCCACCGTCAAGGCACTGCGCAAGAATGTCACGGCCAAGTGTTACGGCGGTGACACGACCCGCAAGAAGAAGCTTCTCGAGAAGCAGAAGGCAGGCAAGAAGCGCATGAAACAGGTCGGCCGAGTGGAGATTCCCCAGGACGCCTTCCTTGCTGTACTCAAGGTGAACGACGACTAAGGAAGGACGCGGACAATGGATTTTGCTCTTCTGCTGGTCATTGCGGTGGCCGTGAGCGGTGTGATCTGGCTTCTGGATGTGCTCTTCTGGCGTCCGGCACGGCGTCAGCGCCTGGCCGACAGCGCCGAGTCGGGCGAACTCGAGGAGATGTCGCACAAGGCACGTGAGAAGGCGCTCAAGGACCCCTGGCCGGTGGATTACGCGCGTTCGTTCTTCCCGGTACTGCTGGTGGTGCTGCTGCTGCGCAGCTTTCTGGTCGAGCCCTTCCAGATTCCTTCCGGCTCCATGCGGCCCACCCTGACCGTGGGCGATTTCATCCTCGTCAACAAGTTCACCTATGGTCTGCGGCTGCCGGTGGTGAATACCAAGGTCGTCGAGCTGGGCGAACCCGAGCGCGGTGATGTCATGGTGTTCCGCTTTCCCAAGGACCCCGGGGTTAATTTCATCAAGCGCGTCGTGGGACTGCCGGGTGACGAGATTCGTTACCAGGACAAGCAGCTCTACGTGAACGGCGAGGCCGTGCCCAAGGAGTTGCTGGAAACCGGTCCGCAACGTGCCCCGGAGGAACTGCTGCTGAAAGAGCAACTGGGCGAGTTGACCCATGAAATCTACAATAATCCCCGTGACCCGGGGCCGCAGATGCGCAGCGTCGAGGTGCCCGAGGATCACTATTTCGTGATGGGAGACAACCGCGACCACTCCAATGACAGTCGTTACTGGGGCTTTGTCCCCGAGGAGAACGTCGTGGGCAAGGCCTTTGCCGTGTGGATGCACTGGGATGGCGGTCTACCGAGTTTCACCGAAGTGCGGGGTATCCATTGAGATACCGACAACAGCACCGCTGTCAGAATAAAGCAGGAGTTCCGTGAGTAATTCCCTCGATATCTTCAGTCGACGCATCGGGCATCAATTTGCCCAGCGCGAACTGCTGGAACTGGCCATGACACACCGCAGTTACGGTGGCCGCAACAACGAACGCCTGGAGTTCCTGGGCGACTCCATCGTCAATTTCGTCATCGCCGAGGATCTTTTCCAGCGTTTTCCGAAAGCCCGGGAAGGCCAGCTGTCGCGCCTGCGCGCGCGCCTGGTCAAGGGGCAGACGCTGGCCGAGCTGGCCCGCGAGATGGAGTTCGGCGAGTGTCTGCGGCTGGGCTCCGGCGAGATGAAGAGTGGTGGCCATCGCCGCGACTCGATACTCGCCGATGCCGTGGAAGCCGTGATCGGTGCCATCTATCTCGATGCCGGCATGGAAACGGCCCGCACCCGGGTCCTGTCCTGGTTTGCCGAACGCCTGGAAATGATCAACCTCCAGGACACCCAGAAGGACCCCAAGACCCGACTCCAGGAATTCCTGCAGTCCCGCCAGGTCGCCTTGCCGCGTTACGATGTGATCTCCGTGGAAGGTGAAGCGCATGCACAGACCTTCACGGTGGAGTGTCATGTCGAGGTGCTCGACGAGCATACTCAGGGCATCGGCTCCAGCCGTCGCCATGCCGAACAGCAAGCCGCCGAACAAGCCTTGACGCAGCTCGAGAAGAGAGGAACCTGAGCATGTCCCAGACCTGTGGCTTCGTCGCCATCATGGGCCGCCCCAACGTCGGCAAGTCGACGTTGATGAACCATATACTCGGCCAGAAGATCTCGATCACCTCGCGCCGTCCACAGACCACGCGCCATCAGGTCATGGGGATCAAGACAGAGGGTGACGCCCAGTTCATCTATGTCGACACGCCCGGCATTCATACCCTCGAGAAGGACCGCGACAAGGCCATCAACCGCTTCATGAACCAGGCGGCCACCCAGGCCCTGCGCGATGTCGACTGCGTCGTCTTCATCATCGATCGCACCCGCTGGACGCCGGAAGACCAGGTCGTCCTGGAGCGTCTGGCGACCGTCAAGGCGCCGGTGATCCTGGCCGTCAACAAGGTCGATCGGATCAACGACAAGTCGACCCTGCTGCCCTGGCTCGAAGAGGTCAGCGGGCGCCGCGAATTCGCCGCCATCGTGCCGGTCGCCGCCAAGCACGGCACCAATGTCGCCGAGCTGGAAGCCGAAGTGGCCAAGCACCTCCCCGAGAGCGTGCATTTCTTCCCGGACGACCAGATCACCGACCGCAGCCTGCGCTTCATGGCCGCCGAGCTGGTCCGCGAGAAGATCATGCGCCAACTCGGCGATGAACTGCCGTACCAGATGACGGTGGAGATCGAGGAGTTCCGCGAGGAAAGCGAGATCACGCATATCAGCGCGCTGATCATGGTCGAACGGCAGGGCCAGAAGAAGATCCTGATCGGGGATCGCGGCGAGCGCATCAAGAACATCGGTCGCGACGCGCGGTTGGAGATGGAGCGCGTGGTCGGCACCAAGGTCATGCTCAACCTCTGGGTGAAGGTGAAGCGGGGCTGGTCCGATGACGACCGGGCCCTGAAGAGCCTCGGCTATGATTTAGACTGACACCGAGCTTCGAGCTGCGGGTTCCGAGCCTCGAGAATCGAGCAGGGCGTCGCAGGCTTGAAACTGCAAAGCCTGGGGCGGTGTCGGGGTTCGCATCTCGCCGCTCGTCTGCTTCGGGGGTGGGGGTCGCATCTCGCCGCTCGCCTGCTTCGGGGGTGGGGTTCGCATCTCGTATCCCGCCGCTCGTCTGTTCCGGGGCTCGCAGCGCGCATTTCCGGCTCGGCCCGAGCGATACTTCTTCTGAACGGCGTCCCATGACACCAGAACCGGCGTATCTGCTGCACAAGCGTGCTTACCGCGAAACCAGCGCCCTGATCGAGCTGCTGACCTTTCGCCATGGACGCGTGCGTGCCGTGGCGCGAGGCGTCCAGCGTCCGGGCAGTCGCTTGCGCGGCGTCCTGCAGCCGTTCGCGCCCCTGCACGTGACCTGGAGCGGCAGTGGCGATCTCAAGCGCATGAGCCTGATGGAAAGCCGTGGCTCGGCCGCCATGTTGGTGGGCGAGGGCCTGCTCTGCGGCCTCTACGCCAACGAGCTGCTGGCGCGCTTGTTGCCGGTTGAACTGCCGGTGGACGATGTCTTCGCCTTCTATGGCGCGACTCTGGAGGCCCTGCCCAAGCCGGATGCCCGGGCGAGTGCCCTGCGCCAACTGGAACGGTCCCTGCTCGAAGCGCTGGACGCCGAACCGCGTTTCTGCGGGCCCGAGGGCGAGGCACTGGACCCCCAGAGCCGCTACGTCTTCGACCCCAGCTCGCGCGGCTTCGTCCCCGGCCAGCCCGGCATCGACGGCCGCACCCTGAAACTGCTGGCCAGCGGTGACTGGCGCTCCCCCGGACTCGCCGGCCCCGCCAAGGGCGTGATGCGCGCCGCCCTGGCACCGTTGCTCGGCACCCGACCCCTGCGCTCGCGGGAACTGATGCGGCAACTCGCCGAACGGAGGAGGGCTGAGTAGCTAGAAGCCGGAAGCCGGAAGCTTGAAGCTGGAAGTAACATCTTGACCCCGGTAGGGGAGCAGTTACGCTTGGCTTCGAGCTTCGAGCTTCGAGCTTCGAGCTTCGAGCTTCGAGCTTCGAGCTTCGAGCTTCGAGCTTCCAGCCGTGCCGCTCGTGTCTCGCCGCTCGCTGCTCGCTGCTCGCCTCCCGCAGCTCGAAACGAACTTTAGGAGATTCTATGCATCCCCCCCGTATTCTGCTTGGTGTGAACATCGATCATGTCGCGACGCTGCGTCAGGCGCGTGGTACCCGTTATCCCGATCCGGTGCAGGCGGCGTTGCTGGCCGAGGAGGCCGGGGCGGATGGCATCACCGTGCATCCGCGCGAGGATGGTCGCCATATTCAGGTGCGTGATGTGCGCCTGCTGGCCGAGGTCCTCAACACGCGCATGAATCTGGAGATGGCGGCCACCGAGGCGATGATCGCGCTGGCCGAGGAGGTGCGGCCGGCGCATGTCTGCCTGGTACCGGAGAAGCGCGACGAGTTGACCACCGAGGGCGGCCTGGATGTGGCGGGCAGCCTGGAATCGGTCAGCCAGGCCTGTCAGCGCCTGGCGGCCGCGGGCTGCGATGTCTCGCTGTTCATCGACCCCTGCGTGGAGCAGGTCGAGGCCGCGGCTCGGGCCGGCGCGCCGACCATCGAGCTGCATACCGGAGCCTATGCCGAGGCTCGGGGGCAGGCTGCGCGCGATGAACATGCCCGCCTGGTGGCGGCGGCCGAGATGGCCGTCGAACTGGGGCTGGTGGTCAACGCCGGGCACGGCCTGAATTATCACAACGTCGAGGCCGTGGCGGCGATTTCCGGCCTTCACGAGCTCAATATCGGCCATGCGATCATCGGCCGGGCGCTGTTCGTCGGACTCAAGGAAGCCGTGGCCGAGATGAAGCGTCTGGCGATTGCCGGTCAGGAAGCCGGCCTGCTGGCCGCGGTGGAAGACCATGAGCACGATCATGACCATGAAGCGGACGGGAGCTGCTGCAGCGCATGATCATCGGCATCGGCACCGATATCGCCCGGGTGGCGCGTTTCGAGCGCGCCCTGGAGCGTCACGGCGATCGGTTCATCGAGCGGCTGCTGGGCGAGGCCGAGCGCGCCGGCTTTGAGGCCCGAGGCCGCTCGGTCAACTATCTGGCGAAACGCTTCGCCGCCAAGGAGGCCTTCGTCAAGGCGCTGGGCACCGGGCTGCGGCATGGCATGAGCTGGACCGACATCCAGGTGGTCAATGATTCACTCGGCCGCCCGCTGCTGCAACTGAGCGGCCGGGCCCAAGCGCTGGCGACGGCCGCCGGCGTGCAGCGCCATCATCTTTCGCTGTCCGACGAGGCCGAGTTGGCCGTGGCCTTCGTGGTGCTCGAAGCCTGAGACCGCTGCCAGTGGCGCAGGCCCTGCATGGCCGTATACAGATCCGGCAGCAAGGGCTGGATGGCGTCTCGGCCGCGCGAACGCAGCCGGGTCTCGAGTGTCTCCACCAGCAGCGCCAGGCGCGGCACACCGCAATAGCGGCAGGCGCCGTTGAGGGCGTGCACGGCATCCAGCAGGGTCTCGTCATCGCCCTCGGCGTTGGCGCGCCGAATGTCGGCTTCGCTCTCGTCCAGCGAGTCGATGAGATGATCCAGCAGTTGACGCGCCAGGCCTTCGCGTCCCCCGGCGAGACTGGCACCCAGCGCCAGGTCGACTTCGGGCAGCTCGTCGTCGGCGTCGCGCTCGGGGGCGGCCTGGGGCGCCGGGGCGCTGGCCGCTGTCTCGATACTTGTCCCCAGATGGTGACGAAAGAGCTGATCGAGCTTGTGGGTGTCGATGGGTTTTTCCAGCATGTCGTCGAGACCGTTGTCCAGCAGATGCTGGCGCTGATTGTCCTGCACATGGGCGGTCACGGCGATGATCGGCAGCTTCTGCCAGCGGCCTCCCATACGGCGCAGAGCACGCGTCGCCTCCACGCCGTCCATGCCTTCCATGCGAATGTCCATCAGGACCATGTCGAAGCGTTGCTGCTCGGCCATCGCCAGCGCCTCTTCGCCACTGGTCGCCGTCGTCACCTCGCTGCCTGCATCCTCAATCAGCTCGCTCAGCAGTACCCGGTTGGATTCGGTGTCATCGACGCACAGGATATGCCGGGCCCTGGCCGGCTCCGGGGCCGGCAGTGACGGCGCCGCTTCGCCCGCGGGCAGGCTGGTGCCGCCGCGCGCCTGGCGATGAACCTCCTGGATGGCTTCGGCCATCGCATGCCGTGATACCGGCTTGCTGATTACCTTGCCGCCATGCGGGAAAGTGACGCCTTCGGGCAGTTCCGGTGGGGTGGCATTGACCATCAGGATGACCGGGCAGCCCAGCGTCGGCAGCCGTTCACGCCAGCCATTCAGGTTGGGCTGTGCGGCTTCTTCGGCCGTCAGGCCGATGAGCGCCACCTGAACCTCCTCGGACAGGGCCTCGTCCAGGGTGTAGGGCCGGGCGCCCCAGCGTCTGATGAGGTGGCGCAGGGCGCGCCGGGTCGTCTGGTGCGCCTCGCTGATGACGACCCGCAGGCCGTTGAGCTCCACCTCGGGAGGGCGTTCGCTGGTGTCGCTGCCGTTCAGCGGCAGGGTGAAGGCGAACTCCGAGCCCTGTTCGGGGGCACTTTCGACACTGATTTCGCCGCCCATCTGCTCCACCAGCTGGCGACAGATGGCGAGACCCAGGCCGGTGCCGCCGAAGCGCCGTTGATGGCTGCTTTCGCCCTGACTGAAGGCCTCGAAGAGCTGCTGCTGGAAGGCGCCCGAGAGTCCGATACCGGTATCGCTGACCGAGATGCGCAGTGTCGTCTGGTGCTGGGCCTGCTCCTGCACGGCGACCCGCACGACGACCTCGCCCTGCTGGGTGAACTTGACGGCATTGTGCACCAGGTTGGTCAGTACCTGCTGGATGCGCAGCGGGTCACCGGTCAGTTCGAGGGGCACATCGTCATAGACCAGGCCCAGCAGTTGCAGATCCTTCTGCTGGGCCTGGGGCGCCTGCAGCGCGAGGACCTCGTTGACCAGCACCACCATGTCCAGCGGTCGGTGCTCGAGTTCGAGGCGGCCGGCCTCGATCTTGGAGAAATCGAGGACGTCGTTGACCAGCATCAGGAGGTTGTCGCAGGCACGCTGCACGTGCTCCAGCCACTCGCGCTGGCGGGCCGTCAGTTCGGAGCGCTGCAGCAACCGGCAAAAGCCGATGATGCCGTTGAGCGGGGTGCGAATCTCGTGGCTCATGTTGGCCAGGAATTCCGACTTGGCCCGGTTGGCCTCCAGGGCACGCCGATGCGCCAGGTCGAGCTCGACATTCTGCACCTCGATGGTTTCCATGGACTCCTGCAGCTCCTTGGTGGCCTGTTCCACCCGGGTCTGCATGTCGGAGTGCGTGACCGCCAGCTGGTCGCGCAGCATGTTCAGGCCCCGGGTGAGCCGAGCCAGTTCGGCGGCGGCGGGCAGGTCCAGCGGGGCGGGCGACATGCCTGCGGTCAGGCGCGACAGGCTTTCACTGGCCTCCTCCAGCGGATGACTGATGCGACGCAGGGTCGAATAGGCGACGATGAACAGCAGCAGGCCACAGACGAGCAGCATCAGGCCGCCGCTGGCCAGCTTGCGGTAATGGTTCAGGGCCAGCGCCGAGGCATCGATGTCGATCAACAGACGCGCATCCGCCGACGACAATGGCCAGCGCAGCCGCCATTTGGCATCGTGCTCGACCAGCCTGTCGGGCCGCTCGAGCGTTGCCTCGGGCAGGCTGCGCAGGCGCCCCTGCTCGACCAGCGCCCGGCCGGACGGGGCCTCGATGGTCAGGGCGCGAACCTCATCGAGGTCCATCAAGCGAGCGGCGATGGCCTCGAGACGCTGCGGGTCCCCGGCGCTCAGGGCCTGTTCCAGGCTCGGCACCAGCATCCGGGTGGTCTGCTCCATGCGCTCGGCGAGTTGCCGATGATTCTCTCTGTATTCCATCTGGCTGACGGCAAAGACCAGCAGGGCCAGCAGCGTCAGGGGCAGTACGAGAATGCACAGCATCAGGCGTGTCTTCAGGGACATGGGCGCGCCTCGCAGGAAAATGTCGTGGTGCAGTATGCCATAGCCGCGGTCGATGCCTGTCCAGCTCGGGCGGGCGAAGATATAATGTTTTACAGACTTTTCCATAAGGAAGGCTGAATGCAATTCCCCACCCTGGAAGACACCATCGGCCACACGCCGCTGGTACGCCTCAAGCGCATTACCGCCGGCCGCAACAATACTCTGCTGGCGAAACTCGAGGGCAACAACCCGGCGGGTTCGGTCAAGGACCGTCCGGCGCTGTCGATGCTCGAGCAGGCCGAGAAACGCGGCCACATTGCCCCGGGTGACACCCTGATCGAGGCCACCTCCGGCAATACCGGCATTGCACTGGCCATGGCCGCGGCCATCAAGGGCTACGAGATGGTACTGATCATGCCCGAGAATGCGTCCAGCGAGCGCAAGCAGGCCATGGCGGCGTTCGGGGCGCGTCTCATCCAGGTCAGCCAGGAAGGGGGCATGGAAGAGGCCCGCGATCTGTCCGAGGCGATGATCGCGCGCGGCGAGGGCAAGCCCCTCGATCAGTTCGCCAATCCGGACAACCCGCTGGCGCATTACGAGACCACGGCACCGGAGCTCTGGGAACAGACCGCTGGCAGCCTGACGCATTTCATCAGTTCCATGGGCACCACCGGTACCATCATGGGCGCGTCCCGGCGCCTCAAGGAATACAACCCCGACATCCAGATCATCGGCCTGCAGCCCGAGGATGGCGCCAGCATTGCCGGTATCCGCCGCTGGCCGGCAGCCTACCTGCCCGGCATCTTCGATGCCTCGCGGGTGGACCAGGTGCTGGATATCGGCCAGCGTGAGGCGGAAGACGGCATGCGGCGACTGGCACGCGAGGAAGGCATTCTGGCCGGTGTCTCTTCCGGCGGGGCCCTGGCCGGTGCACTGCGCCTGGCGGAAAACCTGGAGAACGCGGTGATCGTCTTCATCGTCTGCGATCGGGGCGATCGCTACCTGTCCACCGGTCTCTTCGCCGCGGAGAGCTGAGGTGGCGGGTCTCGGCAAGCGGCGGCCGGCCCGCGCACGCTCGGGTGTTTCGGGCCTCGACCAGCCACGCCACGCATCGCATGCTACCTCCGGGGCGGACTCGAGTCAGGGCACCAGCGAGCTGACGATCCACGGGCTGGCCCATGACGGCCGTGGTGTCGGTCGCCATGCGGATGGCAAGACCGTCTTCGTCGACGGCGCGCTGGATGGCGAGCGGGTGCGCGCCAGCGTGCATGTCTCGCGCAAGCGCTTCGATGAAGCCCATGTCAGCGAGGTGGTGGAGGCTTCCCCGGCGCGGGCGACGCCGCCCTGTCCCCACTATGGACGCTGTGGCGGCTGTGATCTGCAGCACCTGGCGGTGGCGTCGCAGCGCGAGCACAAGGTCGGGGTGCTGCGCGAGCTGATGGCCCGCCAGGGCGTCGAGCTGCCCGGAGAGATCCAGGTGCTGGCGGGGGACGCCGAAGGCTATCGACGTCGCGCCAGGCTCGGCGTGCGTGTCGACAGCAACGGCCGGGTCCGGATGGGCTTTCGCGCCCGTCACAGCCATCGCCTGATCGATCTCGAGACCTGCTCGGTGATGCGTCCGGAACTCGCCGAGCTGCTCGCCCCCCTGCGCCAACACCTGGAATCCCTCGAGGCCCCGCGCCACGTCGGTCATCTGGAACTGCTGGCCACGGATAACGCCGTGACCCTGGTACTGCGCCAGTTGCGCCAGCATGACAGCGACCTGGAGCGCTGGCGTGTCTTCGCCGGCCAGCATGGGCTCAACATCGGCGTCTGGCTGGGGCGCGACAACCCGCGTTTCGAGTGGCTGAGTGTGCCCGGGCGGCTGAGCTGCCGGCTCAGGGTCGATCGGCAGGTCCTGCACCTGGCGCTCGAGCCCGGCGATTTTCTCCAGGCCAACGAGGCCGTCAACCAGAGTATGGTGGATAGCGTCGTCGAGTGGCTGGCCGCGCTGCCCGCGGATACCCCGGTGCTGGACCTGTTCGCCGGCATCGGCAACTTCAGCCTGCCGCTGGCATCCCGCGGCGCCCGGGTCATGGCGGCCGAGGGCAATGCCGCCATGGTCGAGCGCCTGGCCGCCAATGCCGCGCTCAATGAGCTGACGGTCGAGGCCCGTCAGGCGGATCTCGGCGATGCCACGGCCGTCGAGCGACTGCTGAGCGAGCTGGCGCCGGAGGTGCTGGTGCTCGATCCGCCGCGCAGCGGCGCCGATACCCTGTGTCGGCAGCTGGCATTTCGGCCGGTTCCCCGGGTGCTGTACATTTCCTGTGATCCGGCCACCCTGGCCAGGGATGTGGCCCGCCTGGTGGAAGCCGGCTATGTGATCCGGCGCAGCGCGGTGGCCGACATGTTCAGTCACACGTCACATCTCGAATCCATGCTGCTGCTCGAGCATCCTGACTCGATGCGGCAGCGGCAAGGAGCATCAGCCCATGGTTAAAGTGCGTGAAAACCAGCCGCTGGACCCGGAGGGTAGGGTCGATATCGGGCGCTGGGTCGAACGCCTCGAGGACGATGTCAGGTTGCGCTCGGCCGAAGAGATGCGCGCGGCCTGCGAGCTGGCCCAGCAGCTCGAGCTGGCCTCGGAACGCCCGCACAAGGCCTGGTTGAAGGATGGCTCGAGCTTTCGCATGGGGCTCGAGATGGCCGATATCCTGGGCGAGCTGCGTCTCGACCAGTCGGCCCTGGAGGCCGCCGTTCTGTATCGCGCCGTGCGCGAGCAGTTGATCAGCCTGCAGGACGTCGAGAAGCGCTTCGGTGACGAGGTGGCCGGCCTGATCAATGGCGTACTGCAGATGGCCGCCATCAGTTCGGCGCAGACGCCGACCCAGGACTTCGAACAGCATGATCAGCAGGACAACCTGCGCAAGATGCTGGTCAACATGATCGACGATGTGCGCGTCGCCCTGATCAAGATCAGTGAGCGTACCTGCGCCCTGCGCCAGGTCCGCGATGCCCCGCGCGACAAGCGCCTCCAGGTGGCCCGCGAGGTTTTCGATATCTATGCCCCCCTGGCGCATCGCCTGGGCATCGGCCACCTCAAGTGGGAACTCGAGGACCTGTCGTTCCGCTATCTGCACGAGAATGACTACAAGGCCATCGCCACCCAGCTCGCCGAAAAGCGCCTGGACCGCAATCGCTACATCAGCGATGTCGTCGACACCCTCAAGTCGCTGATGGATGCCCAGGGCATCGAACACCAGATCGATGGCCGCGCCAAGCACATCTATTCGATCTGGCGCAAGATGCAGCGCAAGCGCATCGACTTCTCCCAGGTGCATGACATCCGCGCGGTGCGCATCCTGGTGCCCCGCATCAGCGACTGCTATGCCGTGCTGGGCATCGTGCACTCGCGCTGGCATCACGTGCCCAACGAGTTCGATGACTACATCGCCAATCCCAAGCAGAACGGCTACCAGTCGCTGCATACCGCGGTCTTCGGCCCGGAGAACAAGATTCTGGAAATCCAGATTCGCACCTTCGCCATGCACGAAGAGGCCGAGCTCGGCGTCTGTGCGCACTGGCGCTACAAGGGCCACGACACCAATGCCCGCAGCGCCAGTTACGAAGAGAAGATCGCCTGGTTGCGCCAGGTGCTGGAATGGCAGGAGGAGGTCGGCGACTTCGGCGACCTGCGCGAAGGCCTCTCCAGTGACGTGGCCCCGGACCGCATCTACGTCTTCACCCCGGATGGCCACGTGATCGACCTGCCCAGGCTGGCCACGCCCATCGATTTCGCCTACCGCGTGCATACCGAGGTGGGCCATCGCTGCCGGGGCGCCAAGGTCAACGGCCGCATCGTGCCCCTGACCTACAAGCTCAACACCGGCCAGCAGGTGGAGATCCTCACCGCCAGCAAGGGCGGGCCGAGCCGCGACTGGCTCAACCCCAGCCTGGGCTATGTGTGCACCTCGCGGGCCCGCGCCAAGATTCAGTCCTGGTTCAAGCACCAGGCGCGCGACCAGAACCTGGAAGAAGGGCGGGCACTCTTCGAGCGTGAAATGAAGCGCCTCGACGTGGAAGGCATGGACCTGACCCGGCTGGCCAACCGCGTCAACTATCTCGGCCCCGATGACATGTACGCCGCCCTGGGCGCCGGGGATCTGCGCATCGGCCAGGTGCTCAACCAGGCACAGCAACTGTTCGGCGAGAACGACGAACACCAGGAGCTCGACAAGCTGCTGGCCAAGCCCCGGCGCGCCTCCGGCAAGGGCGATGACGACGACATCACCGTGCTCGGCGTGGGCAACCTCAAGACCAACATGGCCAACTGCTGCCATCCGGTTCCCGGGGAGGCCATCGTCGGCTTCATCACCCAGGGGCGTGGCGTCACCGTGCATCGCCAGGACTGCCCGAACATCCTGCAGCTGCGGCTGGACGAACCCCAGCGGATCATCGAAGTGGAGTGGGGCGAGCGGGCCAACACCCAGTATCCGGTCGATATCGAGGTCCAGGCCTGGGACCGCTCCGGCCTGCTGCGCGACGTGACGGCGGTGCTGAGCAACGACAAGGTCAATGTGCTCTCGGTGAACACCCTCACCGACACCGATGACGGCATCGCGCGGATGATGATCACCGTCGAGGTGGACGGACTGGAAACCCTGGGCCGGCTGTTTTCGCGCATTCAGCAGCTGTCCAACGTCATCGAGGTGCACCGTCTGCGCTCGGGTGGCAAGCAGGCCGACCCGGAACCGGCCGCCGGCAAGCACCAGGGCGGCGCCGGGGCGGACAAGAAGGCAGCGCAGAACAAGAGTGCGCAGAAGCCCCGCTCGGACAAGGCCAGGGGCAGCGGCAAACGGGGGAACAAGCGCTGATGAGCCAGCCACGCCATGACATCGAGGACCTGCTGACGCTGATGGCCGTGTTGCGGGATACGCAGCAGGGCTGTCCCTGGGACGTCAAGCAGGACTGGGACAGCATCGTGCCGCATACCCTCGAGGAAGCCTACGAAGTGGCCGATGCTATCGAGCGTCGCGCCTTCGATGAACTTCCCGGCGAGCTCGGTGATCTGCTCTTCCAGGTCATCTACTACAGCCAGTTCGCCGCCGAGGAGCAGCGCTTCGACTTCCATGAGGTCGTGGATGTGCTGACCCGCAAGATGCTGGCGCGTCACCCCCATGTCTTTCCGGACGGCACCCTGGCCTCGCGTCGTCAGGGCGTGCCCGCCGCCGAGGTACAGACGAAGGACGTCAAGTCGCGTTGGGAGTCGCTCAAGGCCGACGAGCGCGAGGCGCGTCAAGCGCACTCGGTGCTCGACGATGTGCCGCGCACGCTGCCGGCGCTGTCGCGGGCGGCCAAGCTCTCCAAGCGTGCCGCCGGCGTCGGTTTCGACTGGCCCGACCGCCGCGGGGTGATCGACAAGCTGCGCGAGGAGCTCGACGAGGTGGCCGAGGCCCTGGAGGCCGAGGATCACGAGCATGCCGCCCAGGAGGTCGGCGACCTGCTGTTCGCCACCGTCAATCTGGCGCGCACCCTGGGGGCCGACCCGGAACGCTGCCTGCGCGATACCAATGCCCGGTTCGAGCGACGCTTCCGGTATGTGGAGGATGCCCTGGCCGCACAACAGGTGCCGCTCAGCGAGGCTGGGCTGGCGCGCATGGAGGAGTGCTGGCAGGAAGCCAAGCAACGAGAAACCAACCCCCTGTCATCGTCGGAAGGAGAAACTCGATCATGAGTCATGACCTGCACGAATCGCTACGCGACAATGTCCGGATACTGGGCGACAGCCTGGGGCGCACCATCGCCGATGATCTGGGGGAAGGTTTCGTTGATCGCATCGAGACGATTCGCAGCCTCGCCAAGCGTGGCCGACAGGGCGAAGCCGATGACCAGCGTGAACTGATCGAGTACCTGCGCCAGTTGCCGGAAAGCGAGCTGCTGCCGGTGACCCGGGCCTTCAACCAGTTCCTGAATCTGGCGAACATCGCCGAGCAGCATTACCGGGCGCGTTTCCGCCGCGTCGAGGACTACAAGCCCGGCAGTCAGCCGGTGCTCGGCGAGTTGCTCGACCGGGCACGCCGCGAGGGGCATTCAGCGCGCAAGCTGGTCGAAAGCCTGGCCGACATGCGCGTCGAGCTGGTGCTGACCGCGCATCCCACCGAGGTCATCCGCCGCACCCTGATCCAGAAATACGACGCCATCGATGACTGCCTGACCGCCATCGAGTCCTCCGCCGACTATCCCGAGCGCGGCGCCCGCGCCAAGGGTCGTCTCGAGGAACTGATCGGCCAGGCCTGGCACACCGACGAGATCCGTCACGAACGGCCCACCCCGGTGGACGAAGCCAAGTGGGGCTTCGCGGTCATCGAGAACTCGCTGTGGCAGGCCGTGCCCGACTTTCATCGCGACCTCGACAACCTGCTGCTGGACACCGCCGGCGAGCGCCTGCCGCTGGATGCGGCGCCGATTCGCTTCGCTTCCTGGATGGGCGGCGACCGGGACGGCAACCCGAACGTGACCTCGAAGGTCACCCGCGAGGTACTGCTGCTGGGCCGCTGGATGGCCGCCGACCTCTATCTGCGCGACCTCGAGCAGCTCAAGACCGAGCTCTCCATGTGGAAGGCCAACAGCGCGCTCAAGGCCGAAGTCGGTGACGTCGCCGAACCCTATCGCGAGCTGCTCAAGCGGCTGCTGGCGCGGGTCGAGGCCACGCGCGACTGGGCCAAGGCCGAGCTGGAAGGGCGCCCCCATGAAGGGGGGCCGATCATCGAGACCCGTGACCAGCTGTTCGCTCCGCTGCTGACCTGCTACCGCTCGCTGTGCGACGTGGGGCTGGATACCATCGCCAACGGCGTACTGCTCGACACTCTGCGCCGCGTGGCGGTGTTCGGCGTGACCCTGACCAAGCTCGACCTGCGCCAGGAAGCGAGCCGTCACGAACAGGTCATGGAAGAACTCACCGACTCGTTGGGGCTCGGCCACTACAGCGACTGGGACGAAGCCCAGCGCCAGGATTTCCTGCTGACCGAGCTTGGCTCGCGGCGTCCGCTGATCCCGCGTCACTGGGACTGCTCGGAAGAGACCCGCGAGGTGCTCGATACCTTCCGGGTGGCGGCCGGCGAGCATGCCGAGGCGCTGGGCACCTACATCATTTCCATGGCCGGGCAGCCCTCCGACGTGCTGGCCGTGGCGCTGCTCATGAAGGAAGTCGGCGGCGATGCCAAGCTGCCCATCTCGCCGCTGTTCGAGACCCTGGATGACCTGAATCGGGCCGGGGATGTCATCGACCGCCTGCTGGCCCTGCCCGGATACCGCGAGCTCGTCGGTGACCGCCAGGAAGTCATGATCGGCTACTCGGATTCGGCCAAGGACGCCGGTCAGCTGGCCGCCGCCTGGGCCCAGTACCGCGCCCAGGAGACCCTGGTCGAGGTGTGTCGTCGTCACGGCGTCGACCTGACCCTGTTCCATGGTCGTGGCGGCACCGTGGGGCGTGGTGGTGGCCCGGCCCATGCCGCGATCCTGTCGCAGCCCCCGGGTTCGGTGAACGGCAGTCTGCGGGTGACCGAGCAGGGCGAGATGATTCGCTTCAAGTTCGGTCAGCCGGAGATCGCCCTGCGCTCCATGGAAATCTATACCTGCGCGGTGCTCGAAGCCTCGCTGCTGCCGCCGCCGACCCCCGAGCCGGCCTGGCGCGAGGAGATGGACAAGCTGGCGGAAGTGGCCCACAGCGCCTATGTCGGGGTCGTGCGCGAGGATCCTGACTTCGTGCCGTACTTCCGCTCGGTGACCCCGGAGAGTGCCCTGGGCCGCCTGCCGCTCGGCTCGCGTCCCGCCAAGCGGCGCCAGGACGGCGGCGTGGAGACGCTGCGCGCCATTCCCTGGATCTTCGCCTGGACCCAGACACGCCTGATGCTGCCGGCCTGGCTGGGCAGTGGCGAAGCCTTCGCCAAGCGCCTGGAAGACGAAGGCGGCCTGGAAGTGCTGCGCGACATGCGCGACCGCTGGCCGTTCTTCGCCACCTACCTGGAAATGCTGGAGATGCTGCTGGCCAAGGCGGACGTCAGCATCGCCGCCTACTATGAGCACCGGCTGGTCGATGAACCGCCGCTGAAAGCCCTGGGGCAACGGCTGCGCGACCGCTTCGGCAACCTGCATCAGGTAGTGCTGGAAATCCTCGACCAGCAGGAACTGCTGGAAAACACCCCCTTGATCCGCCAGGCCGTCGAGGTGCGCAACCCCTACATCGACCCGCTGCACGGCCTGCAGGCCGAACTGCTGCAGCGTAACCGCGACGCCGACGGCGCCATCAGCGCCGACCTCTCCCGCGCCCTGATGGTCACCATGGCCGGCATCGCCGCCGGGTTGAGGAATACGGGGTAGGCCCGGCGCAGCCGGGCCCCGGCTGCGCCGGAAGCCGGAAGATCGTCCGCTTCGCGGCCGTAAGCTTGAAGCTCGAAGTAACCCCTTGACTCAGGATCTGCGGGGTTCATGCTGTCTTCCAGCTTCCAGCTTCCAGCTTCCAGCTTCCAGCTTCCAGCTTCCAGCTTCCAGCTTCCAGCTTCCAGCTTCCAGCTTCCAGCTTCCAGCTTCCAGCTTCCAGCTTCCAGCTTCCAGCTTCCAGCTTTCTAGAACGGCACCCTCACCGTGGCGTTGATGCGGTTGAGGTGGGAGAGCGTCGTGTCGTCGAAGTGTTCGTATTCGAGCTGGCTGATGACGCCGTTGTTATGCCAGCGGGCGCCGAAGCCTTCGACGCGGGCGGTGCCGTTTTCCTCGAGCCCGGTACTGCCCGTGGCGCCGTCGGTGTCCCAGTTGGCCAGGCCCGACTTGGCGTAGAGGCCGAAGCCGTCTTGCAGGCGGATGCCGGCGATCAGGCTGCCGCCGAGGCTGGTGGTGTCGACCAGGCGTTGACCCGACACGGGGACGGCGTCGCTGTCGCGGTAGCTGAACTCGGCGCCCAGATCCAGTGCCGGCATGGTGGTGGGATTGATGCCGGCCGTCAGGCTGAAGCCGGACGTGAAACGGTCGCCCGACTCGACATCCTGGCCCTCGATGATCAGGCCGTTGTCGAGCTGGGTGATGCGCGTGGACTGCTGTGAAAAGACCGGCTCGTCGTCGGCAACCGCCACGCACGCAGAAAACCCGGTGACCACCATCACCAGGCCGGTTGCGATCCACTTGTCTGCTCGAGAATTCATGTCCCCTGACCTCAATGTGGCGCAGGGCAGGCCGCTTGCCACTTCATTATCATGCAGTTCATGAAAGCTAGCACTCGACTTTCGACTTATCCAGTCGCCGAGCGTTGGCTGAAATAACGGTGAAAGGCCGCGAGGCAGGGTGTCGCTCGGTGGTGCTCCCGCGCCAGGCGCAACAGGGGCAGCAGGATGGCGTCATGTTCGGTGGGGCGGCCGGCCAGTACGTCCTGCAACATGGAGGCGCGGTTGTGAGCCGTGTCCTCGATCACCTGCCAGACCAGCCCGCTCAGCCCCCGGGCCGGCAACGCAATCCCGGCGCTGTGCATGATGTCCGCCACTTCGGCGATGATGGCGTTGGTAATGGGCGCGAAGCGCGGTTCTGCAAGCCGTCCGTTACGTATGCGGTAGCGGGCGACCACCGGGTTGATGGCGGCATTGACGGCCAGCTTGTGCCACAGACGCTGGTGGATGTCGTCCACCGCCTGGCTGGCCAGGCCCGCCCGGGTCAGGGTGTCGGCCAGCTCGGCAGCCAGGATCGCATGCTCGCCTTCCAGGTGACCGATCCAGGTGTGGCCTTGCCCGGCGTGCACGATGTGCGTATCGCTCTGGCGGTAAGCGCCTTCGGTGGTGCTGGCGCACAGGGTGGGGCCCGGCCAGTCGCGGGTCAGCCGGGGCTGAACTTCGAGCCCGTTCTGCCACAGTACCAGTGGCGTTGCCGCCGGCAGGCGCGTGGCCACCTCGGCCAGGGCAGACTCGGCGGCATAGGCCTTGGTCAGCAGGTGCACGGTGGAGACGGTCGAGAGGTCGCGCTCGGTCAATGCCGCTGCAAGCCGGCCGTCCACGGCATGTTGAGTTGTGCTGCCTTGTGGGCTGGTCAGTGACTGTGGCGACGGCAGTGGCCGCCTGCCGGCGAGCATCACCGCCTGCTGCGAGGCCAGTTTGATGCCGAGCAGGCCGCCCATGGCGCCGGGGCCGATGATCAGCTGGGTCATGACGACTTGCCACCACTGCCGCGCCGCGAGCTGCCTGAGGACTTGCCGCGGCTTGATGTGCTGCGGGTCGTGCCCTTCTGGTTGGAAGTCTTCCCGCCTGACGCGCTGCCCTGAGTGCGCTTGCCCCGCGACTGGGTGCGACGGCCGCCTTTTTTGCCGCCGGCCTTGCCGCCGCTCCGGGGCTCGGGCCCCTGGGCCTGCTGGAGGGCATTGCGGACACGGCCGGCATCGGCGTGTTGCAACAGTTGACGCAGATCCGCCACCAGCCCGTCCAGAAAGGGCGCCGCTGGATCATCGTTTTCGGCAATATTGGCCAAACGCTGCTCCCATTGTGCCGTGCGTTCCGGTCGCCCGACGGCTTCCGGCAGCGAGGCGATCAGGGCGCTGCCCAGCCGACTGGCCCTGAGGCTCTTGCCTTCGCGCACCAGGTAGCCGCGCTCCAGCAGCGTCTCGATGATGCCGGCCCGCGTCGCTTCGGTGCCCAGCCCGTCGGAGTCGCGCAGGGTGCGCCGAATCGAGGCGTCGTCGACATAGCGGGCGATGTTCATCATCGCCTTGATCAGGCTGGCATCGGTGAAGTGTTCGGGAGGGCGGGTCTCGCGATCCTCCACGCCGGCGTCATCGACGCGACACGCCTCGCCCTCGCTGAGCGGTGGCAGCGGCGGCGCCTCGTCACGGGTGGTGAACAAGGGCTTCCAGCCCGGCTCGAGGACCTCCTGGCCGCGGGCGCGGAAGCGTTCCTCGAGGATGGTGAACTCGGCCTTCACCTCGCGGGTCTGCAGGGCGGGATAGAACTGGGCCAGCACATTGCGGGTGATCAGGCGAAAGATGTCGGCTTCCTGGCGCGACAGCTTTTCCAGGTCGGCCGGCTTGCCGGTGGGCGAGAGGGCGTGGTGGGCGCCCACCTGCTTGTCGTTCCAGGCCTTGGAGCGTCGCGAAAAATCGGCGCCGGCCAGCCAGCGGCCCAGCGTCTCGTCATGCCGGCAGGCCCCCTGCAGGGTGCGCTGCGCGCCCTGGAAGTGCTCCTCGGGCAGGTAGCGGCAGTCCGAACGCGGATAGGTGATCAACTGGTGGCGCTCGTAGAGGCGCTGGCAGATGTCGAGCACCGCCTTGGCCGAGAGGCCGTGACGACGCGCGGCATCGACCTGCAGCGCCGAGAGCGAGTAGGGCAGCGGGGCGGCCTGGCGCTTGTCGCGGCTCTCCAGGCTGGTCAGCCGGCCCTCGGCCCCCGGCAGGCGCGGTGCCAGGGCATCGGCGGCCCGGCGATCGAGCAGCCGGCCCTGGTCATCCAGCCGGTGTGATTCGCCGGGCACCCACCAGGCGCGCAGTGTGCCGCGGGCCACCGCCAGGTCGGCCCACAGCACGAAGAAGGGCACCGGCGTGAAGTCGCGGATCTCGGCATCACGGCGCACCACCAGGCCGAGCACCGGGGTCTGCACCCGACCCACCGAGAGCACCCCGTCATGCCCGGCCTGGCGGCCCACCAGGGTCCAGGCACGGGTCAGGTTGATGCCGTACAGCCAATCGGCCCGGGCGCGCGCCTGGGCGGCCTGATACAGGGATGCGTAGCGGCGATTGTCCTCCAGTCGCGCCAGGGCACGCTTGACCGCCGGCGGGTTGAGGTCGCTGACCAGCAGGCGGGCCACGTCGCGCTTCCAGCCCAGGTACTCGATGACCTCCTGGACCAGCAACTGGCCCTCGCGGTCCGGGTCGCCGGCATGCACCACCTGGGTGGCGCTCTTCAGCAGGCGGCGAATCACGCCAAGCTGCCCCTTGGCCTTGGGGCGCGGCATCAGTCGCCACTCGTCCGGCAGGATGGGCAGGCTGTCGAGTCGCCAGGTCTTCAGGGCCGGGTCATAGGCATCGGGTGGCGCCTGTTCCAGCAGGTGGCCCAGACACCAGGTCACGGTGGTGTCGCCCGCCACCAGGGCGCCATCCTCCTGACGCGGCGAGTTCGGCAGGGCATTGGCGATGGCTCGGGCCAGGCTGGGTTTCTCGGCAATGATCAGACGCATGGCATCTCGCGGGGCAATGAGCGAACATGGGGATTCTTACAGTATTTACTGGTATCCGCCAGAGGGCCCGGCCGCACACCGACCGGTAACCCGTGCGCTGAGCGGACGGGAGGCAGCAGTGAGAGAACAGGGTCGACGACGGCGTCTTTTCGGCCTGGGGTCGCGAGCCGGCGGCGCCGTGCTCAAGCAGCGCCTGGGCGGGCAGGCCGATTGGCAGGGCCTCGGGCAGGCGCTGTTCGACGGGCTCTCCGAGCTCAAGGGCCCGGCCATGAAACTGGCCCAGATCGTGTCCCAGTGGGATGACGTCCTGCCACCCGAGCTGGCCGATGAGCTGGCGCGCCTGCAGCGCCAGGCCGAGCCCATGCCCTGGGAGGACATTCGGCGCACCCTGGTCGCCTGCTACGGCGACCTCGAAACCCCCTTCGCGTCCATCGAGACTCGGCCCTTTGCCAGTGCCTCCATGGGGCAGGTGCATCGGGCCGTTACGCATGACGGCGAGAGCGTGGTGCTCAAGGTGCAGTATCCCGGGCTGGCTCAGGTGCTGGAGGATGACCTGCGCCAGGTGCGTCGCCTGATGCGTCTCGGCCGCTGGCTGCGCATGCCCCAGGCGCGGCTGGATGCCATGTTCGAGGAGCTGGCCGCCAGCCTGCGTGGCGAGCTGGACTACCGGGCCGAGGCCGATGCCCTGTCGCGCTATCGCCAACGCTACGCCGAGCGCGATGAACTGGTGATCCCCGAACCGCTGCCGGACCTCTGCGGGGAGGGCGTGCTGGCCATGCGTTATGTCGAGGGGACGCCGTTGCGCGAGCTGGAGTCCGCCGAGGACGGATTGCGTCAGCGCCTCAGCGCGACCCTGGCCGACTGGCTGACGGAAGAACTCTTTACCCATGGCGAGCTGCATGCCGATCCCCACGCCGGCAACTTCGCCGCCGATGCCGAGGGGCGGCTGGTGATCTATGACCTGGGCGCCGTCATCGAGGTTCCGGCGGCACGGCTGCGCACGCTGATGCACCTGCTGGATGCCACCCTCGAGAAGGACCCCATGGCCATGGATGAGGCCGTCATGGCACTCGGCGGCCGCCAGGGGCAGGGCGCGCCGCTGGCCCTGTATCGCGAGACCGCCGATGCCATCGAGCCGCTGTTCGCGCCGGGTCCCCAGGATTTCGGTGACATCCGCGTGCATCAGCGCGTGCGCGAGCTCAGCCCGAAGATCTGGGCGGCGCTGGACCGGCTGCAGCCGCCGGCCGATACCCTCTTGCTGTCGCGCACCCTCAATGGCCACTACTGGAACCTGGTGCGGCTGCAGGCCCGCCTCGACATGGCCGCACGTACTGCCCCGCTGCGGCAGTGGGCCTCGGAGTGAGCGGCTGCCAGGCCGGCACGCAGCTGTTAGACTGTGGCGTTTTCCGAACGTGTTGGAGACAGCGATGCTGGCGGTATGGGTAGAGCAGTTGCTGGGGTTCGCGTCCGGAGCATTGGGAGCCATACGCGAAGATGAGCGCTATCCCACCCTGATGGCCTGGGCACGGGAAGAGGGCCCAGCGCACTTCGAGGGCGATCTGGCCACGGCCCAGGCCCTGGCACCGGAACTCTGGTCCCAGGCGCCGCTGGAGCGGCTGGACTTCGAGTGCGAGCCGCTGGCCCGGCCGGGCGACAACGAGCCCTGCTGGTGCGACTCCGGACTCAGGATGCGACAGTGCTGCGGCGCCGTGTCGCTGCCCGGGCATGTGCCCGGCCACCTGATGTGGATGCTGTCTCTGCGCGAATGGAAAGGCCCGACGCTCAAGGCGGCGCTGGCCAGCGGGCTGGCGCCATCACAGGCGCTGCTCGAGGCCGGCCTGATTGCCGGCGAATCCGGCCAGCGCGGGCGTGCCCAGCAGATCCTCGAGTCGGTCTTCGACAACCCCGACTGGGACAACCTGCCCGACCAGGCCGAGCCCGCCTTCGAGATCCTCGTCGACCTCTACCAGGAGCGCGGCTTCAACCGCAAGCGCCAGGCCCTGCTGGATGCCGTCTTCGAGCATGGCCCCCTGTCCCTGCGCGGCGTTGCCCTGGAACGGCTGTGCCTGCTGCATCTCGACAACGACGATCTGGACAGTGCCCGGGCGGCCTTCGTGCGCGCCCAGCAGGCACTGCCCGACTCGCCGACGCTTGCCTACATCGAAGCCATGCTGCTGCTGCACGAGGGCAACGAGGAGGAAGCCGCCGAGCGTTCACGCTTCTGGTATCGGCGTCTGGCCCGGCAGGGCGACCTGGAGCCCGAGCAGCTGGAGTTTCTGGCCGAGTTGGCGGCGAATCCGGGGGCCACCCTGGCCGAACAGTTGCTCAACGCCGAAGCCGACCTGGCCGAGCCCCTGGTATCCCTGCAGTCCCTGATGCAGGAACTGCCCGAGGCACCCACGCTCGAATTCCAGCGCGGCGAAGACGGCCTGACCTATCACGCCAGTGCCCGGGACATGACGCATTACGCGGCCTTCCAGGCGGTGTTCGTCGCCCAGGTGGACCCGGAAGCCCTGCTGGGCTTCGACAGCGACCCCTGGCTGCAGGCCGAGGAATGGCTGCCGGCCCTGTGTGCCAATCCGGAATGGCTGGACTCGCCCGCCGTGGTGGAATCCCTGGCGCTGGCCCTGACCAGTCGCTTCGGCAGCCTGCCGTGGATGGCGCCCAGCCTCTTCGAGCCCCTGGCACGGCGACTGCAGGGCTGGCTGGCCCAAGCCCACGCGCTGCAGGGCCCGGCCCTGGTATGGGAAAACGCCGACAACGCCGTACTCCTGCGCACCGGTCTGGCGCTGGTGGTCGGCATGGAGCGTGGTGCGCGACAACATTCCCGCCAGCTCGCCGAGCGACTGCTGGCGCTGGATGATCAGGACAGCCTGGGGCTGCGCGAGCTGGTGCTCGACCAGCTGCTGCGCGAAGGGCGCAACGACGAGGCCCTGACCCTCAGTGGCGAGGCCATGGCCGATGATCAGGTGGAGCCTGGTGCCATGCTGGGCATGATGATGGGCCGCCTGCTGGCACTCTATCGGCTGGGGCGCTATGACGAGGCCAACGAGCAGTTGCAGCGAGTCTACCAGCATAATCGCCATGCCCTGGTACTGCTCTACAGCGACTCGCCCCGCGAGCCATCGGGCAGCAGCACCGAGGCCGCGCCCGGTTCACCCGCCGAGGCCTGGCAGTATCGCACCCTGATGCGTGATCAATGGCGCAGTACCCCGGGGGCCCTGGAATGGCTGAGCACCCAGGACCCGGGCTGATCCTCGCCACGGCAGGCCCGGTGCAGGGCACCGGGAGCTTCAGGATTTACTGGGCGACGGCGCCCTTGAGCAGGGTGCCACGGCGAATCCAGATGGCCAGCAGAATGGCCGGCACACCCAGTGCCGAGGCCAGCAGGAAAAAGCTGGCGTAGCCCTGAAAATCGACCACCAGACCGCCGAAGCCGCTCAGGAACTTGCCCGGCAACGTCATCAGCGAGGAAAAGAGCGCGTACTGGGTCGCCGTATAGGCCCGCGAGGTCAGACTCGACAGGAAGGCGATGAAGACCGCACTGGCCAGGCCGTTGGACAGGTTGTCGCCGATGATGGTGACGACCAGCATCACCAGGTTGTCGCCGGTGGAGGCCAGCAGCACGAACAGCAGGTTGGTTAGCGCCGTGGCCGTGGCCCCGAAGACCAGCATGGTGCCGATGCCGTAGCGTGCCACCAGAACCCCGCCGAGCAGACCGCCGAGGATGCTCATGACGATGCCGAAGATGTTGGTCACGCTGGCGATGGTGTCCAGCGAGAAGCCCAGATCGATATACAGCGGATGCGCCATGGAGGCCATGGCCAGGTCGCTGATGCGGAACACCGCCACGAACACCAGCAGCCACAGCGCCTGACGCCGATAGCGCACGAAAAAGTCGGTGAACGGGCAGACGATGGCCCCGATGACCCAGGCACCCAGGCGTCTCATCCAGGCCGGCTTGCCGCGGCTGGCGCGCAGGAAGGCGCGTACCCGGGGCTCGTGAATCAGCTGCGTGGTCAGCGAGAGCCGCGCCGGCTCCGGGCGGATCAGCACGGTGAGGGTGCCGACCAGCACCAGTGCCGCCATGCACAGATAGGCCGCCTCCCAGGACACCGCCGAGGCCACGTAGAGGGCGCCGGCCCCGGCGGCAATCAAGCCGCCGCGATAGCCGACGATATAGGTCGAGGCCATGGCCGCCTGCATGTCATCAGGCGCCGACTCGATGCGAAAGGCATCGATGGCAATGTCCTGGGTCGCCGAGCCGAAGGCCACCAGCAGCGAGAAGATCGCCACCTGGGTGAGATGCCCCACCGGATCGGTGAACGCCAGACCCATCAGGCCCAGGGCGATCATCGATTGAGCCAGCAGCATCCAGCCACGCCGCTGGCCGAACCAGCGGGTCAGGCCGGGCAGGGCCAGCCGGTCGACCACCGGCGCCCAGAAGAACTTGATCGAATACAGCATGCCGATCCAGGCGAAGAAGCCGATGGCGGCGACCTCGACGCCATCACTGCGTAGCCAGGCGGTGAGGGTGGAAAACACCAGCAGAAAGGGCAGTCCGGCCGAAAAACCCAGGAACAGCATGGTCAGCACGGGCGCCCTGAGATAGATCGCCAGGGCATCGGACCAGCTGCGGTGGACGGAAGGTGTCGGCATGGCGCGGGCTCTCCTTGCGGCGTGCCTGAGCGACCCTCGCGGGGCCGATCAACAATGTTAGAATAGGCACCTATCCCGGGGGCAGGAAGGATCCCCCACCAGGTGCGTGCCCGATTGTTGCAGAGCACCGCAGGTGATACCAGCCGCGACGACCAGGAGCGACATGACAGACCACAGCCCATGCTCGAGCGAGGAAGACGATGCCGTGCCGCGCTGGTATGTGATTCAGTGCAAGGGCGGTGAATCCTTTCGTGCCGTGGAACACCTCGACAACCAGGGCTACGAGCTGTTCCACCCGGTGCTGGAAGTCCAGAAAAAGCGCCGCGGCAAACTCACCTGGGTCGTCGAGCCGCTGTTCCCCAATTACCTCTTCATCCGGCTGGACAAGCTGGCCAGCAACTGGCGACCCATCCGCTCCACCCGGGGCGTGCTGAAGATCGTCACCTTCGGCCTGCAATCACCGGTTCCGGTACACGACGACCTGGTGGAAGCCCTGCGCGCCAACGCCGGCCCCCAGGACGACAGCTCCGCCAACGTCTACTTCCGGGCCGGCGAAGCCGTCGAGATCACCTCCGGCCCCTTCAAGGACCTCCAGGCCGTGTTCGAGACCCACAAGGGCGAAGACCGCGCCATCGTGCTGCTCGGCATGCTGCACAAGCAGCAGCATCTGGAAATGCCCGTCAGCCAGCTACGTCGATGCGACTGACCGATACCCAACCAGGAGAAAACCATGCTTGTCGCGCCGCAACGAGTCGTCACCTTTCACTATGTACTCAGTGACGCCCAAGGCCAGACGCTGGATGACTCCCGGGCCCGCGACAAACCGCTGGAATACCTGCACGGCCACGGCAACATCATGGCCGGGCTCGAGGAAGCCATGCTCGACAAGGCGCAGGGCGAGGAGCTCAGCGTGACCCTGGCCCCCGAGCAGGCCTACGGCGTACGTGACGAAAGCCTGGTGCGCGAGGTCGGCCGTGACGCCTTCCCCAACAACGACCTCCAGGCCGGCATGCGCTTCCAGACACCCGGCGACGACGGCCCGGAAATCGTCACCGTGCTCGAAGCCCGCCCCGACAGCGTGCTCATCGACACCAACCACCCCTTGGCCGGCCACTCGCTCACCTACCGGGTCACGCTCCTCGACATCCGCGACGCCACCCGCGCCGAACTCGCCAAGGGCCACCCGCTGCCCCCCGGCACCACACCGGAAGAAGTCGAAGACAAGAAAATGGTCTGACACTCGGCGGCCAACTCCAGCTCATTAAAATGGCGGCATGCACCAACGCATGCCGCCATTTTTTGTTACGACGCTTTACAGTCAAAAGCCGGGATGATTAGTCTTGAAATCGAAGGCACCGAAGAGTGCCGGATAAATGACAACACCATGACGCAAGGGACTACCGCACAGAAAGCAGGGCGCTTTCCCCACATGCAGGTAGATGGCGGTAGCGTGCCTGAAACCTCGAGTGACCCAGCCCAGAAGACTGCGAACACTCCCGAACTCGCTGCCCAATTTATAGTGATAAAGAAAGGCCAAGGCATTCAGTGCCTGGTTCCGAGTGGCCGCAGCTACCTTTCGCTGAATCGCCAGATGCTCCAGAAAAGCGTGGATCTCTGTGGTTCCCATGCCAACAGGGTGACGCACACCGTGGAAGCGTATGAAGAAACGTATCCAATAGCAGTACGTCTTCACAGTGCGAGGACTGTATCGCCTCACTTGCATGGTCGCCTTTACCCGGTCCATCAGCTTTGGTGGCTTGCCGTGCGTAGCCATACTTATACGGTTATGGATGTATATACAGTTTATTGTGAAAAGCAAAACGCGCAAGCACGCGAATCCGGCTTAGGCTGCCCGAATGAAACCGTTGTTTTTTTAAAATCAGCTAGTTAATTAATTCAGATAAGAATATTGAACGTGCGTGATCGTTAAAGTGAATAAACGAGCGCGCTATCTAATACCTGTTAGATTCACAGGAGGAAAAGATGGTCCTGGACGAACCCGACAACATTAAAGTATTCAAGAGCTGCGCCGCCGTAATCCTCGACATACTTTATCAGTCCTTTCCGAACCCGGTGGACTTGGACATCCTGTACCTCGAGCCGGAGCGCCGGACGCGCCAGCTCAAGAATTTTGATGATGAGATGAAGTCGTGGGATGCAGGGCACACTGTAGATGAAAACCCCGTTAAGCCGCACCTGGAGATTTACCGCAACAGTATCTACTACATGATTGCGGAAGAAATCATTACGTGCAACGAGACGAAACATGGTGAATCTCAACGAACCTTCTATGCGTGCAGGCTAACCTCGAAGGGGCTTCGCGTGCTGGGGAGATCCTATCTGAAGGAAAAAGAAAGCATTGGCACAAAGCTCCACGCCGCGTTGAAGGATGGAAAATATAAGGTGGTACAAGATCTGGTTAAGCAGCTCATATTCTGATCAGAAAATCTAACAATGAGTTGGAGTCCGACCGTTTGGAAGCCGCGTCGCGGCTCCCAAACGGCGGCTCAACTCAAGCGTTATGTTTTCGGGAGATATCATGCGTAAGGAAGACATTAACAACGAGTTGAAGGATCTCACATTCGACTTCTTTTACTGGTTTTCGCGGTTTGAGTTTGCCCTGAAAGAGAACAAATTCCTAAAGCGGGATGGTGTCGGAGATAACGCTGAGCCAGGGTGGTGTACGTTTGTTTATCATAACAAGCAGGCCTTTCAGCATACGGATGAGACGAGAAATCTGCTGGCGCTTAACCCAAATAGGCAAAAAGTGGGTAAAGGCGCAGATCTTGAATGGAAAGACGTCGGTTTAGATGATTGTGATTCCGAATTGTGTAAAGTTTTTCGCCTGCTAAAAATTACTCGAAATAACCTATTCCATGGTGGGAAGCACGGTGCTGAAGGCTGGGATGACCCTGAAAGAACTAGAGAGTTATTAGTGGTTGGGAAAACTATATTGGATCAACTAGCCGGGCTCGCAGGTTTTGAAGAAGATTATACGCAGTACTACTAAAAACATAACAATGCCATACACGCGACAAGCGCGTGATGGCGGGCGTTAGGAGTCAGTTTGAATGCGAGCCACTGCAATTTTCTTATTAGCAATTTTGCTTGACAGTCCTGTGTTTGCATGGGATGCGCACTGTTCAATTTCAGGGAAACATATTGAGGTCGAATGGCCGCAAGTGCCTCATCTAGTTACCAAAAACAGTAATCACGAAATTCAGTACCGATTTAAGGGCGAGAACAAGCTTAGGTTGGGAGAAGTAACGGGTTGGCTATCTAAGTGTCACGGTAGGTATTGCCCATCCGGTAGAACAAAAACATTCGAGCTAAACACATTTTCTGATCATGGATTGCTGTACTGCTTTCCTCTCGAACGGTAGGCGAGAATGGCTCCTAACAAAAACATTAACTTCATGCCTTCGGCTTCGTACGCTCGTATCTCGCGCCGGTTATGTTGGCGTTAAGCCGGTTGAGGGGTTACGCAATGGTTGAATACAACTCGCTTACTGTATCAGCAGTAGCTCTAGGGATATCAGTAATTTCTCTGGGTCTTGCAGGTTGGAGTGCCTATAGCTCACACCGCTCCCGTAAAGCTGCAGAACGATCATCCGAAATTGTTCGCCAAAGGCGAGAGGAGGAGGTCGCGCCCAAGTTTGATGCGTGGTTAGAGTTTAGGAACGGAGAACACCACATGCATCTCAAGAACGTCGGAATTGTCACATATAGATCCGTGATTTTTAATTTTATACCCGCTGATGGCCTTGCTGGGCTGCCCATTACGGGCCTTCTAATGGGTGGATGGGGAGGGGTCCGTGAAACTGGAGATTTCGGACTTTTTGAGGCTGGCAGTACAAAGATTCTCATCGCTAATCTACAACAGGACCATCCAGGCTCGAACTTCCGTATGCAGCTAACCTGTAAAGACGAAAATGGTCAGGCATCGAATACCACAGTAACGGGCGAGCTAGTGGCCGGAAAGAGAGATTGATGTGCCTAACAAGGCAAACCACCGGACGCATTAAGGTTGTCGCAGTTTTTGCGAAAACAACAAGCCAGCAAAAACAGCGCCAACCTATGCGCCAGCGTTTGCGGCGTTAGCGAGTTAATTAATGGGTTTCTGCATGGTGGAAGCGGTCTCAATTGCCAAGGAGGTGCTGGTGTCGATTGCGGCAGCAACAACTGCGATCGTAGCAGTCCTTGGGCTCAGAAGCTGGAGTAGAGAACTCCGCGGTAGGACTCAGTTCGAGGTTGCGAGGCAACTCATCCGGGCAACCTACCGTGTGCGGGACGAGCTCCGATACTGCAGGGCTCCGTTCATCCAAGGTGCCGAGTTTCCCGGGGATTATCCCGGCGTCGAAAGTGCAACATCCGAGCAGGAGGCGAAAGCATGGGCGCATGTCTACCAGAATCGCTGGGAGCCAGTACGTGATGCTCTTCGGGAGCTGGATGCGCAGCTGTTGGAAGTGGAAGCCCTATGGGGGAGTGATATTCGTAAGGCGGGCGACGCGCTACTGCAATGCGCGCGTGAGCTTCAGGTAGCGATGGAAGCGGTTATTGATGACAAGGCGGTTGGCGGTAAGAACTTTCAGAGTGACCGGGACTTCACCAAGCAAATGCGCAGCACCGCGCACGCCTCAGCGACGAGCCAAGACAATGAACTCACTAAAAGATTCAAGAGGCGGTCTCCTCTATTGAGAAGCACGTCAGACCGCATCTCCATCCCCGCTAACAATCCGCTCAACCGGACGCTCGTACCTCGCGTCGGTTAGCGGTCCGTTATGCGCTTGGTCACCGTCAAGCCCAGGCCGCAGATATGGAAGTAAAGAAGAAGGATCATTAGATGATTACCGCTATATACGCAGCTCCTCTGGCGTTGTTGGTTGTCTGGTTGTCCCTGCGGGTCGTCAAGCTGCGCCGGGCAAAGAAAGTGCGCCTAGGAGATGCAGGGGATAGCGAGCTCCAGGGAGCGATTCGGGCCCAGGCCAACGCAATAGAGTACATCCCCCTGTCCCTGATTCTGTTGGCCTTGCTGGAGATGAGCGGTGGGCATCCTGTGCTGTTGCACGCTGGAGGCGTCGCAGTTGTAGCCGGCCGCACTTTGCACGCGAGGGGTCTGCTGACTGACGCTCTCGGTGCCCGAGTGCTGGGTATGCAGCTCACGCTGTTCGCAATCATTGGGCTTGCACTCGCCTGCCTCGCTTACGCCGGGTACAGTTTCCTTGAGCAAGGGTAGGTGCGCGCAGGGTGCTTCTTATCGAGCAAGGCGGGCGCGCATAACAAGTCACTGGAGCCAACACATCTAAAGCCGCGCGGCTCAGCTTCGGCGTTATGTCCCGTAAGGAGTCATATAGATGGGAAGTACTAAAGACTACTGGTTTGATCGAATTGAAGAACAAAAGAAAATTCGTTTGGCTAATCTTCTTGAGATTACCGAAGATGAGTTAGAGAAGATCGCTTACGACATTGAAGCTGATTACAGCAAAGATGGATTGCTTTATGGCTATGTTGTTCGGTTCGGCGATGATAACGATCCGTCTATCATGGCAAAAATAGATGGCCTTACTTCAGGCTCGTATGTGAGCTTATCTCAGTGGGATTTGGAAGACCCTGAAGAAGATGAGCTTCAGTGGGAACTGGTTAATTCAGAGCAACTGGAAATGTTTAATAAGCAGTTGGCTGAAATCCCTGCAATGCTTCAAGTAGAAACAAATCAAAGCGCTCGATTTAGTTTATTGGTAATGCTGCATGCTCATGTTGTTTCTACGCTGGAGCACTTCCTGTCTGCTACATTTATTCATTGCGTCACTAGTTCCGACAAATTAACGAGAAAACTGATCGAAACTGATCCTGAATTTGGGAAGCGCAAGTTTACAGTAAACGAGGTTTACGCTCAGCACAGCAATATCAAATCAACTGTTGCTGCATATTTAAAAGGTATTATCTTTCATGATATGCGCAAGGTAAAACCAATGTATGCTGAAGTGCTTGGGTGTGATTTTGGGGATGTATCATGGCTATTTAGAGCCGTTAGAGTGAGGCACGATTGTGTGCATCGCGCTGGCTATGATAAGGAAGGAAAGTCTGTTGCCGTGTCGGTAGAAAGTATTGTAGAGTTGGTAAAAAATTGCCGTGAGTTTGCTGAAAGAATAGATGCTCATGTACAGAAATTAGAAAGTGAATGACACAACAAGCGCATGTTGTCGGACTGGTTTTTCCGCTACGCTCCAAGCCAGCCACAAATGCGGGCGTTATGTGCGAGGTAGAACGGACTAAGGTAAAAAGCTGGAAGTTATCGCAGTCATCATATCCACTTTCACGATGATCATCACTGCAGTTGCCTTGGGGTTCACCGTCACGAGCTTTAAAAAACAGCTGCAATTGAACTTTTTCGCTGACTACACAAAGCGTTGTCAAGAGGTCATCTTGAATTTTCCTGAATCTGTTAATGATCAAAATTTTGACTTAGAGAAGTTGTCTGAAGATCAGAGGGATCGAGCGCTGAGGAATACGCGTGCATATTTTGATTTGTGTAGCGAAGAGTGCTTCCTTTGGCGAGAAGGCAATATAGACGATAAAACGTGGGCCGAATGGGAATCGGGAATCAAATTTGCGTTTTCCAAGCCCGCATTCTAGCAGGCATGGCAGAGGTTACGGCTCGACACAATCTACAATGGTAAGTTTGCGGAGCTTGTTAACAATACCATCTACCAATAAAGCACATAACCAGGGGTTCAAGCCGACCGTTACTACGCTGCGCTCCGTATCGGCGGCTTAGCCCAGGCGTTAGCTTTATCACCAAAGTGGGAAAGAGAATGACTCGATATCAACGCTCCAGCCAAATATGGACCTTGCTGATTTGCGCGGCAAGAGAGCGAAAGTCCTTTACATATGGCGACCTCGCCGCGATCCTTGGGTTTGGCGGGGCGGGCACAATGGCTCAATTTCTTGGGCCAATCATGTGGCTTTGTCAAGATTACGAATGGCCTCCGCTGACAGTTCTAGTGGTGAATTCAGAGTCGGGTCTGCCGGGCGAGGGACTGTCAACGGTCGAAGAGGTGAACGAAGACAGAGAAGCAGTGCTCAATTTTGACTGGTTTAGTATCGAGCCGCCACAGATTAGCGACTTTTCCGAGGCAGATCGAAGCTAACAAATCGCTCAGCTTCGGCGTTAGCGCTACGAGGAGTTTAGAGAAATATGGCAGAAACGAAAGAAAATCCAGATGAAACCAAAGATCAGACGCGCAGCGGGCCTAAGAAGGGTTCACAGCGAATATCAACAAGCAAGCTACCGCGCCGTACTTTGGAAGACTGCCTAGCTGTGCCAAAGGTAATCCACGAGGTTTATGCGGGCGGGCCCGCAAGCTGGGACGAGATAGCCGGAGGGATGGGTGCTGGAACCAAGTCAGGTAATACGAAGTATTTAATTTGGGGCGCAATAGCATATGAACTAATCCTACAAGAAGGAGATAAATATTCCCTTTCTGAAACTGCTAGGAAAATCCTTGCACCAAATTACCCAGAGGAAAAAGATGAAGGGAAGCTAAAGGCCATTAGGATACCGACTATTTTGAGTCGGTTCTATTCTGACTATGATGGCCAAATGATCCCCGATGATGAGTTTCTGGCCAACGTGCTGGAAAGCCGATATGAGATCCCGCGGGGCAGAGTGGATGAAGCTAAGAATATCATTTTAGAGAATGCAGCCTTTTCCGGAATACTTCTAGAGCACTCTAACCAAAAACGTACAATTCGCCTTGACCGACTTCCAGCTGATGGGTCTGAGACATCGAAAGCTGCGGAGACTGAACTGGAAGAGCAAGAGGTCTCCACTGTTGATAAAACGGATATAAATGAAGAGTTAACAGAAGTAACGCCGAGCGATTCAGTATGTTTTTACATCACTCCGATCGGCGACGAGGGATCAGATATTAGAAAACACTCTGACATGATGCTCAGACATCTTATAGAGCCAGCTTTTAGGGAGTTCGGTGTCACCGTAGTTAGAGCCGATAAGATTGGGAAGTCCGGGCTTATTTCTCAACAAATATTCGAGCAAGTAGTATCAAGTAAGTTCTGCGTAGCGGATATGTCATTCGGTAACCCAAATGCGTTTTATGAACTCGGTGTCCGACATATGACAAAGCTGCCAACTATTCAAATTATCCGGAAAGGTGACAAAATTCCTTTCGATGTAGCTCAAGGTCGAACGATTGTGGTAGACCTATCAGACATATACACGATCATGGATAAGATTGCATCCGCGCGGAACGAGTTGATTGAACATATAAGGAACTACCTTGATCCGCAGGAGAGAGGGTCAGCAGAAGACAACCCGGTATCGATCTATCTTCCCGGGCTAAAAGTCCAGCTACCTGACTTTGATAAACAAAAGCGCTAACAATCACATGCAGCTGACGCGCTACGCGCGCAGCTGATGTGGGACGTTAAAGCGACAACAGTTCCCTGAGAATATGGTAGATACAGATATACCATACGAAGCCATACAGGCACAGTCAGTAGTGGAAGGTCTGCTAGGTGATTCCATCATCGGCATTTTTCTCTTCGGCTCTGCCGTCGTTGGTGGTTTAAAGCGGGACAGCGACGTAGATATCCTGGTTGCCGTCTCTGTCTCACCTACCTTTTCGCAAAGGAAGGCGCTGGTTGCCCAGTTAATGAGCGTATCCGGCGCGATGGGGACACCAAAAGCTATCAGGCCGGTCGAGCTGACGGTGGTGACCGTTTCTGACGTTGTACCTTGGCAATTCCCGCCTCGGGCTGAGTTTGTATACGGTGAGTGGTTGCGAGAGGAGTTTGAGGCCGGAATCGTCCCGGAGCCGGTCCGCGATCCTGATCTGGCAATAGTTCTGAAGGAGGTGGTCGATAACAACCTGCCACTGTACGGCATCAATGCTGCTAAGCTTTTCGAACCGGTGCCAATGGCTGATATCCGACGGGCCATCCGTGACTCTTTGTCCAGCCTTCTGGCAGAGGTGTCGGGAGATGAGCGCAATGTCGTTTTGACCTTGTCACGTATGTGGCTGACCGCGGCTACCGGCGATGTTGCTCCAAAAGATGTGGCGGCGGAATGGGCGGAAAAGAACGCACCGGCTGACCACGCAATGCTATTGAGGTATGCGCGGGATGGCTACCTGGGCATGATCGAGGACCGCTGGCGAGAGCAGGAGGGGTTTGAAGCCCTCGTTTCCTATATGAAAGGTGCCATTGAAGAGTGCCTTGACGCCCCGTAAGGAGACTAGCCGTGATCATCACCGCTACAGGGGTAAATCTTCCGCCGAGCCAGGAACTCTCCGCGTCGGGGGTATCGCGGACCGGAGGTAAGCTATGCCAGTCCTCACGAAAGGCCGCTTGAAGGTCGATTACACGGACGAGGGGCAGGGTCCGGTTGTCGTCTTGATACATAGCTCCGTCAGCGCCAATCAGCAATGGCGGGCGCTCGCTGAGGCGTTGAAGGATCGCTATCGGGTCCTGGCGATCAATCTATTCGGCTACGGAGACACGACCCCCTGGCCGGGAACCTCCCCGCAGTCCCTGTATGCGCAGGCTCAACTGGTTCTTGCCTTGAGCGAGGACGTAACTGGTCCTGTCCATTTGGTCGGGCATTCCTTCGGCGGTACGGTCGCATTGAAGGCTGCAATGCTACTGGGGTCACGGGTTGGCAGCCTGGTTCTGCTGGAACCGAATCCATTTTATTTGCTCAAGCAAAACGGTCGCACGCGAGCATTTCTGGAAGTATGCGGCCTGCGAGATCATGTGAAATGCTTTGGCGCATTGGGAGACTGGTCAAGAGTGGCGGAACGTTTTGCCGACTACTGGCTAGGCGACGGGGCGTGGAGTGCCATGCCCGAAAAGCGGCGGGCCGCCTTTACCAAAGCGTTGCCACCCAACTTCCACGAATGGGATGCCGTGATGGACGAGGAGACCACCATTGAGGAATGTAAGGCCCTAACGGCGAGAACATTGGTGGTCAGCGATCAGGCGACCCGACTTCCCATACGCGAGATCGTCGATATCCTTGCCGAGGCCTGTCCTCACTGGTCTTTCCATTCCGTGGCCAAGGGTGGTCATATGGCGCCACTCACTCACCCGGAACTGGTCAATCCGGTCATTCGTGACTTCCTTGACGCCGATCCTGCCTGATCCAGATTTGAAACACGCTCCAGCCTGCGGTCTCCACTGCGCGGCCTGACCGTATCCCAACCTGCTGTTACCGCCTTGCCGGCAATGCCGGGCCACGCAAAAAGAACCCGCCGGTCTCGAGTGAAATGCTCGAGGTCGGCGGGTTCTTTACGTCTGACGCGGTGAAGCGTCGCTATCGGATCAACTGGCGATCTTGTCTTTCAGCACGCTGACGATGTCGTCGATTGGGATCATGGTGGCTTCGCTGTCGCGGCGGCCCTTGTATTCCAGCTCGCCGTTGTCGAGGCTGCGGTCGCCGATGACGATGCGGTGGGGGATACCCATCAGTTCCTGGTCGGCGAAGCGCACGCCGGGGCGCAGGTCGCGGTCGTCGAGCAGCACGTCGATACCGGCGTCGCTGAAGGCCTGGTAGAGGCGTTCGCTCTCGTCGCGCACGCGCTGCGACTTGTGGGCGTTCATCGGCACCAGGGCGACGTTGTAGGGGGCGATGGCGTCGGGCCAGATGATGCCGGCGTCGTCGTGGTTCTGCTCGATGGCGGCGGCGACCACGCGGGTCACGCCGATGCCGTAGCAGCCCATCAGCAGCGGCACGGCCTTGCCGTTTTCGTCCAGCACGGTGGCGTTCATCGCCGTGGAGTACTTGGTGCCCAGCTGGAAGACGTGGCCGACCTCGATGCCGCGGGCGATGGCCAGGGTGCCCTTGCCGTCCGGCGAGGGGTCGCCTTCGACGACGTTGCGCAGGTCGGCGACCTTGGGCAGGGCGACGTCACGCTCCCAGTTGATGCCGAAGTAGTGCTTGTCCTCGATGTTGGCGCCGGCGCCGAAGTCGCTCATCAGCGCCACGCTGCGGTCGATGACCAGCGGCATGTCGAGGTTGACCGGGCCCAGCGAGCCGGGGCCGGCGCCCACGGCGGCGCGGATTTCTTCCTCGGTGCCCATGGTCAGCGGTGTGGCCACCTCGGGCAGGTTCTCGGCCTTGACCTCGTTGAGCTCGTGGTCGCCGCGCACCAGCAGGGCGATGAGGCCGCCTTCGCTGCCCTTGACCATCAGCGTCTTGATGGTCTTCTCGATGGGCAGGTTGTGCTTCTCGACCAGTGCCGCGATGGTCTTCACGTTGGGCGTGTCGACCAGCTCCAGGCTTTCCTGCGGGGCAGGGCGCTGGGGCGTCTCGCCCAGGGGCGCCGGCAGGGCTTCGGCCTTCTCGATATTGGCGGCGTAGTCGGACTCGGTGGAGAAGATGACGGCGTCTTCGCCGGACTCGGCCAGCACCTGGAATTCGTGGGAGCCGGTGCCGCCGATGTCGCCGTTGTCGGCTTCCACGGCACGGAAGTCCAGCCCCAGTCGCGTGAAGATGCGCACATAGGCGTCGTACATGGCGTCGTAGGAACGCTGCAGGCCGGCCTGGTCGACATCGAAGGAGTAAGCGTCCTTCATGATGAACTCGCGGGCGCGCATCACGCCGAAGCGCGGGCGCGTCTCGTCGCGGAACTTGGTTTGGATCTGGTAGAAGTTCGAGGGCACCTGCTTGTAGGAGCGGATCTCGTTGCGCACCAGATCGGTGATGACTTCCTCGTGGGTCGGGCCATAGCAGAAGTCGCGGTCATGCCGGTCGCGGATGCGCAGCAGCAGGTTGCCGTACTGATCCCAGCGGCCGGATTCCTGCCACAGGTCGGCCGGTTGAATGGCCGGCATCAGCACTTCCTGGGCATGGGCGCGATCCATCTCCTCGCGGACGATGTTCTCGACCTTGCGCAGAGTACGCAGCCCCAGCGGCAGCCAGGTATAGAGGCCGGCGTTGAGGCGACGAATCATTCCCGCGCGCAGCATCAACTGATGACTGACGATATCGGCGTCGGCGGGCGTTTCCTTCAGAGTGGCGATCAACAGTTGACTGGCGCGCATGAGGGGTCCGTGAGAGCTTGTTGGTTTGTGGCTATTAAAGCGGCATTGTACGACCTGGCGAGGATGGCGGCAAAAGGAGCCGGGATGCCTAGACCAGCTGGCGTACCTCGATACCATCGGCAAGCCGCTGGGCCTGACGCAGCCAGTCGGCGTGGTTGTCGACCTGGCCGGTGTCGCGCAGTGCGGCGATGGTGGCCAGGTCGAGGGTGGCGAACTGCCAGCCCGGCGTGGCGTCGGCGCTCTGCACCAGGATGCCGTCCGGCGGGAAGCCGTGATCGCAGGGCGTGTAGACGGCGGCATGGCCGATGTTGATGTCCACCGCCGGCGACCACATAGCTTCGCCGATGGTCGGGGAATGCACCACCGCCACTTGCTGCTCGATGGCGCGGGCCTGGGAGCTCAGGCGCACGCGCTGGTAGCCGGCCTGGGTGTCGGTGCAGCTGGGTACCATCAGCAGTTCGGCACCGGCGTCGATCAGCGCCCGGGCCAGCAGCGGAAACTCGCTGTCGTAGCAGATCAGTACGCCCAGTTTACCGGCCGGGGTGTCGAAGACGCGCAGGCCGTCACCCGGCGAGATGCCCCAGTCGCCACGTTCGAAGCGCGTCATCAGCTGCTTGTCCTGATGGTCGAAGCGGCCATCCGGGGTGAACAGCCAGGCGCGATTGACGAAGTGATCGTCGTCGATGGCCCAGGGCAGCGAGGGCGCCAGCAGGGTCACGCCATGCGCCATGGCCAGCTCCCGCCAGGTCTCGTGGAAGACCTCCCGCCAGGCCTGCAGGCCGTGCCGCTGAGCCCGGATATCGTCGCGTTCGGCCTCGGGCAGCAGCGAGGTCAGTTCCATGCCGCCGTACTCCGGAAAGACCAGTAGTTCGGCGCCTCGGCTGGCGGCATCACGCACCCAGCGTGCGGCCTTGTGACGAAAGGACTCGATGTCGTCGAAGGCCTCGATGGGGTACTGGGCGGTGGCGACCCGCAGCGAGTGACGCGTCATGCCGACGCCTCCCGAATGTTGTCGATGCGATTGAGCCAGAACACCATGGGCTTGTCGGTCTCCTCGGTGTGTCCGACGTCCTTCCAGGCAAAGCTGGTGGCCAGTTCGGGGTGTCGCTGGTAGCCGCGCCCTTGCCAGAAGTCATGCAGTGGGCGGTAGTCTGCCGGCTTGAGGGGATGATCCGCCGGGCGCTCCACGGCACAGAAGGCCACCCAGGCATAGCCGGCGGCCGCGGCGTGCTGCTCGCGGGCATCCATGAAGGCATGCCCGAGGCCGTGTCCGCGATACTCGGGCAGCAGCACCGATTCGCCGTAATAGAAGACATCGGCGACCCGGTAGCCCTGGGCCTCGAAGGGTGCGCGGAATTCCTCGACCTCATCGCTCAGCGGCTGGGCCGTGGAGGCGCCGACCAGCCGCTCGCCATCCAGCGCCAGCACGAAGAGGCTGCGCGGGTTCTCGGCATAGCGCTTGAGATATTCGGCCTCATAGGCCGGATCGCCGTCGTAGAGATAGGGGAAGTCGCGGAACACGCGAATGCGCAGGTCGGCGAGCCCTTCCAGGTAGGGGGTGATCTCGGCGCCCTGGCAGGTCGTCAGTCGGGGTTGCGGCATGGCTTGTCTCCTCGGCATCGCGGCGGGATGTCGGGCCCCGGGCCTGGCCCGGGGCTGGCCATGAGCCTATCAGGCTGTGGCGTGGCTGCCCATCCGCCGAGCGCGCTGCGATCACTCAGTGACGCTGTCGCAACACCCAGAGGCTAACCAGCCCGCCGACGAGTCCCCAGAAGGCGGCCCCGATGCCGCCCGGGCTGATGCCGGAGGCGGTGATCAGGAAGGTGACCAGAGCGGCGTCGCGATGCTCGCTGCTGCCCAGCGCATCCGCCAGGCCGGCGCCCAGGGTCGGCAGCAGCGCGAGCCCGGCCACGGCCATCACCAGTTCGGCGGGGAAGGCGGCGAACAGCGAGGTCACGGTGGCGCCGAACAGTCCCAGAATCAGGTAGAAGACGCCTGCGGCGATGCCCGCGGCATAGCGACGCTGTGGCTCGGCATGCGCCTCCGGGCCCTGGCAGACGGCGGCGCTGATGGCCGCCAGGTTGAGTGCAAAGCCGCCGAAGGGTGCCAGCAGCAGGGTCGTCAGGCCAGTGCCACTGATCAGCGGCGAGATGGGGGGCGCATAGCCGGCGGCGCGGATGGCGGCGATACCCGGCAGGTTCTGGGAGGCCATGGTGACCACGAACAACGGCACGCCGACGCCGATCAGCGCCTGCCAGGACAGGCTCGGCAGGATGGCGTCCGGACGCGCCAGCGCGGGGGTGACGTCGCCCAGGTGCAGGCTGCCCATGAACATCGCCATCACCACGCCGACCAGCAGCACGCCCGGGATGGCGTAGCGCGGCCAGAAGCGCTTGCCCGCCAGATAGGCGCCGCACATGGCCAGCGGCAGGCTCAGTTGCTGCTCCATGGCGAGGAACAGGTCCAGCCCGAAGCGCAGCAGCACTCCCGCCAGCAGGGCCGAGGCCAGGGCGCGCGGCAGGCGGTGCATGACGCGCTCGAAGAGTCCGGTGACGCCGCACAGCGTGATCAGCAGTGCCGAGAACATGAAGGCGCCGATGGCCTCGCTCATGGGCACGCCGGGCAGGCTGGTGGCCAGCAGGGCGGCGCCCGGTGTCGACCAGGCGGTCAACAGCGGCATGCGATAACGCCAGGAAAAGGCGATGGTGGTCAGCCCGGAGCCGATGCCCAGCGCCCACATCCAGGAGCCGATCTGCGCCTGGGTGGCGCCCGCCGCCTCGGCCGCCTGGAAGATGATCACCGCCGAGCTGGTATAGCCGATCAACACCGCAATGAAGCCCGCCGTGATGGTGGACAGCGTGGTATCGCCGAGCAGGTGGCGTGCACGGGATGGAGTCTGGCTGGACATGTGACGGGCTCCCGGGGATCATGGACGTTATAGCGCACAAGTGGCGCAGGCGGGCAAGATAGCATCGTGCGTTATGGCGCACAAACCGAGCTACGAGCTACGAGCTACGAGCTACGAGCCGAAAAAGGCGAGAGGGAATCAATGGAGGATATTGGTCGGCATATTGCGGCGACGTTGCGGTTGTTGCGTCAGCAGCAGGGTTGGAGCCTGGATCGTACCTCGCGGGAGACCGGGGTCAGCAAGGCGATGCTGGGGCAGATCGAGCGGGGTGAGTCGAGCCCGACGGTGGCGACGCTGTGGAAGCTGGCGAGTGGCTTTCGGGTGTCGTTGTCGCGTCTGCTGGGCGCCGAGGCGGGGCTGGCCGAGCCGGTGATGGGCGAGACGCTGGCGGCGGGCAGTGAGGCGGTGCGCATGACGGATGAGGCCGGCATGCAGGTGGCGCCGCTGTTTGCCTTCGATCCCGAGCATCATTTCGAGTGGCTGGTGGTCAGCCTGGCGCCGGGGGCGGTCAGCGAGTCGGATCCTCACGCCCCCGGAGTGGTCGAGCACCTGGTGGTCATCGAGGGGCAGCTGGAGCTCAGGCTGGGGGACCACTGGCAGCGTCTGGAGGCCGGGGAAGGGCGTCGCTTTGCGGCGGATCAGCCGCATGCCTATCGCAATGCCGGGGAGGCGCCGGCCCGTTTTCATGACGTGATTCACTACCCGCGGGCTTGAGGCGTCAGTTCGTCTCCTGGCCTGCCGCACTCGGCTGTGGCAAGGCCTCCAGCGCTTCGGGCCGATAGCCTTCGAGCAGGGCCCAGAGCCGGGCGGCCGTGTCGACGTCCGGATAGCCGCGATAGTCGGCGGGGCGAAAATGCATCTGGAAGGCCCGCAGCACGGCTCGGGTGCGTTCATCGAGCTGGCCGCTCGGCGTCACCGCATATCCCCATGCGGCCAGTGCCGATTGCAGGGTCGCCAGATCCGGCGGCGACTGCCTGAAGCGTCGGGTGTAACGCGCCACGGCCTCGTCATCCGGCCAGGCGCCGATGCCGGCGTCGTGCAGTTGCTGCCAGGGAAAGGCCGGGCCGGGGTCGATCTTGCGCTCGGGCGCCACATCGGAGTGGGCCAGCACATTGACGGGCTCGATGTCGTGGCGTTTGATCAAATCGTGCAGCAGCGCGATCAGCGTCTCGACCTGGGCCGCGGAATACGGCGCCCAGCGCAGGTCCGGCGGGGTCGGGGCGTCCAGCCGCTTCAGCAGCTCGGGGGCGGTCAGTGCCGGGCCCTGGTTGACGATCTCGATGCCCAGCGAGGTGTCATTCAGGTGACGCCGCTCGCCCCAGGCGCTGACGCCGGCATGCCAGGCGCGGCGTGACTCCTCGACCAGCTGGAAGACGTGCCGCTCTTCGGGCTCGGCCGGCAGCAGATAATGGCTGCTGACGTGAGGGCCGGAAAGCACCTCGAGGGAGCGGGCCTGATCCTCGTCGGTGTAATGCAGGATCAGGTAGTGCACCCGGCTGTTGTGGGCGCTGGACGCATGGCGATGATCGACCCGGTAGCCGTCGCGGGCTTGCTGATGTGCGGGCAGCTCGCCCTGGCAGCCGGCCAGCCCGGCCGTCAGTGCCAGCAGCAGCGTTAACCGCGCGGGTGCCGAATCCATCAGCCAGGTGCGCCGCATGTGTCAGCCGCCCCAGATCAGCGAGCGCGCCAGCAGGCCGATCACCAGTGTCAGGGAGACGCTCAGCAGCGTGCCCAGCAGCACGTACTCGGTGAGCTTGCGCTCCTTGCGTTCGCGTAGGTCGCCGTAGCGCAGCACCGACTTGGCGGTCAGTAGGAAGCCCACGGCGATCAGCTCGTGCTGTAGCACCAGGGTTAGCACCAGCAGCCGCTCGAGCATGCCGATGCGCGCCCCGGCCGCCACCAGGGTGCCCTGGTCACTGACATCCTGACTCCAGGGCCGCAGGGCCAGCGCGATGGCCAGCGACAGCGGCCGCGTGACGATCAGGTAGGTCAGCAGCAGGCCCAGGGTCTCGGGGCGGGTGAGCCAGGCCGCGGCCGCCTGCAGCGGGGCGCTGTCGTCCAGCCAGACGGCCCAGACGGCCACCAGCACCAGCACGTGCAGGGCCTGGTCGAGCAGGAACCAGCGCAGCTTGTCCGCCGCCAGTTGTGCCTTGCCCAGGTCGATCAGCCAATGCGTTACAGCCACCACCAGCGCCGCCAGGATGGCGAAGCCCACGCCGGCCCCCGCCAGGCCCAGCACCGGCAGCACCAGCAGACCGTGCAGGCCAGCATGCAGGTAGAGGGCCGTGGAGCGGATGCCGTCCTGCTGGCGGGATTTGACCCAGTGTTTCGGCTGCAGCAGGAAGTCGCCCAGCAGATGCGCCAGCAGCAAGCCGAGCAGGGGTGCGGTGGTCATCGGGTCGAGCCCTCCATGGCCAGTCGTTCGCGGAAGTAGGCCAGTGTATCGCCGAGCAGCGCCCAGCGCGCGGTACGCAGCCGCTTGTGCACGCTGGGCTGGCGAATGCCCAGGCGTCTGGCCAGGGCCTGCTGGGATTCATCGTGCCACAGCCGCAGGTGGGAAATCTCGGCGGCGTGCGTCGTCCAGCCCTCGATCAGCTCATCGACATAGCGCAACAGCAGTTCGAGGCCGGGGTCCGGCTCGGCATCCGGGCGCGTCAGGCTGAGGTGGGTGTCCTCCGCCATATTGTCGAGCCCCTGTCCCGATGCCACGAAGACGGGCCCATCGGCAGCCGCCAGGGGCGCCTCGGGCTGCCAGTCATCCTCGCCCACGGCGATGGCGATGCGCGCATCCCAGCGCTGGTCTTGACCCTGGCGGATCAGCCCGGCACGCAGCATCACGGCGGCTTCCAGGGCCGCGGCGGGCTCGGGCAGGGCCAGTTGAAAGCCGTCGCCGCGGAAACGCTCGAAGCGGCCGTCATGGGCCCGGGCCAGGCGCTCGAGGGTCTCGTCCAGCACCGCGAACAGGGCCTGGCTGTCATCCAGGCCGCGAGAGTCGATGATATCGCCGGTCAGCACCGCAACGGCTTGCGTCATGATCAGGCATCCACGGGAATGTGGCTCACATTATAGCCCAAATAAGCTATACCATCGAATTATAGCCATTAAAGGCTATTATTTAGCGATATAGCCCAAGAAGGCTATCGAGCGGCGTGCCGACCGGGCCGGGAAGCGCTGATTCATCTTGCGAGCTCCGTCATGGCGTCCTCGAGCCCCGCCAGCGTCATCGGATACATGCGGTCCTCGATCAACTCGCGGATCAACTGGGTGGAGTGCGTGTACTCCCAGTGACGACGCGGCATGGGGTTCAGCCACACCAGCTTGGGGAAGGCGTGGGTCAGGCGCTGCAGCCAGACGGCGCCGGGCTCGTCGTTCATGTGTTCGACGCTGCCCCAGGGATGAGTGATCTCGAAGGGTGACATGGCGGCATCGCCGACCACGATCACCTGATAGTCGGCGCCATAGGTGTTGAGCAGCTCCCGGGTGGGCAGGCGTGCCTGGTGATGGCGCGACTGCCAGGCGTCATTGGAGCGCCATACGCCTTCATACAGGCAGTTGTGGAAATAGAAGTGCTCGAGGTGCTTGAACTCGGCGCGGGCGGCGGAGAACAGCGCCTCGCAGTCACGAATATGGTCATCCATGGAGCCGCCCACATCGAGGAACAGCAGCACTTTCACGGCATTGCGGCGCTCGGGGCGCATGCGCACGCTGAGCAGCCCGCCGTTGCGCGCGGTATCGCGAATCGTGGTGTCGACATCGAACTCTTCCGCCGCTCCCTGGCGGGCAAAGCGCCGCAGCCGCCGCAGCGCCATCTTGATGTTGCGGGTGCCGAGCTCGCGGTCGGCGTCATAGTCGCGGTAGCGGCGCTCGTCCCAGACCTTGGCGGCGCGGCGATGGCGGGAGCCGTCCTGGCCGATGCGGATCCCCTCGGGATGGTAGCCATGGGCACCGAAGGGGCTGGTGCCGCCGGTGCCGATCCACTTGTTGCCGCCGGCGTGGCGTTCCTTCTGCTCCTGGAGGCGTTGCTTGAAGGTCTCGAGCAGGGCATCCAGGCCGCCCAGCGACTCGACCTGTGCCTTTTCTGCCTCGCTGAGCCGTTTCTCGAACTCGCGGCGCAGCCAGTCATCCGGGATCAGGGCGTCGATGGAGGCGTCCTGCGCCTGCACGCCTTCCAGCCAGGCGGCGAAGGCGCGATCGAAGCGGTCGAAATGCCGCTCGTCCTTGATCATCACGGTGCGCGCGAGATGATAGAAGGCATCGAGGTCGGCGAACACGACGTCATGCTCGAGCGCCGCATTGAGGTCGAGCAGTTCGCGCAGCGATACCGGCACCTCGAAGTGCCGCAGGGATTCGAACAGGCCGATGAACATGGCGCTCAGCGCCTCTGCCGACGCATCATGAAGGCCAGGCGTTCGAGCAGCTGGGTGTCCTGCTCGTTCTTGACCAGGGCCCCGGCCATGGGCGGCAGGGCACTGGCGGGGTCGCGCTGGTGCAGAGTCTCCTGGGCCAGCTCATCGGCCATCAGCAGCTTCAGCCAGTCGACCAGCTCCGAGGTCGAGGGCTTCTTCTTGAGTCCCGGCGCCTCGCGCAGCTCGAAGAAGACTTCCAGGGCGCGGCTGACCAGCTGGGGGGCGATGTCCGGGAAGTGCACATCGACGATGGACTGCATGGTCGCCCTGTCGGGAAAGTCGATGTAGTGGAAGAAACAGCGGCGCAGGAAGGCGTCGGGCAGTTCCTTCTCGTTGTTGGAGGTGATCACCACCACCGGGCGGTGCCGGGCCCGGATGGTCTCGCCGGTCTCGTAGACGTGGAACTCCATGCGGTCGAGTTCCTGCAGCAGGTCGTTGGGGAACTCGATATCCGCCTTGTCGATCTCGTCGATCAGCAGCACCACGCGCCGGTCGCTGGTGAAGGCCTCCCACAGCTTGCCGGGATGCAGGTAGTTGGCCACGTTCTCGACGCCCTCGATGCCCAGCTGCGAGTCGCGCAGCCGGCTGACGGCATCGTATTCGTAGAGGCCCTGGGCGGCCTTGGTGGTCGACTTGATGTGCCAGGTGATCAGCTGGGTGTCCAGGGAAGCCGCCAGCTCCTCGGCCAGCAATGTCTTGCCGGTGCCGGGCTCGCCCTTGATCAGTAGCGGGCGCTGCAGGGTGACCGCGGCGTTGACCGCCTGTTTCAGGGACTCGGTGGCGACATAGGTCGCGCTGCTGTCGAACGCCATGAATTGCCTCTCAGGAAGAAGGAGCGAAATTCAAACGAGTGTACGGAAGGTGGCGAGCGGCGACAATCTTCTCCGGATGAGGCCATGCGGGGCGATCCATCCTGATCCCGGGCGGAGTGGAAAGGCAGGGATGGGCGGCAGGATGAAAATTGCCACCAAGGTCGGATTGTTGGTGTCGCCGATATGGCGTTTCATGAGCACCAACAATGACAGCTAATCCGGTCGCCGGTTTTCCGGCCGCCCATAAAAAATGTCCCCCGAAGGGGACAAGAGGAGCACGCCAGCTCACACCTTTTACTATCCGAAAAGCATGCCAGGATAGAAATGAATCAACAAAAACAATAAGTTGGAAAATTCCGAAGCGGCGATTCAGTAACTGGATCGCCGCTTTTTCATGTTGTACTGCACCATGCGGAGGCGTCAACAGGCCCGGATGCGTCCTTGTGGGGCGGATTTCTGGCCTTCGCGAGTGCAACACCACTTGCCCGGACCTGGCCGGGCAGGCAAGCTCGAGGTACGTGCAGCTTGTCTGATCACCACCGGAGCCCGAGCGCCATGCTGACCTATTCACTCGCCCACTGGATGGTCTTTCTCTCGACCGCGGTCCTGCTGAACCTGTCGCCGGGGCCGGACATGGCCTTCATTCTCGGCCAGACGGCGCGGCATGGGCGACGTGGTGGCGTGGCGGCCATGTTCGGCGTGTGGAGCGGGGCGGCATTGCATGTGGCCATGGCGGCGCTGGGCCTGTCGGCGATACTCGCCACCTCGGCGCTGGCCTTCTCGCTGGTCAAGTGGGTGGGGGCCGCCTACCTGATCTGGCTGGGTCTGCAGATCCTGTTGAGCCGCGACAGCGGCGATGCGCCCGACGTCAGCGTGGCCAGCACACCGAAAACCGGCGCCATCTACCGCCAGGGCATCCTGGTCTCGGCGCTCAATCCCAAGGTGGCCATCTTCTTCCTGGCCTTCCTACCCCAGTTCGTGGTGCCGGGAGCCGGCCCGGCCGCGCTGCAGCTCGCCTTCCACGGCGCCCTGATCATCGCCGTCGCCGCCGCCATCGAACCGCCGCTGGTGCTGCTCGGCGCCCGCATCGCCCGCGCCATGCAGGGCCAGAAGCGCCTCGGCCGCTGGCTGGAAAAAGGCCTGGGCGGGGTGTTTGTGGGGTTGGGGGTGAAGCTGGCGCTCAGTCAGCGTTAGGCTACGAGCTACGAGCTATGAGCTGCGAGCTATGAGCCACGAGATTCGAGCCACGAGCTGCTCGCCGTTCTCCGCGCTTCCAGCCACTCGCTTCTCGCGACTCGCTACTCGCCGTTCTCCGCGCTTCCAGCCGCCCGTTTCTCGTAACTCGCCGCTCGCCGTTCCTCGCGCTGCCAGCCGCTCGTTTCTCGCGACTCGCTACTCACTGTTCTCCGCGCTTCCAGCCGCTCGTTTCTCGTAACTCGCCGCTCGCCACTCACTCCTTCTTCAACTGCTTGCGCAGGCCCTGGGGTACCTGCTTGATGATCAGTCGGTCGTTTTCCTCGTCGTACTCCACGGCGGCGCCGAGCAGGTGGGAGTCGAAGCTGATGGAGACGCCGGCGGCGCGGCCGGTGAAGCGTTTGAAGGCCTTGAGGGTGCGCTTGTCCGGGGGGATTTCCGGTGACAGGCCGTAGTCGCTGTTACGGATGTGGTCGTAGAAGGCCTTGGGTTGCTGTTCGTCGACGACTTCCGAGAGTTCGTCCAGGGTCATGGGTTCGCCGCGGCTGGCCTGTTCGCTGGCGTAGCCGATCAGGGCGTCGGTCTTCTCGCGGCTGGTTTCCTCGGCCATGTCGGTGCTTTCCACGTAATCGCTGAAGGCCTTGAGCAGGGTGCGGGTTTCCTGGGGCGTGTCCACTGGCTGGCTGGCGCCGAGCACCTCGGCGAAGGCATCGGCGAGCTTGCGGCCGCCGCGATCCCGGGTGTAGGAGAGATACGGGTGCGAGGCGTTGCCCTGACGCCACTGGGTGATGTCGATCCTGGCGCCCAGCGTCATCTGCGCCAGGTTGAGCTGCGGGCTGGGCACGATGTCGAGATGATCGCCGATGCCGAAGCCGTCGCGCTGGTGGAGCAGGGCCATGAGCAGGTAGCGGGACTCGCCCTTGTGATGATCGATGATCAGCAGATGGCCGCCTAGCGGCAGGTGGGCATCGATCAGCGGGGCGATGGCGCTGGCCAGTTCGCGAGTCAGGGTGGTGAAGTCCAGCTCACCGTCGAGGAAGCTGGCCAGGGCGCCGGGCAGGCGGGCTGAGGTGTCGTCGCTGAACTGTCCCCAGTCCTTGGCCTTGGCGTGATAGGCGGTGTTGAGTTCGGCGAGCAGGTCATCGAGGGTCGCGGAGGCCGCAAGCTCGCCTTCCGCCGGCACGACGCGCGCGCCCTGTTCGCCGGATGTGTCGATGCGGTGAATGATGCTGTGCAGGATGGGCATGAGGACCTCGCGGCTCGCGGATGACGGCCGGCGATGATACCGCATCATCCCCGGCCGGGGCTGCCCCGAATGATGCAGACAGGCCCGGCCGCGTCATCGTGGGGCGCTTACGGCTTGAGGCCGTAGCCGCTACGAAAGATCCAGTTGACCACGGCCAGCGAGAGGGCCAGGAAGAGGGCGATCATGCCCAGGCTGGCCCAGATGCTGACATCGCCCATGCCGTAGAAGCTCCAGCGAAAGCCGCTGACCAGATAGACCACCGGGTTGGCCAGGGTCACGATCTGCCAGGCGGGCGGCAGCATGTCGATGGAGTAGAAGGTGCCGCCGAGGAAGGTCAGCGGGGTGATGATCAGCAGCGGTACCAGCTGGAGCTTTTCGAAGCCGTCGGCCCAGATGCCGATGATGAAGCCCAGCAGGCTGAAGGTCAGCGAGGTCAGCACCAGGAACAGCAGAATCATGAAGGGATGCGCGATCTCGAAGGGCACGAAGAGGCGGGCGGTGATCAGCACGATCAGCCCCAGCACGATCGACTTGGTGGCCGCCGCGCCGACATAGCCGAGCACCACCTCGAAGTAGGAGACCGGCGCCGAGAGGATCTCGTAGATGGTACCGGTGAAGCGCGGGAAGAAAATGCCGAAGGAGGCATTGGACACGCTCTGGGTCAGCAGCATCAGCATGATCAGCCCGGGCACGATGAAGGCCCCGTAGCTGACGCCGTCCACCTCGCTGATGCGGGTGCCGATGGCCGCGCCGAAGACCACGAAATACAGTGAGGTGGAGATGACCGGCGAGACGATGCTCTGCAGCACCGTGCGCAGGCTGCGGGCCATCTCGGCGGCGTAGATGGTCTTCACGGATCGGAAGTTCATGCGCTCTCCTGCACCAGGCTGACGAAGATTTCCTCCAGGGAGCTCTGCCGGGTGTGCAGGTCCTTGAAGTGGATGCCGGCGGCCTGCAGGTCCGCCAGCAGCTCGGCAATGGCCGCCGGGTCGCTCTCCGGGTCACCCTGACGCGAGGCATCGTAGGTATACACCAGGGCATGGCCGTCTTCGGCAAGCGTCAGGTCATGGTCGGCCAGGGCCTCGGGGATGCGTGACAGCGGCTCGCAGAGATGCAGGGTCAGAGCCTTGCTGCCCAGCTTGCGCATCAGCTCGCGCTTTTCCTCCACCAGCACCAGCTCACCGGCGCGTATCACGCCGATGCGGTCGGCCATTTCCTCGGCCTCCTCGATGTAGTGGGTGGTGAGGATGATGGTCACGCCATTCTCGCGGAGCTGGCGCACCACCTCCCACATGTCGCGGCGCAGCTCGACGTCGACGCCGGCGGTGGGCTCGTCGAGGAAGAGGATCTGCGGCTCGTGGGCCAGCGCCTTGGCGATCAGCACCCGGCGTTTCATGCCGCCGGACAGCGTGATCAGCTTGTTGCGGCGTTTTTCCCAGAGGCTCAGCGAGCGCAGCGTCTTCTCGATGTGCAGCGGCGAGGCGGGCTTGCCGAACAGGCCGCGACTGAAGCTGACCGTGTCCCAGACCGTGGAGAAGGCCTCGCCGGTCAGCTCCTGGGGTACCAGGCCGATGCGCGAGCGGGCCTCGCGATAGTCGGTCACGTTGTCGTGGCCGTCCACCAGCACCCGGCCACCGCTGGCATTGACCAGGCCGCAGATCACGCTGATCAGGGTGGTCTTGCCGGCCCCGTTGGGGCCCAGCAGGGCGAAGATCTCGCCGCGCTGAATGTCCAGGTCGATGCCTTTCAGGGCCTGGAAGCCGCTGTCATAGACCTTGGACAGATCCTCGACTCGAATGACCGTCACGGCCTGTCTCCTGTCGCGGGGTTGTCATGCCTCATGCCGCGCCGCTCAGGATGTCAGGGCGGGGGCATCGAACTCGGCGGGCTCATCGCTGTAGACGCAGACATTGGCGTCCTCGATCACGCCATCCGGCGACTCCACCTGCTGCGCGAAGAACGCCTGGATCTCGCTACGCTGGCAGTGGGCCTCGAAGGCCTCGCGGTTGGCCCAGGTCTCGTGGAAGACGATGGGGTAGCTGTCGCCCTGGGCGAAGGGGCTCTCGATGCGCCGGGTCACGGTGTAGCGCAGGCAGCCGTCCTCGCGATGGGTGTTCGGTTCCAGCGCCTGCAGGGCGGCGAAGGCGGCGGCTTCCTGGCCGGGTTTCGGCTTGAAGCTGGCGATGCAGTAGATCTTGCTCGACATGGGGTCTCCATCGGGACGAGTGGACTGACAAGGCAGCTTATGACCTTAACATGCGGCTGATATGACGGGGGAGTATGACATCCCCCTGGCACTTTCCTTAGCCTATCGTCGTCTGGCGAAGCAACCCGTCACATTCGACATTGAGGGCATCGATTCAGACAACAGCAGTGGTGCCCCGATGCGTTACCCAGAGACCTACTCAGCGTCCATCGAACAGCCGGAGGCCTTCTGGCGGGACAAGGCGTCCTGGATTGACTGGTTCGAGGCTCCCGAGACCATTGTGTCGCGGCGTGCGGATGGCCACCATGACTGGTTTCCCGACGGCAGGCTCAATACCGCCGATCTGGCGCTCGATGCGCAGATCCGGGCCGGCCGGGGCGAGCAACTGGCGCTCATCCATGATTCCCCCGTCACGGGCACGATCCAGCGCTTCACCTATGCCGAGCTGACCGCACGGGTCGCACGTTTTGCCGGGGCGCTGCGTGACAAGGGAGTGGGGCCGGGTGACAGGGTGATCCTGTACATGCCGATGATCCCGGAGGCGGTGATCGGCATGCTGGCCTGTGCCCGGCTGGGGGCCATCCATTCGGTGGTGTTTGGTGGTTTCGCGGCGCACGAACTGGCGGTGCGCATCGACGATGCCAGGTCCAGGGTCGTGCTGACGGCTTCCTGCGGGATCGAGGTGGATCGCGTCATCGCCTACAAGCCGCTGGTGGATGCGGCCCTGGAAGAGTCCGTGCACCAGCCGGAGGCGTGCATCGTCTGCGCGCGGCCACAGGCCAGTGCCGAGCTGCAGGCCGGTCGGGACTTCGACTGGGCCGAGCTCGAGGCCGCCGGCCAGGCCGTCGAGCCGGTGCCGGTGAGCGCGACGGATCCGCTGTACATACTGTATACGTCCGGCACCACCGGCAAGCCGAAGGGGGTGGTGCGCGACAATGGCGGCCATGCCGTGGCCATGCGCTACAGCATGGCGGTGGTCTATGACGCCAGCCCCGGTGATGTGTTCTGGGCCGCCTCGGATGTGGGCTGGGTGGTGGGCCACAGCTATATCGTCTATGGCCCGTTGATCACCGGATGCACCACCATCCTCTACGAGGGCAAGCCGGTGAAGACCCCGGATGCCGGGGCCTTCTGGCGCGTCTGTGCCGAACATGGCGTCAATGTGCTGTTCACCGCCCCGACGGCGTTTCGCGCCGTGCGCAAGGAGGACCCCGAGGCAGGGGAGCTGTCCCGGTATGACATCCGCTGCCTGAAACGCATCCTGCTGGCCGGCGAACGCCTGGATCCCACCACCCATGCATGGCTGAGCGACAAGACCGGCCTGCCGATACTGGACCACTGGTGGCAGACCGAGACCGGCTGGGCCATCTGCTGCAATCCGGTGGGGATCGAGAAGCTGCCGACGCAGCCCGGCTCGGCCGGTATGCCCACGCCGGGGTTCGATGTGGCCATTCTGGATGCCAGCGGCCAGCCGGCAGGCCCCGGCGAGCAGGGGCAGGTGGCGGTTCGTTTGCCGTTGCCGCCGGGATGTCTGACCACCATCTGGGGCGATGATGCGCGTTTTCGCCACGCCTATCTGGATCCCGTGCCCGGCTACTATTACTCGGGGGATGGCGGTTACCGCGATGCACAGGGCAACGTCTTCATCATGGGGCGCATGGATGACGTGATCAATGTGGCGGGCCATCGCCTGTCCACCGGCGAGATGGAGGAGGTGGTGGCGGCGCATCCGGCCGTGGCCGAGTGCTGCGTGATCGGCGTGCGTGATGAGTTGCGCGGCCAGGTCCCCGTTGGGCTGGTGTTGCTCAAGGATGGCGCGAGCATCGCGGCCGATGACCTGGAAGACGCGCTGGTCGAGATGGTGCGTCAGCGAATCGGCGCGGTGGCCTGCTTTCAGCGTGCCGAGATCGTCGAGCGCCTGCCCAAGACACGTTCCGGCAAGATCCTGCGGCGGGTGCTGCGCGACATCGCCGATGGCGAGGATTACGCCGTCCCCTCGACCATCGATGATCCCGGCATTCTGGAGGACATCGAGAAGCGGCTGCATTCCTGAATGCGTCGCGCCCCAGGCACGGCTTGACCCATGACCCGCGCCGCAGGGCCCACCGCCCGGCAGACCGAGCGGCGGGCCCTGCCCGGCACATCAGTGGAAGATCGCGAAACTCTCGGCGTTGATCAGCATGTGCGCCACCACACTGGCCGCATAGCCCAGGGCGATGACCGGTGCCCAGCGCATGTGGCCGGCAAAGGTGTAGATGCCGCGTGCCTGACCCATCAAGGCCACGCCAGCGGCGGAGCCCACCGACAGCAGGCTGCCGCCGACGCCGGCGGTCAGGGTGATCAGCAACCAGTTGCCCAGGGACATGTCGGGCTCCATGGAGATCACCGCGAACATCACCGGGATGTTGTCGACCACTGCCGAGATCATGCCCAGCACGATATTGGCCCAGACCGGGTCCCAGCCCGTGTAGAGCGTCTCGGACAACAGGCTCAGGTAGCCCATGAAGCCGAGGCCGCCCACCGACATCACCACGCCGTAGAAGAACAGCAGGGTGTCCCACTCGGAACGCGCCACACGGGTGAAGACATCGAAGGGCACCACGCTGCCCAGCGCCTCGAGCTTGCGCCAGTCACCGCGCTGGCTGTAGCGCGTGCGCTTGCGCTCCAGAGAGCGGGGTAGACTCTGGCGCAGGTAGTAGCCGAAGAACTGCAGGAAGCCAAGGCCGGTCATCATGCCCAGTGCCGGCGGCAGGTTGAGCATGGTGTGGCAGAGCACCGAAATGACAATGGTCACCAGAAACAGGCCGACGATGCGCCGCGCGCCACGCTTGAGCCAGATGTCCTCTTCCAGGGCCGCCGGCTTGCGGTTCTTGATGAACAGGCTCATGACGACGGCCGGCACCAGGTAGTTGACCAGCGAGGGTCCCAGCAGCTTGAAGAACTGCTGGAACTCGACCAGCTTGGCCTGCCAGACCATCAGGGTGGTGATGTCACCGAAGGGACTGAAGGCGCCACCGGCATTGGCAGCCACCACGATGTTCACACAGCAGATGTTGATGAAGCGCTTGTCGCCCTCGGCCACCTTGAGTACCACGGCGCACATCAGCATGGCGGTGGTCAGGTTGTTGGCGATGGTCGAGATCCAGAAGGCCAGGATGCCGGTGATCCAGAACAGCGAGCGATAGCTGAAGCCCGTCTCGACCAGCCAGGCGCGTAACTTGTCGAAGACGCGGCGCTCCTCCATGGCGTTGATGTAGGTCATGGCCACCAGCAGGAAGAGCAGCAGTTCACTGTATTCCAGCAGGGTGTCGCTGAAGGCCTCTTCCGCGGCATTGGGCAGGCCCGAGCGCATGTAGGTCCAGCCGATGAGCGCCCAGATCAGACCGGCGGCGACGAGCACCGGCTTGGACTTGCGCATGTGCAGTTTTTCCTCGGCCATGACCAGGGCATAGGCAGCGAGGAAGAGGGTGACGGCAATAAAGCCGGGGATGGTATAGGTCAGGTCCAGCTCGCCGGCGGAAGCCGCCTGGGCGAGCGGGCTGAACAGCAAGATGCAGAAAGCGAGCACGCAAGAACCTGGCCACCGGGCGCTGTGCCGGGGCCAGTAGGGATCACGATGGTGAGTCAGCATGACAGAGGCATCCTGAGGTCTGGAGGGGAAATGAGGCGAAATCGCGACGTATTCTACACTAATCAAACACTGTTCGCCATTCGTTAGGTGGCTAACATGAGCTTCGGAAAGGGCGCTCTGCTCGCTTCTTGCGGGTGTCGGCCGGTGGCTACGGCAATCGCGCAAGCCCGTGTCTGACGTTATCCTGTGGTGAGGAGAAGCCGAAACTGACAGGAGTGCGACATGCAGCAAGCCGCATCTGATACCGCCATCCCGGTGGGCATCAGTGCCTGCCTGACCGGCGCAGAGGTGCGTTACAACGGCGGTCACAAGCGGTCGCGCTACTGCCTGGAGGTGCTCGGAGAACGGCTGCGCTTCGAGACCTTCTGCCCCGAACTGGAAGCCGGACTCGGTGTTCCCCGGGAGCCCGTGCGGTTGGTCGGCCGCGCTGGTGAAACGCCTCGTGTGCGTGGCACCCGGAACACCGAGCGGGATGTCACGGCGAGTATCGAGCAGGTCGGCATCGACTTCGTCGAGGCGCATCGTCACCTGCGTGGCTTCATTCTCATGAAGGGCTCGCCGAGTTGCGGCCTGGAAAGGGTCAAGGTCTACCACGAAAACGGCATGCCGAGTCACACGGATTCCGGCGCCTTCGTGCGCGTCATGCGCGAGCATTTTCCCGAGCTGCCCCTGGAAGAAGAGGCCAGGCTCAATGACCCGGGGCTGCGCGAGAACTTCATCTCGCGCATCTACGCCCTGGATGACTGGAAGCGCAACGTCGAGCCGGATCCCAGTCATCACGCCATGCTGCAGTTCCACAGTCGCCAGAAGTTTCTGCTGATGGCCCACCGGGTGTCGGCCTATCGCGAGCTGGGGCGCTATCTGGCGGAAGCGCATCAGCGGGCACTGGCCGAGACCCAGAAATATTATCTGCAAGGTTTCATGCAGGCACTGGCCCGGCCGGCCACGCGCAAGTCGCATACCAACGCCCTGATGCATATTCTGGGCTACCTGAAGCATGCCCTGGATGGCCAGACCCGGCGCGATCTGCTGGAGTCGATCGAGGAATACCGCCTCGAGCAGGTGCCGCTGGTGGTGCCCATGCGCCTGCTCAACCACTACCTGAAACGCCATGGTTCCGACTATATCTGCCGACAATCCTACCTGGATCCGCACCCCTATGAACTGGGACTGCGCAATGCGATATGACGCCGTGCCATGCGGCCTGTCGGGCCTCCGAGGTCACGGTGGCCGCTGACGGCGGGGCGCTAGACCACGCCACACGCTTGCGCCGTCTGGGCGAGGTGCTGGGGGCATGGCGCAGTGTCTGGCAGCCCCTGCCGTTCCAGCATCCCGTTTTGCCCTGGGAGGCGCAGCACGGCGAGTTGGCCGCGGTCCTGCGCGGCTTGTCCGATGCCGAGGCCGAGCGCCTGCAGGATGCGCCGCTCTCGGCCAGCGCGCTGGCGCACTGGTTACCCGTCGAGGAACTGGCCGCTCTGGTCGATCTGCCGGATTTCGCTGCAGACGGCGAGCCGACACTGCCCGATAGCTGGGGCGTCTTCGTCGGCGGGCGCAAGTGGCAGCAGATTCAGGCCTTCGCGCCCCTGGTCAGGGCGGATCGTCCCTTGCTGGAGTGGTGTGCCGGCAAGGGCCATCTGTCGCGCGGCCTGGCGCGCTGGCATGACAGACCGGTCGACGCCCTGGAGTGGCAGCCTGCGCTCTGCGAGGCGGGCGGGGCGCTGGCGCATCGCCAGTCGGCAGCGGTAAGGCTGCATCAGCAGGATGTCATGGCCGCGGATGCCGAGCGCTGGCTGAACGACGAGCGGCGTGTCATGGCGCTGCACGCCTGCGGGGATCTGCATGTGAGGCTGCTGCAACTGGCCGCCCGCCGGCGCAGTGCCGTGACCCTGGCTCCCTGCTGTTACCAGCGCACCGCCGACGCCTGGTACCAGCCGATGTCGCGTCAGGCCCGCCGCGAGATGAACTGGTCGATGTCGCGGGACGACCTGGCCATGGCGGTGCAGGAGACCGTCACGGCCCCCGGCAAGGTGCGCCGCGAGCGACGCCTGGCCAATGCCTGGCGCCTGGGCTTCGATGCCCTGCAGCGTTCGCTCACGGGGCGCGACCGCTACCTGCCGGTGCCCAGCCTGGCCTATGGGCGGCTGCCGGACCGCTTTGCCGACTTCTGTCGCTGGGCCGCCGAACGCAAGGGCGTGGTGTTACCGCCCGGTGCCGACTGGGCGACTCACGAAGCCGAGGGCTGGCGGCGACTGGCCGAGGTGACGCGTCTCGAGCTGGTCCGCCATGTGTTTCGCCGCCCCCTCGAGGTCTGGCTGGTGCTGGATCGGGCCAGGTTGATGGAGGAAGCGGGCTTTCGGGTGCGCCTCGGCACCTTCTGCGACCGGCAGCTGACGCCCCGCAATCTGGTGATTCAGGCCGAGCCGTGAAGCCGGGCAGGCCGCGCCTGCCGCTTTCATGGCAGGGCAAAGCCGGCTAGCATGGCATCCACGTTGCGATATTCAGTGAACAAGACTCCTGCTGGGGAAATAGGGAATGAAGATCACGATTTTCGGCACGGGGTATGTGGGCCTCGTGACGGGTGCCTGCCTGGCGGATGTGGGGCACGATGTGTTGTGCATGGACGTCGACGCCGACAAGGTCGCGCGCCTCGAGGCCGGTGACATCCCGATCTACGAGCCGGGCCTGGAAGAGCTGGTGACGCACAATACGGCGGCCGGACGGCTTTCCTTCACCACCGATGCGGCCAGGGCGGTCGAGTTCGGCACCCTGCAGTTCATTGCCGTGGGCACGCCGCCCGACGAGGATGGCAGTGCCGATCTGCAGTACGTGCTGTCGGTGGCCCGGACCATCGGTCAGCACATGAATGACTTCAAGGTCGTCATCGACAAGTCCACCGTCCCGGTAGGCACCGCCGATCGCGTGCGCCACACGATCGATGAGGTACTCGAGCAGCGCGGCACGAGCCTCGAGTTCGAGGTCTGCTCGAACCCGGAATTCCTCAAGGAAGGGGCGGCCATCGAGGACTTCTCCCACGGCGCGCGCATCGTCGTGGGTACCGACTCCGAGCGGGTTCGCGAGCTGATGCGGGACTGCTATGGCCCCTATATTCGCCTCCAGGAAAAGCTGATGTTCATGGATGTGCGCGCCGCCGAGCTGACCAAGTACGCGGCCAATGCCATGCTCGCCACCAAGATCAGCTTCATGAACGAGATCGCCAACCTGGCCGAACGCCTGGGGGCCGATGTGGAGCAGGTGCGGCGCGGTATCGGCTCGGATCCGCGCATCGGCTATCACTTCATCTACCCTGGCTGTGGCTACGGTGGCTCCTGTTTTCCCAAGGATGTGCGTGCCCTGACGCGCACGGCCGGTGATGTCGACTATCAGGCGGAACTGCTAAGCGCGGTGGAAGGCGTCAACCAGCGCCAGAAGCAGACGCTGTTCGATAAGCTCGAGCGGGCCTTCGACGGTGATCTGGCCGGACGCACCATTGCCGTCTGGGGCCTGTCCTTCAAGCCCAATACCGATGACATGCGGGACGCCCCGAGTCGCCTCCTGATGGAATCGCTGTGGCGGGTCGGGGCGCGGGTGCGCGCCTTCGACCCGGAGGCCATGGACGAGTGCCGGCGAATCTACGGCCAGCGTGATGACCTGACTCTCGCCGAGACACGCGAGGCCGCCGTCGAAGGGGCCGAGGCGCTGGTCATCTGCACCGAGTGGAAGGTCTTCCGCATGGTCGACTTTGACTGGCTGAAGACCCGGCTCGGCATGCCGGTGGTCGTCGACGGCCGCAACCTCTACAACCCCGAGACCGTTCGCCGGGCGGGCCTGATGTATTACGCGGTGGGGCGTGGTGATTCGCTGCACCAACCCGTCTGAGGAAACACTGCTTAAATGCCTGCGCATGCAAATCGCTGCGCTATAGCCGCCATCCCTGGCGGCTACCCTCCGGGCCCGTCTGCGGACGGTTCAAATTCGCTCCCGGCGAATTTGTACGCGGTGCGCGAAAGCTCGCCTAACTATTTGTTATGTCTCGCTTTCTGTGCTCCGTGCGCCTTGCGCTTCACTATGCTCAGCTATTTATTCAGCGTTTCCCTGAGCGCCGAGTCATCCGTCCTGCAGGGCGCGCTCCAGTGTCGTCAGGCGGCCGGGCGTCAGCGCATCGGCTACCGCCGAGATGCGCAGCACATGGCCCAGATCGGGATGTGCCGGTCGGGCGATCAGCTTGCCCTCGTCCAGCAGGGCTGCGTGGACCTGCCCGGCCAGTTCGGCGCTGGGCAGGCGGATGCCGATGAAATTGGTGGCACTCGGCAGTACCTCGGCGCCCAGTGCGCGAAAGTGATCGGCCAGTGCCTCGCGGCGGGCGATGACATCGGCAATGTGCTGCCGGGTCTCGGCGGGGTGATCCAGCACCACCTCGGCGGCGGCCAGGGTCAGGGTCGAGACGGCATAGTGAATGCGCACCTTCATCAGCATGGCCAGGGTATCTGCTTCGGCAATCGCGTAACCGATGCGCATGCCGGCCATGCCGTGCGCCTTGGACAGAGTGCGGCAGCGAATCACACCGGGTAGCACCTCGCGCCCGAAGGGCGTATCGGCATCCGAACGGAAGTCGTGATAGGCCTCGTCGAGCAGCAACCAGCAATCCTCCGGCAGCGCTTCGCGCAGCTTTTTCACCGCCTCGTCGTCATGCAGGTGGCCGCTGGGGTTGTCCGGATTGGCCAGGTACACCAGTCGGGCGTGCTGCGTGTGGGCCGCCTCGGCGAGTGCCTGCAGGTCAGGGGCCAGGCGGTCCTGGTCCTCGGCGTAGGGCACTTCGACCACCCGGCAGCCCTGGCCACGGGCGAAATACCCGAAGGTGGGGTAGGTGCCGGCCGAGCTGATCACCGTCTCGTCGGGCATCGCCACCGCACGCAGCGCCAGGGCCAGCAGGCTGTCGGCGCCGGCATCCACCAGCAACGCCTCCAGCGGAATGCCCTGCTGCCGTGACAGGCGCTCACGCACGCCGAGCGCCTCGGAATCCCCGTAACAATAGGCATGCTCGACCATGGCATCGCCGAAGTGGCGGCGCAGCGCCGCATGCGGCATGTCCAGGCCCTCGTTGGAGCCCAGCCGGTGGGGAATGGTGCGCCCCAGGCGGCGTTGCAGCACCCAGATGCCGGGAAAGGGGTTATCGGGGCCGGGATGATACAGGTGGTCGGCAAAACGTGGCATGTCATCTCTCGCGGGGCAATGAATGGAGAGGCATCGAGCCCGGCAGGCTTCGGCGCCTGTGCCGGCTCGAGCCGGGCGTCGTCGCGTGCGTTGTCTGGAGCGCGCGGCGCCGGGCACGGACGGGGAACCCGATGGCGATTCCGCGGTCGATCCGTGCATGAAGCGTCTGCCTCGTCGGGCTGCAACGCTTGCCCATTATGAGCAACAGGAGTCTTGTCATGCTGGCCTCATTGCAACGCTGGATCAACGACATGACGGCGCAGTCGTCCTCCGCGGAGCCGCCGAGCCTGGCGCTGGCCACCGCGGCCCTGTTATGCGAGGTGATGCGCGCCGACTACCGCCTCGAGCCCTCCGAGCTCGAGGCCTTGCGCGAGGAGCTGCGTCAACGTTTCGGGCTCGAGGAGGAGGCGCTGAGCGAGCTGATGGAGCTGGCCCAGCAGGAAACCGAAGCCTCGGTGGACCATCACCGTTTCGTGCGCCTGATCCGTGACGAGTGCGACGCAGAGTCACGCATCGAACTGGTGCGCGCGATGTGGGCCCTGGCCTACGCCGATGGACACAAGGACGCCCTGGAAGAGCATCGCATCCGCCGCCTGGCCGAACTGCTCCATGTGAGCCATGCCGATTTCGTGCGCACGCGCCACGAGGAACAGCAGCGCGCCGCTGGGGATTCATCCTGAGGTTTCCGGATCGGACAGGACGGACTGCACCGGGCGGAAAGTGTTGGTATGCCAGGCGTCTCGGCCTGATAGAATGGCAGCCGCGACCCTGCCGTGTGCATGAGGCAGCGGTCGGGATTTCGACAGGCGTTGGCAAGCGAGGAGAGACGGATGGCGCGGCAAGTGACGGTGCTGGGGGCGGGCATGATCGGCGTGTCGGTGGCATGGTATCTGGTTCGGCGGGGCTTCGACGTGACCCTGATCGACCGCCAGGCGCCGGGGCAGGAGACGTCCTTCGGCAATGCCGGCCTGATTCAGCGCGAAGCGGTGCGGCCTTATCCGTTTCCGCGCGATCTGGCCACCCTGATCCGCGTCCTGCCCAACCGTCAGGTCGATATTCGCTATCGCCCGGGTGGCATGTGGCGCGCGGCCTTGCCGCTGTTTCAGTACTGGCGAAATTCCGGCGGCAGTCGCTACGCGCGTCTGGTGCCGGAATATGCTGCCCTCATTCAGCGTTGCCTGGACGCGCATGGCGAGATGATCGAGGCTGCCGGGGCGGAGTCGCTGGTCGGCCGGGATGGCTGGCTGGAGGTCTATCGCAGCGCCGACAAGCTCGCCGAGCGCCTTGAAGGGGCCCGGCAGATGGGGGCGGAGTATGGCGTCCACTTCCGTCATCTGGATGCCGGAGAGCTGGCGGAACTGGAGCCGGATCTGACCGATCGCTGCGCGGGGGCGATTCACTGGCTGGACTCGTGGACGGTCGCCGATCCCGGTGCCCTCGTTCAGGCCTATGCCCGGGCCTTCGAGGCCGAGGGCGGGCGCCTGCTGCTCGGCGAGGTTCAGGATGTTCGGCAGGATGCCGACGGCTGGCAGGTGGATGTCGACGCGCAAACCCATCATGCCGAAGACCTGGTGCTGGCGCTGGGACCCTGGTCGCGAACCTGGCTGGAGCACCTGGGGCTGTCGGCCCCCATGTTCGTCAAGCGCGGTTATCACATGCACTATGCCGGGGCCGAGGGGGCAACCCTCAGGCATTGGGTCATGGATGCCGAGGTCGGCTATGTGATGGCGCCCATGAAGGCCGGCATTCGGCTGACCACCGGGGCCGAGCTGGAGCGACTCGAGGCGCCGCCGCACCATGCACAGCTGGCCGCCGCGGAAGGGCGAGCCAATGAGCTGCTGACCCTGGGCGAACGACTCGATGCGGTGCCCTGGAAGGGGGCGCGTCCCTGCATGCCGGACATGAAGCCGGTGGTCGGGCCGGCGCCGGGCAAGCGCGGCTTGTGGTGCTCCTTCGGCCATGGCCACCACGGCTTCACCCTGGGGCCGGCCACCGGGCAGTTGCTGGCACAGATGATCGCCGGTGAGACGCCGGATATCGAGATGGCGCCGTATCGCCTGGACCGCTTCTAGCCGGAAGCCGGGCGCGGATGCTCGGCCGCCGTGGCGGTAGGTGGCGGCCGGCGAGGCGTTACAAGTGGCCGGTGTTATCCGGCTTTGGCACGCTGCCTGGCCTTCCGGCGCTCCAGGAAGGTATGGATCAGCAACTTGATGGCCAGGGTGAAGATGAACACCAGCCAGCCCGCTGTCGCCAGGACGTTGAACAACAAAAGCTTCTGCTCGCCGTTCAGCAGCGTGATCCAGTAATCGATGCCGATCGCCATCAGAAAGGCGAGTGCCAGTGGCAACACCAGGATATGCATCCACATCTCGGTGCGGCGCTTGCGCACATGATAGCGGCTCAGCATCACGCGCGAAGGGCGGTGCACGAAGCTGATCATGATGAGACTGCCGGCCATCAGCATGGCAGCAAGGGTCGGTTCGATATTGCCGATGTGCACCGTGTAACTGATCGACCAATAGACCATCAGCCACATCAGGCCGGCCAGGATGGCGACGAGATCGGCGTAATAGCGTACCTTCGGCATGGTGTCCTCGTGGCGTTGCTCAGGCCGGGGATGATACGTCAAATCATCACGGCGTGAAGCATTTTCTGAGCGTGATTCCCTCGGTCTTTTGCTTGCCGCAGTGCCGCGACGGCCACCGCAGCCGACCCCGCAAGGGAAGTATTTTCCCTGCTCGGGCGGCTCCGGAGGCAGGCGACATTGCGGTATACTCGTCGCCATGAATCCACGTCGATAACAGGATATGCCGTGAACTCGATCACCCTGACACGCCCGGACGACTGGCACCTTCACCTCCGGGACGGCCAGGTGCTGCCTGCCGTGGTGCCGGCCAGTGCCCGCCAGATGGGCCGTGCCATCATCATGCCCAATCTCAAGCCACCGGTCACCACCACACAGCAGGCGCTCGACTATCGTCAGCGTATTCTGGCGGCCGTGCCCGACGGCGAGGCGTTCGAGCCGCTGATGACGCTCTACCTCACCGATAACACCAGTGCCGAGGAAATCGAGCGGGCCCATGCCAGTGGCCAGGTGCAGGCGGTCAAGCTGTATCCCGCCGGCGCCACCACCAACTCGGCAGCCGGCGTCACCGACCTGGCCCATTGCGATGCGGCCATCGGCGCCATGGCCCGGCTGGGCATGCCGTTGCTGGTGCATGGCGAGGTCACCGATGCCGACATCGATATCTTCGATCGTGAAGCCGTCTTTATCGAGCGGGTCATGAAGCCGCTGCTGGATCGTCATCCGACGCTCAAGGTGGTGTTCGAGCACATTACCACCGCCGATGCCGCGGCCTTCGTCACGGCGGCGCCGGGCAATGTGGCCGCCACCATCACCGCGCACCACCTGCTGTTCAATCGCAATCACATGCTCGTGGGCGGCATCCGGCCGCATTACTACTGCCTGCCGATCCTCAAGCGCGAGCGGCATCGCCAGGCCCTGATCGAGGCCGCGACCGGAGGCAGTGGCAAGTTCTTCCTGGGCACCGACAGCGCTCCGCATGCCAAGGGCGACAAGGAAAGTGCCTGTGGCTGTGCCGGTGCCTACACCGCGCCGGTGGCCCTGGAGCTTTATGCCACGGCCTTCGAGCAGGCCGGCGCGCTGGGCCAGCTGGAAACCTTCACCAGCCACGCCGGGCCGGACTTCTATGGCCTGCCGCGCAATGCCGAGAGCGTGACCCTAGAACGCGAGACCTGGACGGTCCCCGAGTCGTTGCCGTATGTCCCGGATCAGGACATCGTGCCCATGCGGGCCGGGGAGAGCCTGGGTTGGAAGTTGAAGGTGTGAGGGGGAAAGAGGGAAGACAGAAGAGGGAAGAGGGAAGAGGGAAGAGGGAAGAGGGAAGAGCTGGTGTGACCCCGAAAAAGTAGACACCTTGTCTCAAGCCGCTAACTCATAGGCTCTGGGCGCCACTCCGCCCAGAGTCTCGTGAGCACGGATTCCATCATAATACTCACAGATGTAATAGCGCA